>NZ_CP079865.1:1502164-1802597 GCF_025263565.1 Mycobacterium sp. SMC-8
CAACGGCCTGTACTCCTCGAACGCCCAGGTGGTGGTGTACAAGCTGGTCGGCGCGTTCGACCCCAAGGAGGCCATCAGCCACGGCTTCATCGACAGCCAGAAGCTGCCCGCTTGGCGCACCACCGACGCGTCGCTCGCCGATTTCGGCGGTATGCCGTCCTCGCTGATCGAAGGCACCTACCGCGAGAACAACATGACGCTGAACACATCCCGCCGCCATGTCATCGCCGCCGCGGGCCCCGACCACTACCTGGTGTCGCTTTCGGTCACCACGAGCGTCGACCAGGTGGTCGCCGCTGCGGACGCCACCGAGGCCATCGTCAACGGCTTCAAGGTCAGCGTGCCGGGCTCGGCCCCGGCCGCACCGCCTGCCGGCGCACCTGCGGCCCCGCTGCCCGCGGCGCCGCCCCCGGCTCCCGCCGTTCCTGCCGTGGCGCCCGCGCCACAGTTGCTGGGACTGCAGGGATAGACGGCGTCGGCCCATCACCGGCACCGTATTCTGAAGCCCATGTTCGTCGCTGCCGTGTTGAGTCTGTGCGCGGCCGTGGGGACCGCGGCGCTGGGCGCATGGTCGCTGACGCGTCGCCCGTCCACCGATTACGTCCAGCAGGTGCTGCGCGCCGTGGCGCCCACCCAGTTGGCCGCCGCCGTGATGCTGGGCGCCGGCGCCGTGGTGGCCCTGACGGCGACCGCCCCGCTGTCGGTGGTGATCCTGGTGGTCTGTGTGGCCGGCGCGATCGGCACCGTCGCGGCAGGGTGCTGGCAGGCCGCGACCGCCGTCGCGCGGCGCAACGCGCAGCAGGCCGCGGTGGCCGGGGGTGGCTGCGGCAGCGGCGGTGGCAGCGGATGCGGGACGTGCACGCTGTCCTGCGACCGCTAGAGCACCCGAGAGGCTAGTTGCGCGACAGGTCGATCGGGTGGGTCGCCAGCAGCGACAGCGGCAGCGGCTGCCGGCGCAGGATCCGGGCCCACAGATCCACCTTCGGCTCGGACAGAACATCAGAGGGCAACGCCGACAACACAATCCAGTCGTCGCGCTCGATCTCGCCCTCAAGCTGGCCGATGGTCCAGCCCGAGTAACCGGCGAAGATCCGCACCCCCTCGACCATCGGTGCGATCGAGTCGGGATCCGCGTCGAGGTCGACCATCGCCACCCGGCCCTGCACATGCCGCAGTCCGGGCGCCGCACTCGGGTCGACGCCCACGCGCACCGTCGCCAGGCACAGTGCGGCGTCCCGCTTGACCGGGCCTCCGATGAACATCGTCTTGGGTTTGGTCGCGAGCTTGGCCCACTGCGGCAGCACGTTGTAAACCGCGGTCTCGCTGGCCCGGTTCAGCACCACGCCCAGGGTGCCGCCGTCGTTGTGCTCGACCACGTAGATCACGCTGCGCCGGAAGGTGGGCTCCAGCAGATCGGTGTTGGCCAACAGCAGTGTGCCCGCGCGAACCCGGTGTGCCGCAGGTGCGACGAAGTCCTCCGGATCCTCGGGTTGCGCCATTCGACCATCATGTCACCACGGCCGCGTGATGGTGGCAGACCAGCGCACCGCATCTCGATATTTGTACTGTGGTCGGGTTGCCCTCAGATTCCGCTTCAGCCCGCCAACAGGACGTGACATCCGTGCCCGACGACCGTGCCGCCCGGACGTTGTGGCGTACGGTGCGGACCCTGCCCGAGTTCCGCAGACTGCTCGAGCTGCGCGCGGTCAGCCAGTTCGGTGACGGCCTGTTCCAGGCCGGGATCGCGGGGGCGATTCTGTTCAACCCTGAGCGTGAGGCCGAGCCGTGGGCGATCGCGGCCGCGTTCGCGGTGCTGTTCCTGCCGTACTCGCTGCTCGGCCCGTTTGCCGGCGCGCTGCTCGACCGCTGGGACCGCCGGCTGGTGCTCATCGGCGCCAGCCTGGGCCGGCTGGTGGTGGTGCTCGGCGTCGGGACGCTACTGGCCGCCGGCCGCTCCGACATCCCGATCCTGTTGAGCGCGTTGCTGGCCAACGGTTTCACCCGCTTCGTGTCCTCAGGGCTGAGCGCGGCGCTGCCGCACGTGGTGCCCCGCGAGCAGGTGATCGCGATGAACTCCGTGGCGACCGCGACGTCGTCGGTGGCCGCATTCGCGGGCGCGATCTTCATGCTGTTGCCGCGCTGGTGGTTCGGAGCCGGCGATGTGGGCGCGTCGATCATCATCTTTCTGGTCGCCGTGCCGGTCGGGGTGGCGCTGTGGCTGTCGATGCGGTTCCCGCCCCGGCTGCTGGGGCCCGACGACAGCGTGCGCGCGGTGCACGGCTCGGTGCTCTACGCGGTGGCCACCGGCTGGCTGCACGGCGCCCGCACCGTCGCGGCCGTCCCGTCGGTCGCGGCGACGCTGTCGGGGCTGGCCGCGCACCGCATGGTGTTCGGCATCAACACGCTGCTGGTGCTCGTGATGGTGCGCCACACGGACGCGACCACGGTGGCCGGCTTCGGCACCACGGTTCTGTTCGTCACGGCCGGGGGCGCCGGGCAGTTCCTCGCCACGATCCTCACGCCGGCGCTGGTGCGCAAGTGGGGACGCTACGCCACCCCGAACGGCGCGCTGGCCTTCGCCGCGGCCGTTCAGCTGGTCGGCGCCACGCTGCATCTGCCGGTGATGATCGTGTGCGGCTTTCTGCTGGGTGCGGCGGGCCAGGTGGTCAAGCTGTGCGCGGACACCGCGATGCAGATCGACGTCGACGACGCGCTGCGCGGTCACCTGTTCGCGGTGCAGGACTCGTTGTTCTGGGTGGCGTTCATCCTCGCGATCACGGGGGCGGCGTTCGTGATCCCGCCCGGCGGGCGTTCGGTAGGACTGGCTCTGGCCGGGGTGGCCCTCTATCTGGTGGGGCTGGCCCTGCACGCGATCACCGGTCGGCGCGGGCGGCTGCCCGGCTAGGGTGAGCCGCATGGCCGGAGCAGCCCCGATGGTCAGCGACCTGCGCGACGAGAGCGATGAGCTCGACGTGCTGGTGGCGTCACTGCCGCCGCAGCAGTGGTCGCTGGCCACGCCCGCTGCGGGCTGGACGATCGCCCATCAGATCGCGCACCTGCTGTGGACCGACCGGGTGGCTCTGTTGTCGGTGACCGATGAGCCCGGCTTCGCGTCCGTCCTCACCGAGGCGTCGAAGAATCCGGCCGGCTTCGTCGACGCTGGTGCCGAAGAGCTCGCGGCGACCCCGCCGGCCGAGCTGCTCGTCGACTGGCGTGCGACCCGTACCGCACTGCACGATGCGCTGCTGACGGTGCCCGACGGCCGCAAGCTGCCGTGGTTCGGACCGCCGATGAGCGCGGCGTCGATGGCCACCGCACGGCTCATGGAGACCTGGGCGCACGGCCTGGACGTCGCCGACGCGCTCGGCGTGACACGCCCCCCGACGGCGCGGCTGCGGTCGATCGCCCACATCGGGGTGCGGACCCGGGATTTCGCGTACACCGTGCACGGTCTGACCCCGCCGCCGGAACCGTTCCACGTGAAACTATCCGCACCGCCCGGAGCCGACGAGCCCGAGTGGACGTGGGGACCCGAGGACGCCGCCCAACAGGTGACGGGCTCGGCGGAGCATTTCTGCATGCTCGTCACCCAGCGGCGGCCCCGGTCGGCGCTCGACATCGTCGCGGTCGGACCGGACGCGCAGAAGTGGCTGACGATCGCGCAGGCCTTCGCCGGACCGCCGGGAGCCGGTCGGGGCTGACGCCATGCGCGGTGCGGGTCACAGGTACTCGGCGGAGTCGGCGCCGCCGTCGCCGTCCGCATCGGTGAGCCGCACGTCCCATCTGCCGTCACCGTCGGTGTCCACCCACGCGTGCCGGGCGCCGATTGCCCGGTCGGCCACCCCGTCGCCGTCGGCGTCGGCCAGCCGCTCCGGCGTGCTGTCACCGTCGAGATCCACCGTCGTCGCGGTCGCGGGATGTTCGGCGCCGTCCAGGCCGAACCACCGCAGCGCCGCACCGCCGCGGTCGGCGGCCACCGTCCACGTGCCCATGCCGTCGTCGGTGAAGTAGGCCTCCGGAACACCGTCGCCGTCCAGATCGAGCACGGCGTGATCGGCGGTGCCGTCCCCGTCGAGGTCGGCCAACACGTCGTCGGTCAGACCGTCGTGGTCGAGGTCGAGTGCGACCGAATCGAGCAGACCGTCACCGTCGAGATCGCCGTCGGGGTCGACCGTCCACATGGCGGCCGAGCCGTCGGCGTCACCCAGGCAGTACTCCATACCTGATCAGACGCCGGTGCCGCCCTTCTCGTTCCACCACTTCAGTAGTTCGGCGACGGCCTCGTCGTGGTCGAGCGGACCGCGATCCAGTCTGAGCTCCTTGAGGTGGTTCCATGCCTGCCCCACCTCCGGGCCCGGCGGGATGCCGAGGATCTGCATGATCTCGTTGCCGTCGATGTCCGGACGCACCCGCGCCAGGTCCTCCTTGGCGGCCAGCTCGGCGATCCGCTGCTCCAGGTCGTCGTAGTTGGCCTGCAGCCGCGCCGCGCGGCGCTTGTTGCGGGTGGTGCAGTCGGCGCGCACCAGCTTGTGCAGCCGGCTCAGCAACGGTCCGGCGTCGGTGACGTAGCGGCGCACCGCCGAATCGGTCCAACGCCCGTCGCCGTATCCGTGGAACCGCAGATGCAGATACACCAGCTGGGATACGTCGGCGATCGTCTGCTTGGAGTACTTCAGCGCCCGCATCCGCTTGCGGGTCATCTTGGCGCCGACCACCTCGTGGTGGTGGAAGCTGACGCCGCCGTCGGGTTCGTGCCTGCGAGTCGCCGGCTTGCCGATGTCGTGCAGTAGCGCCGCCCAGCGCAGCACCAGGTCCGGACCGTCGGGCCCTTCCAAGTCGATCGCCTGCTTCAGCACGGTCAGCGAATGCTGGTAGACGTCCTTGTGCTGATGATGCTCGTCGATCGCCATCCGCATCGCGCCGACCTCGGGCAGCACCACCTCGCCGAGACCGGTCTGCACCATCAGGTCCACGCCGGCGACCGGGTCGGCGCCGAGCAGCAGCTTGTCGAGTTCGGCCGCCACGCGTTCGGCGGTGATGCGCCCCAGCGCAGGAGCCATCTCCTCGAGGGCCTGCCGCACCCTGGGCGCCACCTCGAAGCCGAGCTGCGACACGAACCGGGCCGCGCGCAGCATGCGTAACGGGTCGTCGCCGAACGACACCTCCGGTTCGGTGGGGGTGTCGAGCACCGCGCGGCGCAACGCGGCCAGCCCGTCGAGCGGATCCAGGAACTCGGCCGGACCGTCGGGGGTGATGCGGACCGCCATCGCGTTGACGGTGAAGTCGCGGCGCACCAGGTCGTCGGCGAGGTTGTCGCCGTAGCGCACCTCGGGATGGCGGGTCACCTGGTCATACGTGTCGGCCCGGAACGTGGTGATCTCGAGCCGGTCGCCGCGCTTGCCGACGCCGAGGGTGCCGAAGTCGATACCGGTGTCCCACAGCGCGTCACCCCAGCCGCGCAGGAAGGGCAGCATCTGGTCGGGCCGGGCGTCGGTGGTGAAGTCCAGATCGGAGCCGAGCCGGCCGAGCAGCGCGTCCCGCACGCTGCCCCCGACCAGATAGAGCTCGTGGCCGTGCTCGGCGAACAGCCGGCCCACCTCACGCAGCACCGCGGCGTGGGCGTTCAGCGCAACCTGCGCTGCCGCCAGCAGTTCAGCATCTGAGGTGGGGTCGGGCACGTCCGCTGAGCCTACTGGTCACGGCGATGTCACCGACCGGCGAGTGCGGCGAGAACCGCCGTTCATGCCAGCTACTATCGCTTGGGTGTCGGACGGCGAGCAGGCCAAACCACGACGGCGCCGCGGGCGCCGCCGGGGCCGACGCGCGGCAGGTCCTCCCGAAGCCGCATCCGAACAGAACCCCAATCGCCGCCTGCAGGGCTCCCCGGCCGCCGGGGCCGCCCAGCCCGGGCAGTCCCCCAAACCGCAGAAGACCAAGGTCCGACGCCCTCCGGAACGTCTGCGCACCGTGCATGAGACCTCGGCGGGGGGCCTGGTCATCGACGGCATCGACGGCCCCAAGGACCGGCAGGTGGCCGCGCTGATCGGCCGGACCGACCGGCGCGGCCGGATGTTGTGGTCTCTGCCCAAGGGCCACATCGAGATGGGCGAGACGGCCGAGCAGACCGCGATCCGCGAGGTCGCCGAGGAGACCGGCATCCAGGGCAGCGTGCTAGCCGCCCTCGGCAGCATCGACTACTGGTTCGTCACCGAGGGCCGCCGCGTACACAAAACCGTGCACCACTATCTGATGCGGTTCTCCGGCGGCGAGCTCTCCGACGAGGACGTCGAGGTCACCGAGGTGGCCTGGGTGCCGGTCAAGGACCTGCCGTCCCGGCTGGCCTACGCCGACGAGCGCCGGCTGGCCGAGGTCGCCGACGAACTGATCGACACACTGCACAACCACGGGCCGGGCGCGCTGCCGCCGCTGCCGCGCACCACGCCGCGCCGCCGCGGACAGACGCACTCCCACACCCGACGACAACGACCTGACCCCACCGCTCAACCCCAGCCCGGCCGGCGGACGAACGGCTGCGGTCAAGGGCCGTGACTCTGCGACGCCTGCTCGTCGCGCTCGTCGCGCTGCTCCTGGCCGTCGCGCCGGGCGCGGTCCTTCCCGTCGCGGCCGCCCAGCCCGCCTCGGCGCAGTTCCTGCGGGTGCAGATCGACTCCGTCTCCCCCGACGTCGTGACCACCACCAGTGACCCGATGGTGACCGTCACCGGCACCATCAGCAACATCGGGGACCGCGCCGTACGCGATGTTGTGGTCCGGCTGGAACGGGCGCCGGCGGCCGCGGCGTCCAGCACGCTGCGCACCGACCTGGCCGGAAACGTCGATCAGTACCAGCCGGTGGCCGACTTCGTCACCGCCGCACCGGAATTGACACGCGGTGATGAGGTCCCGTTCCGGCTCAGCTATCCGCTGCGCGCCACCGGGCAGCCGTCGCTGCGGGTCGAGCGCCCGGGCGTGTACCCGCTCATGGTCAACGTCAACGGCACCCCCGACTACGGGGCTCCGGCCCGGCTGGACGACTCGCGCTTCCTGTTGCCGGTGCTGGGCGTGCCGCCGGAGAGCGGTGGGGACTCCGCGGGTGACGCGGTGGACTCCGCGGTGCCGCCCGACACCACCCGGCCCGTCGGCCTCACCATGTTCTGGCCGTTGGCGGACCGGCCCCGGTTGGCGGCCGGAGCGCCCGGGGGCACCACCCCGGTGCGGCTGATCGACGACGAGCTCGCGGTGTCGCTGGCCCCCGGCGGACGCCTGGACACGCTGCTCGGCTCCATCGATTTCGCGACCAACCCCGAGGTCGATCCCGGCGGCAACGTCACGCGCGCCGCGTGCCTGGCCGTCGACCCCGACCTGCTGGTCACCGTCAACGCGATGACCGCCGGCTACGTCGTCAACGACGGCGCCGACGCCGGGCCGGGCACCCCCACCCACCCGGGCACCGGGCAACAGGCCGCGGTGGACTGGCTCAACCGGCTCAAAGCGCTCGCACAGCGGATGTGCATCACCTCGACCGTCTACGCGCAGGCCGACCTCGACGCGCTGCAGCGGGTCGCGGACCCCGGCCTGGCGTCGATCGCCACCACGGGCGCCGCCGCGATCGTCGACCAGATCCTCGGCGTCGTCTCGGCGCGCGGGGTCAGTCTCGTGGGTGACGGGGCGCTGACCGGCCCGGCGATCCAGCTGCTGTCGGAGAGGGGCCCGACCGTCGCGGTCGCGGCCGCCGACCTGATCGGTCCCGGCGAGACGAGCAGCACCGCCGAGACCGCGGCCACCGAACCCGTGCGCTACACCCCCAACGTGGTGGCCGCCCCGTTCGACCCCGCGGTGGGCGCCGCGCTCGCCGCGATGGGCCCGGCCCCGGAATCCCCGTCGTACCTGGATCCGTCGCTGGACGTGGCCGTCAAGCAGGACTCGGAGGTCGCTCGTCGCCAGGACGCGCTCGGAGCCATGCTGTGGCGCGTTCTGCGCCCTGACGTCACCCCCCGCGCCGAGGTGGTGATGCCGCCGCTGATGTGGAACGTGTCCCCCGCCGACGCGGAGGCCGTGCTGTCGACGGTGGCCACCGGCATCCGCGCCGGGCTGGCGGTGCCGCGCCCGCTGCCCGCGCTGGTCAACGACGCGAATGCGGCTGCCCGGGACGCGACGCCGCCGGCGGGCCCGCTGGGGAATCCGCGGGGACGATTCGACGACGGCGTGGTATCGGGGATCTCGGCCGCGACCGGACGGCTGTGGGGGTTCACCGCGGCGCTGAGTACCGACGAACGCACCGGGCTGACCGGCAACCAGTACACCGCGCCGCTGCGGGAGGATCTGCTGCGCGCGCTGAGCCTGTCGGTGCCGCCCGACGCACGCAGCGGGTTGGCCCAGCAGCGGCTGACCCGCGTCGGGCGCACGGTCGAGGATCTGTTCAAGGCGGTCACGATCGTCAATCCGGGCGGGTCGTACACGCTCGCCACCGAACGCAGCCCGATACCGCTGGCGCTGCGCAACAACCTGCCGGTGCCCATCCGGGTCCGGCTGGACATCGACGCCCCACCCGGCATGACGGTGACCGACCTGGGCGAGATCGTGCTGCCGCCGGGATTTCTGCCGCTGAAGGTGCCGATCGAGGTGCACTTCACCCAGCGGGTCGCCGTCGACGTCGCGTTGCGCACCGCCGACGGCCTGCCGCTGGGCGAACCGGTCCGGCTGTCGGTGCACTCCAATGCGTACGGCAAGGTGCTGTTCATCATCACGATGACCGGTGGCGCGGTGCTGGTATTACTCGTCGGACGGCGGCTGTGGCACCGGTTCCGCGGTCAACCCGACCGGGCCGACCTGGAGGCCGACCCCACCCGACCCGACCCGGTGGACGTGGCGCTGGCCTACGGCGACGAGGAACCCGCCGACGTGCGCACCGGCAGGCGCCGGGCCCGGACCTCGTCCGGCGGTGGCGATGCGTGACGCGCGGCCGCACCGCCCGCCCCCGCCGAGCCGTCCCGCCGACCGTCCGGAGCTGTCCGATGCGGCCGTGGTGTCGCGATCGTGGGGCATGGCGCTGGCCACGTTGGTCAGCCGGCTCACCGGGTTCGCGCGCATCGTGCTGCTCGCCGCGATCCTGGGCGCCGCGCTGTCGAGCGCGTTCACCGTTGCCAACCAGCTGCCCAACCTGATCGCGGCGCTGGTGCTGGAGGCGACGTTCACCGCGATCTTCGTTCCGGTGCTGGCCCGCGCCGAGCGCGATGACCCCGACGGCGGAACCGCATTCGTCCGACGGCTCCTCACGCTCGCGACGACACTGCTGTTGGTCGTCACGATCGTCTCCACGCTGGCGGCGCCGCTGCTGGTCGATCTGATGCTGGGCTCGGATCCGCTGGTGAACCGTCCCCTGACGACGGCGTTCGCATTCCTGCTGCTGCCCCAGATCATCTTCTACGGCCTGTCCTCGGTGTTCATGGCGATCCTGAACACCCGCAACATCTTCGGACCGCCGGCCTGGGCGCCGGTGGTCAACAACGTCGTTGCGATCGTCACGCTCGGCCTGTATGTGCTTGTCCCCGGCGAACTCTCGATCGACCCGGTCCAGATGGGCAACGCCAAGCTGCTGGTGCTCGGGATCGGCACCACCCTCGGTGTGGTCGCGCAGGCCGCCGTGCTGTTCGTGGCGCTGCGCCGGGAGCGGATCAGCCTGCGGCCGCTGTGGGGCATCGACGACCGGCTCAAGAAGTTCGGGATGATGGCGCTGGCGATGGTGCTGTATGTGCTCATCAGCCAGATCGGGTTGATCGTCGGCAACCAGGTGGCCAGCGGCGCCGCCGCGTCCGGACCGGCCATCTACAACTACACGTGGCTTGTGCTGCAGCTTCCGTTCGGCATCATCGGCGTCACGGTGCTGACCGTCGTGATGCCGCGACTGTCCCGCAACGCGGCCGCCGACGACGGCTCGGCCGTGCTCGCCGACCTGTCTCTGGCGACCCGGCTGACGATGCTCACGCTGATCCCGATCGTGGCGATGATGACCGTCGGCGGGCCCGCCATCGGCAGTGCGCTGTTCGCCTACGGCAACTTCGGCGCCGTCGACGCCGGCTACCTCGGCACGGCGATCACGCTCTCGGCGTTCACGTTGATCCCGTACGCGCTGGTGCTGCTGCAGCTGCGGGTGTTCTACGCCCGACAGGAACCGTGGACGCCGATCGCCCTGATCGTCGTCATCACCGTCGTCAAGATCGCCGCCTCGCTGGCCGCGCCGCACCTGACCGACGACCCCGAGCTCGTCGCCGGCTACCTGGGCCTGGCCAACGGGCTGGGGTTTCTGGCCGGCGCAACCGTCGGGCACGTGCTGCTGCGCGCGCGTCTCGATCCGCCGGGCGGGCGACTGATCAACACCGAGGTCATCCGCACCATCCTGGTCACCATCACCGCCTCCCTGGCCGCGGGCCTGCTCGCCCACACCGCGGACCGGCTGCTCGGTCTGGAGGACCTGACCGCGCACTGGGGTGCGGCCGGCTCGCTGCTGCGGCTGCTGGGCCTCGGCATGGTGATGGTGCCGATCATCATCGGGGTGATGCTCGCCGCCCGCGTCCCGGAGGCCCAGGCCGCACTCGCAGTGGTGCGCCGCCGGTTCGGACTGGGCGGAACGGGTAAGCCCACCGTGACCTCCGAGGCGCTCACGTACCCTGATCCCAGAAATCAATCCCCGTTACGCCGGCGTCAGCTTCCCAGGTCGGCCGCGCGGGGAACAGTGGCCGAGGCAGCCGACGACGGGAGGCGGAAAGGATTCGCGGTGAGCGACAAACCCACCGGCGGTTCCCCGACGGAGCACGATTCCCTGCCCGACTCCATGCACGACTCTTTGGCCACCACACGGATCAACCGGCCCTCCGCTGACGACTTCCAGCCCGACGTGCCGGAGTCGGTCGGCAGCGCCGCCGAGACCGTCGTCGAGCCGTCCCCCGGCGACGACGTCCACCTCATCCCCGGCGCAACGGTCGTCGACGGCCGCTACCGGCTGCTGGTGTTCCACGGTGGCCCGGCCACCCTGCAGTTCTGGCAGGCTCTGGACACCGCGCTGGACCGGCAGGTCGCGCTCACCTTCGTCGACCCCGACGGCACCCTGCCCCCACGGCAGGTGCAGGAGATCCTGGACCGCACCCAGCGGCTGAGCCGCATCGACATGCCCGGCGTCGCGCGCGTGCTGGACGTCGTCCACAACGGCGCCGGCGCTCTGGTGGTCTCGGAGTGGATCCGCGGCGGCTCACTGGCCGAGGTCGCCGACACCAATCCCTCCCCGATCGGCGGCGCCCGCGCCGTCCAGTCGCTGGCCGCCGCGGCTGAGGTTGCCCACCGCAACGGCGTGGCGCTGTCCATCGACCACCCCAGCCGGATCCGGGTCAGCATCGACGGCGACGTGGCACTCGCGTTTCCCGGGACCCTGCCCGACGCCTCCCCGGACGACGACATCCGCGGTATCGGCGCGTCGCTGTACGCGCTGCTGGTCGCCCGGTGGCCGTTGCCCGAGACCGGAGAGCCCAGCGGTCTGCAACCGGCCGACCTCGACGCCGCGGGCCATCCGGTCGAGCCCAAGACCGTCGACCGCGACATCCCGTTCCAGATCTCGGCGGCCGCCGCGCGGGCGGTCGAGAAGGACGGCGGTATCCGCAGCGCGCCCACGCTGCTGAACCTGCTCCAGCAGGCCACCGCGATCGCCGACCGCACCGACCACATCGCCCCGGTCGACGAGCCCACGCCCGAGGCCGGCGCCGGCGACTACGCCGCCGAACTCGACCCCGAGGCCGCGGCCCGGCGCCGCAAGGGCTTGATCGTGGGGCTCTCCATCGCCGGTGCCATCGCCGTCGTCGCGGTGATCCTGCTCGGCACCGCCCTCAGCCGCATCTTCGGTGACGTCGGCAGCGGACTCGGCGGTGACGAACTCGGGCTCAACGCACCGTCGGCGTCCAGCGATGACTCCTCCCCACCGACCCAGACCGGTTCGGTGGTCAAACCCACTGCGGTGACGGTGTTCTCGCCTGAAGGTGAGGCCGACGCCCCCGATCTGGCCGACCTGGCGATCGACGGGAACCCGGCGACGGTGTGGCCGATCGACACCTACTCCGACGCGGTGCCGTTCCCGAACTTCAAGAACGGTGTCGGGCTGATGCTGCAGCTTCCGGAGCCGACGAAGCTCGGCTCGGTCACCGTGAACCTGAACAGCACCGGAACCTCCGTACAGATCCGGTCCTCGTCGACGCCCACGCCGTCGTCGCTGGAGGCCACCACGGCGCTGACCGATCCGACCCCGCTCAAGCCGGGCTCGAACACCATCGAGATCTCCGACGCCGAGCCGACCTCCAACGTGCTGGTCTGGGTGTCGACCCTCGGGCAGGTCAACGGACAGAGCCGCTCAGACATCGCCGAGATCACGCTCAACGCCGCATCCTGACCTGGCCGGTACCGGCGAGCCCGCGTCCGTGGCGGCCGCCGAAACTGGTGTCCGGGCCCTCCCCCGGCGCCGATTACTGTTCGGCTGTGGGGATTTTCGGGGGCACGCCGGAGCCGACGAGGCGGCAGACCCGCTCGTCGCGCACCGACGCCGAACTGCTGACCGCCCATGTCGACGGTGACCGCTACGCGTTCGAGGAACTCTTCTACCGGCACCATCGGCAGCTCTACCGGCTGGCGCAGCTGACCAGCAGGGACCCCGATGACGCGGCCGACGCGCTGCAGGACGCGATGCTCGCCGCGCACCGCACCGCCCGCGCTTTCCGGCACGACTCGGCGGTCACCAGCTGGCTGTACCGCATCGTCGTCAACGCCTGTCTGGACCGGCTGCGGCGCAACAAGACTCGCGCCTGTGAGGAACTCGACGACCAGCTCTGCGGGGGCGTCGACCCGACCGGCGACGTCGACACCGCGATCGTCGTCGAGCGGGCGTTGATGCGGCTGCCGGTCGAGCAGCGGGCCGCCGTGGTCGCGGTGGACATGCAGGGTTACAGCGTCGCCGAGACCGCGCGCATGCTCGGGGTCGCCGAGGGCACCGTCAAGTCGCGTTGTTCGCGGGCGCGCTCCAAACTCGCCGGCTCGCTGTACTACTTCGCCGCCGCCGCGGAGTGAGGCCGGTCCGATAACCTCGAACGATCTGTCAGGCGAGGATTGACGGGGGCGGGATGGACGGCGGCGCTGGCCAGGATCCCGACGCCGCGCTGCGCCGGGCCCTGCAGCGGCTCGGCGACGACGCCGCCAGCGCTCCGGAGGTTCCCGCCGACGTGACCGCCCGCATCGGTGCGGCGCTGCGGGACGCCTCCCGCGCCGGCGCGCACACCGTGACCCGTCCGAAGCTGACCGGATGGCAGCGCGCGGCTCTGATCACCGGTGTGACGGCGCTGGCAGCCGGCGCCGTGCTGGGCGCGGTGATGATCGGCCGCGACTCCGAGCCGGCGTTTCCGGCGGGGCCGACCGCGTCGCCGATCACCGTCGCCGGGCTCGCCGACCGTTTCCCGCTGCCGGAAGCCGACCTGCTGCCCCTGCTGGGCTCCGCGCCGGAGCTCGGCCCGCTGACCGACCCTGTGCGCCGCGGCTCATGTCTGGCCGGACTCGGGTACTCCCCCACCCTCGACGTGCTCGGCGGACGGCAGCTGGAGGTGTCCGGCCTGCCGGCCGTCGTGCTGCTGCTGCCCGGCCCGGACCCGGCGCAGATGGCGGCGGTAGCCGTGCGGTTGACCTGCAGCGGCGCGCACACCGGGCTGCTCGCCGAGACGGTGGTCGCCCGCCCGTGAGCGCCGTCGGGAACACCCGGGCCTACCCTGTTGTTGAGAGAACGCGGTTGTTTACGCGGCTGCGGTTCCGGCCGCAGGCAGAAAGGCACGCATGAACTCCTCAGAGACCGTCCACGACGTCATCGTCATCGGGTCCGGCCCAGCCGGCTACACCGCGGCCGTCTACGCCGCCCGCGCCCAGCTGAATCCGCTGGTGTTCGAGGGCAGCCAGTTCGGCGGTGCGTTGATGACCACCACGGAGGTAGAGAACTACCCGGGCTTTCGGGACGGCATCACCGGACCGGAATTGATGGACCAGATGCGCGAGCAGGCCCTGCGCTTCGGCGCCGATCTGCACATGGAGGACGTCGAGGCCGTTGACCTGAGCGGCCCGGTGAAGTCGGTCACCGTCGGTGACGAGACGTATCGCGCCCGCGCGGTGATCCTGGCGATGGGCGCCGCGGCCCGCCACCTCGGGGTGCCGGGCGAGGAGGAGCTGATCGGCATGGGGGTGAGCACCTGCGCCACCTGCGACGGCTTCTTCTTTCGCGACCAGGACATCGCCGTGGTCGGTGGTGGGGACTCCGCGATGGAGGAGGCCATCTTCCTGACCCGGTTCGCCCGCAACGTGACTCTCATCCACCGCCGTGACGAGTTCCGCGCGTCCAAGATCATGCTCGAGCGTGCACAGGCCAACGAGAAGATCACCATCTTGACCAACACCCAGGTCACCGCGATCGAGGGCAACCCGAAGGTGAGCGGTATCCGGTTGCGCAACACCGTGACCGGTGAGGAGTCCACGCTGCCGGTGACCGGTGTCTTCGTGGCGGTCGGACACGACCCGCGTTCCGAGCTGGTGCGCGGTCAGGTCGAGCTCGACGACGGCGGTTACGTCAAAGTGCAGGGGCGCACCACCTACACGTCGGTCGAAGGTGTCTTCGCCGCAGGCGATCTCGTCGATCACACCTACCGCCAGGCGATCACGGCCGCCGGAAGTGGTTGTGCCGCTTCAATCGACGCAGAGCGTTGGCTGGCCGAGCACGCCCATCCGGGCGAAAGGACCTCCACCACAACCGATGACAGCGATCTGATAGGAGCCAAGCAGTGAGCGATTCCAACACGGTCACAGTGACTGACGATTCGTTCTCCGACGACGTACTGTCGAGCGGAACGCCGGTGCTGGTTGACTTCTGGGCCACCTGGTGCGGGCCGTGCAAGATGGTCGCGCCGGTGCTCGAGGAGATCGCTTCAGAGAAGGCCGGCGCCCTGACGGTCGCCAAGATCGATGTCGATGAAAATCCGGCCACGGCGCGGGATTTCCAGGTGGTGTCGATTCCGACGATGATCCTGTTCAAAGACGGCCAGCCGGTGAAGCGGATCGTCGGCGCCAAAGGCAAGGCGGCCCTGCTCCGCGAACTGGCTGAGCTCGACTAACTACCTTGGCGCACCGCGAATCGCGTTGCCGCGACTCGCCTGGGGTTTTCTCGAATCCGCAGTCGGTCTGAGACAATCTGGCTATGTCGAGTCTGCGTCGCGGTGACCGCGGGGGGGCGGTCGCCGAGATCCGGGCCGCTCTGGCCGCGCTCGGCATGGTCGCGAACAGCGACGACGAGGACCTCACCACCGGCAAGCACGTGGTCGCCGATATGTTCGACGACGACCTCGACCATGCCGTGCGCGCGTTCCAACAGCACCGCGGCCTGCTGGTCGACGGCATCGTCGGAGAGGCGACCTACCGCGCCCTCAAGGAAGCCTCCTACCGGCTCGGCGCCCGCACCCTCAATCACCAGTTCGGCGCCCCGATGTACGGCGACGACGTCGCCACCCTGCAGGCCCGCCTGCAGGATCTCGGGTTCTACACCGGCCTGGTCGACGGCCATTTCGGGCTGCAGACCCACAACGCGCTGTCGTCCTACCAGCGTGAGTACGGGCTCTACCCCGACGGCATCTGTGGCCCGGAAACGTTGCGCTCCTTGTACTTTCTGGGATCCCGCGTCACCGGCGGATCACCGCACGCGATCCGCGAGGAGGAGCTGGTGCGCCGCTCCGGCCCGCGGCTGTCGGGTAAGCGCATCATCGTCGACCCGGGCCGCGGTGGCGCCGACCACGGTCTGATCATGAACGGGCCCGCCGGTCCGATCAGCGAGGCGGACATCCTGTGGGACTTGGCCTCTCGCCTTGAGGGTCGCATGACGGCGATCGGCATCGAGACGTTCTTGTCCCGGCCGGCCAACGCTTCCCCGTCTGACGCCGAACGTGCCGCCACCGCCAACACCGTCGGCGCCGACATGATGATCAGCCTACGGTGTGCGACGCAGCCCAGCCCCGCGGCCAACGGCGTCGCCTCATTCCACTTCGGCAACTCGCATGGTTCGGTGTCCACGATCGGACGCAACCTCGCCGACTTCATTCAGCGGGAAGTGGTCGCGCGCACCGGATTACGTGACTGCCGGGTGCACGGGCGCACCTGGGACCTGCTGCGGCTGACCCGGATGCCCACCGTTCAGGTCGACGTCGGATACATCACCAATCCCGACGATCGCGCGAAGCTGGTGTCGCCGGCCTCGCGTGACGCACTGGCCGAGGGCATCCTTGCCGCGGTCAAACGGCTCTATCTGTTGGGCAAGAACGACCGTCCCACCGGCACTTTCACGTTCGCCGAGCTGCTGGCGCACGAACTCGCTGTCGAACAGTCCCGCCGCGCCTGACCCCGTCGGCTATCCGTAAAGGCCCGCACCCGCACCCACCGGTTGTTCGAGCTGCGCGCTTTCCAGCAGTCGCTCCAGCGCGGCTTCCACACCGGCCTTCCAGCCCAGGCCCTGCTCCAGCTCGAGCCGCAGCCGTGGGAAATAGATATGTGGTGAGACCACGACGAACCCCGCGTCCAGCAGCAGATCCGCGCTGAGCACACACTGGTCTACCGAGCAGTCTCCGAGCGCCTCCGTCACCGGACGGACATCGGGCGTCACGGTCTCCATCTCGGCCAGCTCGCCGACCTGGCTCGTCCGGCCGAACGCTTCGAGCGCGCGTACGCCGCGGCGAACGAGATCATTGACCACTGCCATCAACAGAGTGTGCGACAACTCAGCGGCGTCTTGGCCGGCCTCCACACCCAGCGTCGTCAGTAGCACCGCGTCCGCGCTGACCGGTCCGGTCGGGAATCGCGTCGCCCGGGGCACCGACCGGGGCGGCGCGTAGAACACGTAGCCGAGGCATGGATCGTCGTTCGGATCGTCGGCAACAGCCTCCCCCGCGTGCGCGGTCCGGTACTCAACGGCGAGCTGGCCGCACGACCCCCACTCGAGCATGACCATTGACAGCCACGCTTCCTTCTCGAACTCGGGGTCGGACAGCTGGTCGCCGCGTCCGACGATGCCGGGATCGACCTCCCAGTACACGCAGCGCCGCGCGTGCTTCGGCAACTGCTCGAACGCTTCGAGCCGAAGGGGCGTGATACGTGCGGCCACTAGACTCCCCGGTCTCTTCGCCGTCCCGATGCGTACGGCTGCCCCTCCAGAATAGAAGGCCGCCCGCGCAGCGGCTCCTTCTGGCCGTGCTCCCCGCGGCCCATCCGGGCGCTCAGCGAATCCTGCTGCGCGACATGGCGTTTGCCCGGACCCGCAGGCGTACCGGCGAACATCGCGCCACCTGTGTCACAGTGACGTAATTCGTCGGTGTGGTGGGTCATTGCGCGGACGCGTTCATCAACTCCACGATGCGCTGCAAATCGTCCACCGAACCGAACTCGACGACGATTTTGCCCTTGCGCTTGCCCAGGCTGACGGTGACGCGGGTGTCGAACGCCGTCGACAGCTGCTCGGCGACATCCTGCAGCCCCGGCATCTGGATCGGCTTACGCCGCGGCGCGGCCGGTGGGGTCTCCCCGTTGCGGTTGGCCAGGGTGACCGCCTCTTCGGTGGCACGCACCGACAGCCCCTCCGCCACGATGCGCGCGGCGAGCTCCTCCTGAGCCTCCGGACCCGCCTCGAGGGACAGCAGGGCGCGGGCATGACCGGCCGACAGTACCCCGGCGGCGACCCGGCGCTGTACCGGAATCGGTAGGCGCAACAGTCGGATCATGTTGGTGATCAGCGGACGTGACCGGCCGATCCGCGATGCGAGTTCATCGTGGGTGACACCGAATTCCTCGAGCAGCTGCTGGTACGCCGCCGCCTCTTCGAGGGGATTGAGCTGTACCCGGTGGATGTTCTCCAACAGCGCGTCACGCAGCATGCTGTCGTCCGCCGTCTCGCGCACGATGGCCGGGATCGTCGCGACCTCGGCCAGTTGGGCGGCACGCCACCGGCGCTCCCCCATGACCAGTTGATAGCGCGGCGCGGCCTGTCCGTCCTCCGCGGGCACCGCCCGCACCACGATCGGCTGCATCAATCCGAATTCGCGGATCGAGTGCACCAGCTCTGCCAGCGCTTCCTCGTCGAACACCTGCCGCGGCTGGCGGGGGTTCGGATCGATCTGCGACGGGGGGATCTCGCGGTACACCGCACCCACCGGATTCGCGTCCTGCGCGGGGGGCGCGGCCTGTGGTGCACCGCCGAGCACGACGTCGGCAGCGGCGGCGCCCATCTTCGGCCCAAGTGTGGCCGGCTCGCCGTTCTCGGCCGGGCCGGTGGGGATCAGGGACGCCAGTCCGCGCCCCAGACCACTGCGCTTGCGTGCCGGATTGTTCATCGGTCCCCTCTTCCGTCGTCGCCACCGCGGACTGCCAGCTCGCGGCTGGCATCGAGATAGCTCATCGCCCCGCGCGAGCCGGGGTCGTAGTCGATGATCGTCATCCCGTAGCCCGGGGCCTCCGACACCTTCACACTGCGGGGGATCACCGTTCGTAACACCTTCTCACCGAAGTGGGCACGAACATCCGATGCCACCTGGTCGGCGAGCTTGGTGCGCCCGTCGTACATCGTGAGGACCACGGTGGTGACATTGAGTTCGGGGTTCAGGTGCGCCTTCACCATCTCGATGTTGCGCAGCAACTGACCCACACCCTCCAGTGCGTAGTACTCGCATTGGATCGGGATCAACACCTCTGGTGCGGCGACCAGAGCGTTGATCGTCAACAGCCCGAGCGACGGCGGGCAGTCGATGAACACGTAGTCGAAGTCGTAGTGCTTCAGCTCGCCGAGCGCGGTGCGCAGTCGGCCCTCGCGGGCGACCATGCTGACCAGTTCGATCTCGGCGCCGGCCAGATCGATGGTTGCCGGGATGCAGAACAGGCGCTCGCTGTGCGGACTGCGCTGCAATGCCGTCTCCACCGAGATGTCACCGATGAGCACCTCGTAGGACGAGGGCGTGCCCGGGCGGTGTTCGATACCGAGCGCGGTGCTCGCATTGCCCTGCGGATCGAGATCGATCACCAGTGTCTTCAATCCCTGCAGCGCCAGCGCCGCGGCGATGTTGACCGCGGTCGTCGTCTTGCCGACACCGCCCTTCTGGTTGGCGACGGTGAACACCCGCTGCCGCTCGGGCTTCGGCAGCTGTCCCCCGACCGCCGCCTGCATGAGCCGGACCGCCCGGGCCGCTTCGGCGCCGATCGGGGTGTCGGCGTCCTGTGCGGTCCATGTTTCACGTGAAACATCGGCAGGCGGGATGGTCTTGGGCGCTTGGGCATCACGGGGTGCTGACATCACTTCGGCCTTCTTCCGGGGCGCGGGTGCTGATGATTCCTCGCCGTCTCTTGAACCCCCACGACCACCGTCGCGGGCGGCTGCACGTAGTGCGCGCCACATCTCTCCACTTTCACCTTCGACATTCCAAGTGCTGCCATCGCGCGCCGATGCTCCTCGACTTCCGCATCGGCGCGCTCCCCTTTGATGGCCAGCATCCGTCCGCCGGCCCGCAGTAGCGGCGAACTCCACTTGGTCAGCTTGTCGAGCGAGGCGACGGCTCGAGAAACCACGACGTCCGTCGCCCCCACCTCCTCGCGTACCGCTCGGTCCTCGGCGCGGCCGCGCACCACCGTGCAGTCGATACCCAGCTCCTCGATCGCCTCGCGGAGAAACTCGCTGCGTCGCAGGAGGGGCTCGATGAGCACCACATGGACGTCCGGCCGAACCAGAGCCAACGGTATCCCGGGTAGGCCCGCGCCACTACCGATGTCGGCGATCCGCTCGCCCGGATGCAGCAGCTCGCCGATCACGGCACAGTTCAGGAGATGCCGGTCCCATAGCCGGTCCACCTCGCGGGGACCGAGCAGACCGCGTTCCACGCCGGCACCGGCCAGGATCTCGGCATAGCGCCTCGCACCGGGGAGCGCCGCTCCGAACAGTTCCGCAGCGGCGTGGGGCGGCGGTGGCACCTCCGCATGTTTCACGTGAAACATCCTCCGACTGTGCGCGGCGTGACCACGACCGACTCCCCTGGGCTACGGCGAACTACATGGTGTAACTCTGCGCTGGGTCAGTCGACCAGAACGACAACCCGGCGCGACGGCTCCACGCCCTCGCTCTCGCTGTGCACACCCTGCACTCCGGCGACCGCGTCATGGACGATCTTGCGCTCGAACGGGGTCATCGGGGCGAGCTCTTCTCGCTCCCCGGTTTCCAGCACGCGGTGGGCCACCTTCTCCCCCAGCGCGGCGAGTTCGTCACGGCGGCGCCGGCGCCACTGTGCGATGTCGAGCATCAGCCGGCTCCGCTCGCCGGTCTTCTGGTGCACGGCCAGCCGGGTCAGCTCTTGCAGCGCGTCGAGCACCTCGCCCTTGCGCCCGACCAACTTGTTCAGGTCCGTGCCGCCGTCAATGCTGACCACCGCCCGGTCGCCCTCGACATCCAGGTCGATGTCGCCGTCGAAGTCCAACAGGTCGAGCAACTCTTCCAGATAGTCGCCGGCGATCTCGCCCTCGGCCACCAACCGCTCTTCCAGGTCGTCGACCGAGTCGGCCACGTCGTTGTCGACGCGCTCCTCCGTCACCTCCGACACGGTCTCGGTCGTCGTGCTGGTTGCGTCGTTCTCTGTGTCAGTCATTGCCACACCTCTCTTTCGGTCGCGGTCGCCCGCGCGTCAACGTTTCCGCTTCTTGGGCCGCGCGCCGGGTTTCGGGGTCCGGTTACCGGCCCCGTTCGGCGCTGCGGAAGGCGCTGTGCTCTGCTCGGTCGCCGACGGCTCGCCGGCTGTCGGCGCGTCGCCGGCTTCCTCGGAATCCGCAGTGTCGGTCGCCGTCTTCTTCTTGCGGCTCGGCTTGGCACCCGGGGCCGGGGCGTTCTGGGCTCGCCGTTCGAGGGCTTCGAGCTTCTTCTGCTCCTCTTCCTTCTCGATCTTCCCGAACACGTAGTGCTGCTGACCGAAGGTCCAGATGTTGTTGGACAACCAGTACAGGATGATCGCAAGCGGGAGGAACGGGCCGCCGACGACGACGCCCAGCGGGAAGACGTAGAGCGCCAACTTGTTCATCATCGCGGTCTGCGGGTTGGCCGCCGCTTCGGGACTCTGCCGCGCAACTGAGGCCCGACTGTTCAGGTAGGTCGCGATACCGGCCAAGATCATGATCGGCACACCGACCAGGATTACCGCCAGTCGGTTGAATTCGGTGAACGCATCCAACCCGTGCTGCTGGATCATCGTCGCGCCCAGCGGAGCCCCGAACAGGTTGGCGTCCAGGAAGTGGCCGACGTCGGTGGCGCTGAAGACGTAGTTCGGCAGGCTGCGGTTCTCCTCCACCGACAGCCCGAGCCGTCCGATCCCGGTCTGGGTCCGGTTGAAGGACATCAGCACGTGGTAGAGGCCGAGGAACACCGGGATCTGCGCGAGCATCGGGAGGCAACCGAGAATCGGATTGAACCCGTGCTCCTTCTGGAGCTTCTGCATCTCCAGCGCCATCCGCTGGCGGTCCTTGCCGTACTTCTTCTGCAGCGCCTTGATCTGGGGCTGCAGTTCCTGCATCTGCCGGGTGGTCCTGATCTGCCGAACGAACGGCTTGTACAGGATCGCGCGCAGGGTGAACACCAGGAACATCACCGACAGCGCCCACGCGAAGAAGTTGGACGGTCCGTCGACGCCGGGAATGAGCCCGATCAGGAACGCGAACGCCTTGTACCAAACCCACATGATCGCCGACACCGGGTAGTAGATGATGTCGAGGCTGAACCAATTAAACGACACTCGTTTGACTCTTCCCTTGCTGTACCGGATCGGGCCGGTGATCGGCTACGTCACAGCTGTGTTCACCCGTTGCGTCACTGTGACTTTCGCGCTCGGGTATCGGGTCCCATCCTCCGTTATGCCATGGCCCGCATTTGAGGAGACGGATCAGGGCCAGCCAGCTACCGCGGAAGAAGCCGTATTCGGTCAGCGCGTCGACCGCATACTGACTGCAGGTGGGCGTGAACCGGCATGTGGGCAGCCGCAACGGAGAGATGGTGTGGCGGTAGAGCTGGATGAGGTAGACCGCGCCGCGGACGGCTCGTGAGCGCGCGTTCACGGTCTCGTTCCGTTCCGGTCCTTGATCCGCTGTAAAGCGGTCCGCAGTTCCTGCTCCAGCCGGGGCGAGTGCGCATCCCGGCTTCGCGGGAGTGCGCGGATCACGACCCGATCGGACGGATCCAGATCATCGAGGACCGCCCGGGCGGCGTGGCGGAGCCGGCGCGACACCCGGTGACGCTGGACGGCGTTGCCGACTGCTTTGGAAACGATCAGGCCGACCCTCGGTCCGGGGTCACCTGTCTGGTCAGAACGCAGCGTGTACACCACAAGATCGGGCTGGGCCGCCCGCGTCCCGCGACTCACTGTGGCACCGAACTCGGTCGACCGCGTCATCCGGTTCTGGGCCGGAAGCACCGCGACAGACCTGGCCGGGTCACGCAGTCAGTGAACGACGGCCCTTAGCGCGCCGGGCCGTGACGATCGCACGACCCGCGCGGGTGCGCATCCGCAACCGGAATCCGTGCACCTTGGCGCGGCGACGGTTGTTCGGCTGGAAGGTCCGCTTGCCCTTGGCCACGGCAGTCACTCCTTGTTCTGGCCCTCCACGCCTGCCCGACATGCCTGTGCATGACGGGCGTGACGCAGTCGGCCGTTGGTAAGCTCGATCGGTCTCGCAAAGCTAGCCGGCGCGGTCCCCGGCCGGGGCCGGTCGCAGCCGTATCGCCACGTGCGGGCGACTGTTCGAGGGTACTGACGAGAAATCGCTGGGTCAAACCTGCTAGATCACCGTCATGTGGCATTGCCGGCACGGTTGTGGCCCCGTCGGTTTCATCACATCAACCACAGCCGTCACGTTGGTCAGGAACTATTGGGCCGGACCATGATTGCGCGTCCCGCAATGTTGCAGAACTGTTGGCACCCGGAGAGAAAACTGTTAGCTTCTGGCAGTGCCGATTCCACGCCGGATCGGCGCAAGACAACCAAGCGAGGACGCCAACCCTCCGTCGCGAGCCCACTGACCGCACCGTGATGAGCTCCGGCACCCAGGTGTCCTGGCCGCGAGACAACAAGACGGCGACGAGCTTCCTCTTTCCACAACCTGTGGATAACTTTGTGGACAGTTTGTCGTCGTCCTATGGCACGTCCCCGCAGGGACCACAAAAGGGGTGAGCGTCGGTGAGCACTGACCCCGACCCCCCCTTCGTCTCGATCTGGGACAACGTCGTCACCGAACTCAACGGCGCCGACGGCGTCGGGAACGGGTCGCTGACCCCGCAGCAGCGGGCCTGGCTGAAGTTGGTCAAACCGCTGGTGATCACCGAGGGCTTCGCGTTGTTGTCGGTACCGACACCGTTCGTCCAGAACGAGATCGAACGTCACCTGCGCGAGCCGATCGTCGCGGCGTTGAGCCGCCAGCTCGGACAGCGGGTGGAACTCGGTGTCCGCATCGCCGACCCGGTCCCCGACGACATTGACGACGACGGGTTCGCCGCAACCACGGCTCCGGTCTCTGCGCCCGACCCCGACGAGGACGTCGTCGACGACGATCTCGCGGCCCGGGCCAGCGCCGAGGAAAGTTGGCCGACGTACTTCTCCAACCGCGCCAACCGGGCCGCCGAGGACGACAGCACCTCGGTGAACCTGAACCGTCGCTACACGTTCGACACCTTCGTCATCGGCGCATCCAACCGTTTCGCGCACGCGGCCACCCTGGCGATCGCCGAGGCGCCGGCCCGTGCCTACAACCCGCTGTTCATCTGGGGTGAGTCCGGACTGGGCAAGACCCACCTGCTGCACGCCGCGGGTAACTACGCGCAGCGGCTGTTCCCCGGCATGCGGGTCAAGTACGTCTCCACCGAGGAATTCACCAACGACTTCATCAACTCCCTCCGCGATGACCGCCGCGCATCGTTCAAGCGCACCTACCGCGACATTGACGTGCTGCTGGTCGACGACATCCAGTTCATCGAAGGCAAGGACGGCATCCAGGAGGAGTTCTTCCACACCTTCAACACGCTGCACAACGCCAACAAGCAGATCGTGATCTCGTCCGATCGGCCGCCCAAACAGCTGGCCACGCTGGAGGACAGACTCCGCACCCGGTTCGAGTGGGGCCTGATCACCGACGTGCAACCACCCGAGCTTGAGACGCGAATTGCGATCTTGCGCAAGAAAGCTCAGATGGATCGGCTCGACGTGCCCGGCGACGTGCTGGAACTCATCGCCAGCCGGATCGAGCGCAACATCCGCGAACTGGAGGGTGCGCTGATCCGCGTCACCGCGTTCGCCTCGCTGAACAAGACACCGATCGACAAATCGTTGGCCGAGATCGTGCTGCGGGACCTGATCTCCGATCCCACCACGATGCAGATCAGCACCGCCGCGATCATGGCCGCCACCGCCGAGTACTTCGAAACCAGCGTCGAGGAACTGCGCGGTCCCGGCAAGACCCGCGCGCTGGCTCAGTCCCGGCAGATCGCGATGTACCTGTGCCGCGAGCTCACCGACCTCTCGCTGCCCAAGATCGGCCAGGCGTTCGGCCGCGACCACACCACGGTGATGTACGCGGAGAAGAAGATTCGCGCCGAGATGGCCGAACGTCGCGAGGTCTTCGACCACGTCAAAGAACTCACCACCCGCATCCGGCAACGCGCGAAGCGCTGACGGGTTCTCTGCGCTCTTCTCTCGCCGTCTACTTCGTGGTCTGGGGCGGTGTGTTCCGCGGCCGACGGCGAGATCTCGCGCGGCGTTCCCAACGCTCATTCCTGCGTGTCGCGTCCCGCGTGTCGCACGGCCGGGGCCGGCCCAGCCGAAAATCTTCTGTCCCCGCGGCCCCAACAATCACAACGCCGGCTGTGCACCGGGCTGTGCACAACTTGAGGTCAACCCCTGACAACTGCCCGGGATTCTCCCCAGCATCGGCCCCATCCCCAGACCGTCCCGGACGGTTCGGCAGAACTCCCCAGGCTGCTCACACCGTCACCACGCCGCTGGCCTGCGCCGAACCGACGTTATCCCCAATGTGCACAGCACCTATTACTGATACTCGTATATATCCCTAGATTTCTTTTAAAAGAAGGCCTCTGGGGAAGTTGTGATCCACCGGCCCGGCACGCCCTCCCGGGCCTGCGTGTCAGCCCGATCGTTTAGCTTTCAAGTTGGAGCTGAAAGCTCTACGGTGGTTCATCGACAGCCGTTCCGGTCGTCGCCGCGTGCCCGGCAGGCATGTCGTGCGCCTGCGCCGAAACCGCTGGTTATAGCTTTGTCGGGGTGTGCATCGAAGGGACGCTATGAACGTGGCGACAACGGCTGGTCTGACGGATCTGAAATTCCGGCTGACTCGCGAGGACTTCGCCGACGCAGTTGCGTGGGTCGCGCGTAACCTGCCCTCCCGACCGACGGTGCCTGTGCTGGCGGGCGTGCTGCTCACCGGCTCCGACGAGGGTCTCACGGTCTCCGGATTTGACTACGAGGTTTCCGCCGAGGTGCAGATTCCGGCCGAAATCGCTTCTCCGGGAAGCGTTCTTGTGTCCGGTCGGCTGCTGTCCGACATCGTCCGGGCCCTGCCGGCCAAGCCGGTCGACGTCAGCGTCGAGGGCACCCGGGTGTCGCTGACCTGCGGTAGCGCCCGGTTCTCGCTGCCCACGATGGCAGTCGAGGATTACCCGACCCTGCCGACGCTGCCCGACGAGACCGGCGTGGTGTCGTCGGACCTGTTCGCCGAGGCCATCGGCCAGGTCGCCGTGGCGGCGGGCCGTGACGACACCCTGCCCATGCTCACCGGCATCCGCGTGGAGATCTCGGGTGAAAAGGTGGTGCTGGCTGCCACCGACCGCTTCCGCCTGGCGGTGCGCGAGCTGACCTGGTCCACCAGCGCAGCGGGGATCGAGGCTGCGGTCCTGGTGCCGGCGAAGACACTGGCCGAGGCGGCCAAGGCCGGCACCGACGGTGCGGAGGTGCACCTGTCCCTGGGCTCGGGTCCGAGCGTAGGCAAGGAAGGTCTGCTCGGTATTCGCAGCAAGGGCAAGCGCAGCACCACCCGCCTGCTCGATGCCGAGTTCCCGAAGTTCCGTCAGTTGCTCCCCACCGAGCACACTGCCGTGGCCACCATCGGTGTCGCCGAGCTCACCGAGGCGATCAAGCGTGTGGCTCTGGTGGCCGACCGGGGCGCCCAGGTTCGCATGGAATTCGCCGACGACGTGCTGCGTCTGTCAGCCGGCGCCGATGACGTCGGCCGCGCCGAAGAGGATCTTGCGGTGCAGTTCTCCGGTGATCCGCTGACCATCGCGTTCAACCCGACCTATCTGACCGATGGGCTCAGCTCTCTGCACGCCGACCGGGTCACGTTCGGATTCACCACCCCGAGCCGTCCCGCGGTGCTGCGGCCGGCGGGTGAGGACGACGCGGCCGCCGGCAGCGGTCCGTTCCCGGCGGCGCAGACCGACTACGTGTACCTGTTGATGCCGGTCCGCCTTCCCGGCTGATCCGGCACACCCTCACGACAAAGGCGGTGTCATGCAGCTGGGTCTGATCGGTCTCGGCAAGATGGGCTTCAACATGCGTGCCCGTCTACGCGACGGCGGCCACGACGTGGTCGGTTACGATCCGAGACCCGCAGTGTCCGATGTGGCCTCCCTGGAGGAACTCGCCGATCGACTGGAATCGCCGCGGGTGGTCTGGGTGATGGTGCCGTCAGGCACGGTGACCGACAGCACCATCACCGCCCTCGCCGGAGTTCTCGGCGAGGGCGATCTGGTGATCGACGGCGGAAACTCTCGGTACACCGAGGACGCACCGCACGCGGAATTGTTGGCGCAGAATGGAATTGCGTTCATCGACGCGGGAGTCTCCGGTGGCATCTGGGGATTGACCGAAGGCTACGGGCTGATGGTCGGCGGCAGCGATGCCGACGTCGAGCGGGCGATGCCGATCTTCGAGACGCTGCGCCCGCCCGGACCGCGGGAGGACGGTTTCGTCCACGCCGGCCCCGTCGGCGCCGGCCATTTCGCCAAGATGGTGCACAACGGCATCGAGTACGCGCTGATGACCGCCTACGCCGAAGGTTACGAACTGCTGGCCGCCGAGGACCTCGTGAAGGACCCTCAGGCGGTGTACCAAGCCTGGACGAACGGCACGGTGGTGCGGTCCTGGCTACAGCAGCTGTTGGCCAAGGCGCTCAAAGAGGATCCCGGCCTCGCCGGGATCAGCGGTTACACCGAGGATTCCGGTGAGGGCCGGTGGACTGTCGAGGAGGCCATCCGGTTGCGGGTGCCCGTCCCGGGCATCGCGGCGTCCCTGTTCGCCCGCTTCCTGTCCCGCCAGGACGAGTCTCCGACGATGAAAGCTGTTGCGGCACTGCGGAATCAGTTCGGCGGCCACGCCGTCCAACGCGTCAGTGAGTCAGGTTGACCGAGGTGTACCGGTGTACGTACGTCACCTGGCGCTGACCGACTTCCGGTCGTGGGCCCGGGTGGAGCTCGAGCTGACTCCCGGGCGAACGGTCTTCGTCGGACCCAACGGTTTCGGTAAGACGAATCTTGTTGAGGCGCTCTGGTATTCGTCCACTCTCGGGTCACACAGGGTGGCTTCCGACGCACCGTTGATCCGGGCCGGAGCCGACCGCGCCGTCGTCTCCACGATCGTTGTCAATGAAGGCCGGGAACTGGCCGTCGACCTCGACATCACCTCCGGCCGGGCGAACAAGGCCAGGTTGAACCGCTCCCCCGTTCGGTCAGCCCGCGAGATCCTCGGGGTTCTGCGCGCGGTGCTGTTCGCACCGGAGGACCTTGCGTTGGTGCGCGGCGATCCCAGTGAGCGCCGGCGCTACCTCGACGAGTTGGCCACCACGCGGCGTCCCCGGGTCGCGGGGGTGCGGGCCGATTACGACAAGGTGGTCCGTCAACGCACCGCGCTGCTCAAGACCGCGTCCGGCGCACGGTTGCGCGCAGACCGCGGCGCACTCGAGACACTCGACGTGTGGGACGGCCACCTGGCTCATCACGGTGCCCAATTGATCACGGCCCGAGTGCAATTGGTGAACGAACTGGCCGCCGAGGTGGAGAAGGCCTACCAGTTGCTGGCCCCGGCGTCGCGGCCCGCGGCGATCCGGTACCGCAGTGGGGTCGAGGTGGTCGAGGCTGAGGCCGCGGCAGGCAACAGTGATGTGGAGGTGTTCGAGGCGGCGTTGCTGGACGCGCTGAGCCGCCGCCGCGATGCCGAGCTCGAACGCGGGGTCTGTCTCGTCGGTCCACACCGCGATGATCTGGAGCTGCGCCTGGGGGATCAGGTTGCCAAGGGTTTCGCCAGCCACGGCGAGTCCTGGTCGATGGCGCTGGCGTTACGGTTGGCGGCGTACGAACTGCTGCGCGCAGAGGGAGGTGATCCGGTGTTGCTGCTCGATGACGTGTTCGCCGAACTCGACAGCGCGCGGCGCCAGGCGCTGGCCCAGGTCGTCGCCTCGGCCGAGCAGGTGCTCGTCACCGCGGCCGTCCACGAGGACATCCCGGCCGCGTGGGACGCCGGCCGCGTCGAGATCACGATGCAGGACAGCGACGGCGGTCGGGTGTCGGTGGTGCAGACATGAGCGCCGACGACGAGACGCCGGGTCCGCCGGCCCATCTCGAGGGGCTCAAAGGGATGGATCTGGTGCGCCGCACGCTGGAGGAGGCCCGCGGGGCCGCCCGTCAGCAGGGCAAGAACGTCGGGCGGGGCCGGCACTCCCCCGCCGCACGCCGCGTCGCGGGCAGCGGCCGCCGGCGATGGTCCGGACCCGGACCCGACAGCCGGGACCCGCAGCTGTTCGGCGCGCTCACCGGCGAAGTGGCCCGCAGCCGCGGCTGGTCGGCCCGGGTCGCCGAGGGTGCGGTCTTCGGGCGGTGGTGTGCGGTGGTTGGGGAACAGATCGCCGCGCATGCCGCCCCGACGGCCCTGCACGACGGTGTGTTGACGGTCTCGGCGGAATCCACCGCGTGGGCGACCCAGCTCAGGATGGTGCAGGCACAGATTCTGGCCAAAATCGCCGCCGCGGTCGGTGACGGGGTGGTCACGTCCCTGAAGATCGTCGGTCCGGTCGGCCCGTCCTGGCGGAAGGGCCCGTACAGCGTGCCCGGCCGCGGTCCGCGCGACACCTACGGCTGAGCGGGTTCGGGGGTAGCCTCAGAGCCGCCAGAACACGGCCGGGCGCTTTCCACGCCGTCAAGACCTATCTTCGCCCGAGAAATTCCGCGCACGTCGCGTTTAGCTATGTGGAAACGCCGCTACAGAATCGGTCCTGACGGTGCGTAAAGGTAGACTGTCACGGTGATCCGCGAGGGACCGTCGACCCCTTAGTCGGCAATCCCGCTGAAGACCGCTAAAGACCAAGGAGACGCGTCCAACGTGGCTGCCCAGAAGAAGAACGCTCCGGCTGAGTACGGCGCCGATTCCATCAAGGTCCTCGAGGGCCTAGAAGCGGTGCGTAAGCGTCCGGGCATGTACATCGGTTCGACCGGTGAGCGCGGTCTGCACCACCTTATCTGGGAGGTGGTCGACAACGCGGTCGACGAGGCGATGGCGGGCTTCGCGACCAAGGTCGACGTCAGGATCCTCGAGGACGGCGGCGTCCAGGTCACTGACGACGGCCGCGGCATCCCGGTCGCCATGCACGCCACAGGTATTCCGACCGTGGACGTCGTGATGACGGTGCTGCACGCCGGCGGCAAGTTCGAAGAGGGCGCCTACCAGGTGTCCGGTGGTCTGCACGGCGTCGGTGTGTCGGTGGTCAACGCGTTGTCGACCCGGCTCGAGGCCGACATCCGCAAGGACGGCTACGAGTGGTTCCAGACCTATGACCGCTCGGTTCCCGGCACTCTCAAGCAGGGTGAGAAGACCAAGGAGACCGGCACCACGATCCGGTTCTGGGCCGATCCGGACATCTTCGAGACCACCAACTACGACTTCGAGACCATCGCGCGCCGGCTGCAGGAGATGGCGTTCCTGAACAAGGGGCTGACCATCGAGCTGACCGACGAGCGGGTCGCGCCCGAAGAGGTTGTCGACGACGTCGTCAGCGACCACGCCGAGGCACCCAAGTCCGCCGAGGAGAAGGCCGCCGAGGCCGCCGCACCACACAAGGTCAAGCACCGGGTCTTCCACTACCCCGGCGGTCTGGTGGACTTCGTCAAGCACATCAACCGCACCAAGACGCCGATCCAGCCCAGCGTGATCGATTTCGAGGGCAAGGGCGAGGGCCACGAGGTCGAGATCGCGATGCAGTGGAACGCCGGCTACTCCGAATCGGTGCACACCTTCGCGAACACCATCAACACCCACGAGGGCGGCACCCACGAGGAGGGTTTCCGCGCGGCACTGACCTCGGTGGTCAACAAGTACGCCAAGGACAAGAAGCTGCTCAAGGACAAGGATCCGAACCTCACCGGTGAGGACATCCGCGAAGGGCTCGCCGCGGTCATCTCGGTCAAGGTGTCCCAGCCGCAGTTCGAGGGTCAGACCAAGACCAAGCTCGGCAACACCGAGGTCAAGTCGTTCGTCCAGAAGATCTGCAACGAACAGATCAGCCACTGGTTTGAGGCAAACCCCGCTGAAGCGAAGACCGTTGTCAACAAGGCGGTTTCGTCCGCGCAGGCCCGAGCCGCAGCCCGCAAGGCTCGTGATCTGGTCCGGCGCAAGAGTGCCACCGACATCGGTGGCCTGCCCGGCAAGCTGGCCGACTGCCGGTCCACCGATCCGAGCAAGTCGGAACTGTATGTGGTGGAGGGTGATTCGGCCGGCGGCTCGGCCAAGAGCGGCCGTGACTCGATGTTTCAGGCGATCCTGCCGCTGCGCGGCAAGATCATCAACGTCGAGAAAGCCCGTATCGATCGTGTGCTGAAAAACACCGAGGTCCAGGCGATCATCACCGCGCTGGGCACCGGTATCCACGACGAGTTCGACCTCTCCAAGCTGCGCTATCACAAGATCGTGCTGATGGCCGACGCCGACGTCGACGGCCAGCACATCTCCACGCTGCTGCTGACGCTGTTGTTCCGGTTCATGAAACCGCTTGTGGAGAACGGCCATATCTTCCTGGCCCAGCCGCCGCTGTACAAGCTGAAGTGGCAGCGCAGCGAGCCGGAGTTCGCCTACTCCGACCGGGAACGCGACGGTCTGCTCGAAGCCGGCCGCGCCGCGGGCAAGAAGATCAACGCAGAGGACGGCATCCAGCGCTACAAGGGTCTGGGCGAGATGGACGCCAAGGAGCTGTGGGAGACCACGATGGATCCGTCGGTGCGTGTGCTCCGGCAGGTCACGCTCGACGATGCGGCCGCGGCCGACGAACTGTTCTCGATCCTGATGGGCGAGGACGTCGAAGCACGGCGCAGCTTTATCACCCGGAACGCCAAAGACGTTCGTTTCCTTGATGTTTGATGCCTTGATGTTTGATGACGCACACCCAGGTACCTAGGACAATTTCATGACAGACACCACGTTGCCTCCGGGCGGCGAAGCAGGCGACCGCATCGAGCCGGTCGACATCCAGCACGAGATGCAGCGCAGCTACATCGACTACGCGATGAGCGTGATCGTCGGCCGTGCGCTGCCCGAGGTGCGGGACGGCCTCAAGCCGGTGCACCGCCGCGTGCTGTACGCGATGTTCGACTCCGGTTTCCGGCCCGACCGCGGGCACGCGAAATCCGCGCGCTCCGTGGCCGAGACGATGGGCAATTACCACCCTCACGGCGACTCGTCGATCTACGACACCCTGGTCCGGATGGCCCAACCCTGGTCGCTGCGCTACCCGCTGGTCGACGGGCAGGGCAACTTCGGCTCGCCGGGCAATGACCCGCCAGCCGCGATGCGCTACTGCGTCACGGGCGATGCGATGGTCCGGCTACCGTTCGGGCAGTCGGTGCGCATCGGCGATGTCGTCGCGGGAGCTCGGTCGAACTCGGACAACGAGATCGATCTGAAGGTTCTCGACAGGCACGGGAACCCCGTGACGGCCAACGCGCTGTTCCACTCTGGCGATCACGAGACATTCACGGTTCGAACCGCAGAGGGGTTCGAGGTCACGGGCACGGCGAATCACCCGTTGCTGTGTCTGGTCGATGTGGGCGGTGTTCCCACGCTGCTGTGGAAGTTGATCGAAGAGATCCGCCCGGACGATTGCGTGGTGCTGCAACGGACCCCGCCGGTCGAGTTCGGCCCTGGTGAATGGCACGATGTCATGGAGGCGCTGCTGTTGGGCGCTTTCATCAGCGAAGGCTTCGTGAGCGAGTCCCGTGCGGGTTTCAACAACCTCGATCGCGATTACTTCAACATGGTCGTCGCGGCTTACGACACCGTTGTCGGGGGCCCGCGGTACGTGTATGAGCGGCAGATCGCTTCGGGATCGAACCTCCTGGAACTCGACGTACAGAACATGGCGGCACTTGATAACAGCCGCTTGTCTGGACTGAAGGCCCAACGTTGCGCGGCCAAGAAGGTGCCCGCCTGGTTGTGGAATTCCGCGGCCGCAGTGAAGAGGGCATTTCTACAGGCCCTCTTCGAAGGCGATGGTTCCTGCTCGGCGTTGCCGCGCAACACGATCCAGATTTCGTACTCGACGCGTAGCGGGCAGTTGGCCAAAGACGTCCAGCAGATGTTGCTGGAGTTCGGTGTCATCTCACGCCGATACCTCCACGCAACGGGTGAGCACAAGGTCGTCATCACCAACCGAGCTCATGCCGAGGACTTCTGCTCAAGAATTGGCTTCGGCGGAGCCAAGCAGCGCAAGTTACAGCGCTTGCTTGCCGACCTTCCTGGTCGTGCAGCGGGTATGGACGGCGATCACGTTCCAGGCCTGGCGGCGTTCATCCGTACGAGCGCCGGGGGTCGCTGGACCGACAAGGAGTGGCTGCGCAAGCACAACATCGATCGCCTCTCGCGGTGGCGTCGAGACGGTGAAGAGATCCTCAGTCATATCGCCGACAGCGATGTCCGTGCGATCGCCGCGGAGCTCACCGATGGTCGCTTCTACTACGCGAAGGTGGCGTCGGTAACGGACGCCGGCGTACAACCGGTGTACAGCCTGCGGGTGGACACCGACGACCATTCCTTCATCACGAATGGCTTTGTCAGTCACAACACCGAAGCGCGGCTCACTCCGCTGGCGATGGACATGCTGCGCGAAATCGACGAGGAGACAGTCGATTTCATCCCGAACTACGACGGTCGGGTGCAAGAGCCGACGGTTCTGCCGAGCCGGTTCCCGAACCTGCTGGCCAACGGCTCGGGCGGAATCGCCGTCGGCATGGCCACCAACATGCCGCCGCACAACCTGCGGGAACTCGCCGAGGCCGTCTACTGGTGCCTGGAGAACCACGAGGCCGACGAGGAAGCCACCTGCGAGGCGGTGATGGCGCGGGTCAAGGGGCCCGACTTCCCCACCTACGGCTTGATCGTCGGATCCCAGGGCATCGAGGACACCTACAAGACGGGTCGCGGGTCGATCCGGATGCGCGGCGTCGTCGAGATCGAAGAGGATTCGCGCGGCCGCACGTCGTTGGTGATCACCGAGTTGCCGTACCAGGTCAACCACGACAACTTCATCACCTCGATCGCCGAGCAGGTGCGCGACGGGAAGCTGGCCGGTATCTCCAATATCGAGGACCAGTCCAGTGATCGCGTGGGTCTGCGCATCGTCGTGGAGATCAAGCGCGATGCCGTGGCCAAGGTGGTGCTGAACAACCTCTACAAGCACACCCAGCTGCAAACCAGCTTCGGCGCCAACATGCTGGCGATCGTCGACGGGGTGCCGCGCACGCTGCGCCTCGACCAGCTGATCCGCCACTACGTCAACCACCAGTTGGATGTCATCGTCCGGCGCACCCGCTACCGGCTGCGTAAGGCCAACGAACGGGCCCACATCCTGCGCGGTCTGGTCAAGGCGCTCGACGCACTTGACGAGGTGATCGCGTTGATCCGCGCCTCCGAGACCGTCGAGATCGCCCGCAACGGCCTGATCGAGTTGCTCGACATCGACGAGATCCAGGCCCAGGCCATCCTGGACATGCAGCTGCGGCGCCTGGCCGCCCTGGAACGTCAGCGCATCGTCGACGATCTGGCCAAGATCGAGGCCGAGATCGCCGACCTTGAGGACATCCTGGCCAAGCCGGAGCGGCAGCGCGCGATCGTGCACGACGAGCTCAAGGAGATCGTCGACAAGCACGGCGACGACCGCCGCACCCGGATCGTCCCGGCCGACGGCGATGTCGCCGACGAGGATCTGATCGCGCGGGAAGACGTGGTCGTCACGATCACTGAGACCGGTTACGCCAAGCGCACGAAGACCGACCTGTACCGCAGCCAAAAGCGCGGCGGTAAGGGAGTGCAGGGTGCGGGGCTCAAGCAGGACGACATCGTCAACCACTTCTTCGTCTGCTCGACGCATGACTGGATCCTGTTCTTCACCACGCAGGGCCGGGTGTACCGGGCCAAGGCCTACGAACTGCCCGAGGCCTCGCGGACCGCACGCGGTCAGCACGTCGCCAACCTGCTGGCCTTCCAGCCCAACGAGCGGATCGCGCAGGTGATCCAGCTCAAGAGCTACGAGGACGCGCCGTACCTGGTGCTGGCCACCCGCAACGGTCTGGTCAAGAAGTCGCGGCTGGTGGACTTCGACTCCAACCGCTCCGGCGGCATCGTCGCGGTGAACCTGCGCGACGGTGACGAACTGGTCGGCGCGGTGCTGTGCTCCGCGGAGGACGACCTGCTGCTGGTCTCGGCGAACGGGCAGTCGATCCGCTTCTCGGCGACGGACGAGGCGTTGCGACCGATGGGCCGCGCGACCTCGGGCGTACAGGGCATGCGGTTCAACGGCGATGACGCGCTGCTCTCGCTGAACGTGGTGCGTCCGGACACCTACCTGTTAGTGGCCACTTCCGGCGGTTATGCCAAGCGCACCGCGATCGACGAGTATCCGGTCCAGGGCCGTGGCGGCAAGGGCGTGCTGACCATCCAGTTCGACAAGCGGCGTGGCACGCTGGTCGGTGCGCTGATCGTCGACGAGGACACCGAGCTGTACGCCATCACCTCCGGAGGTGGCGTGATCCGGACCGCCGCGCGTCAGGTTCGTAAGGCCGGGCGCCAGACCAAGGGCGTTCGCTTGATGAACCTGGGTGAGGGCGACACACTGATCGCGATCGCACGCAACGCCGAAGCCGGCGACAGCACCGACGAGGTCAACACCGACCCGGAGGCGCCGACAAGTGAGGAGTCGTAGGTGAGCTCACCGAAGGAGCCGGGCTACCCGCGTCCGGGTGACGCGGCCAACGGGTCGGCCGCGGGTCCCGGTCAGGACGGCGGCTCCCGGGCGCCGCAGACGGCCGACGCCGGCGATCCGCCTCCGTGGCAGCGGGGCGCGGCGGGCCGGGCCCGGCAACAGGCTCCTGAGGGGGCGCATCCCGACGCGCCCCGGGCCGGCACGCAGGCAGGCCTGGATGCCCGGCTCAACCGCTTCATCGCCGGCGGAGCGGCCCCGACGGGTGGCCAGGACACCGAGGCTCAGGCGCGCAACGACCGCACCGAAGTGATTCGTCCCGAGCAGGCCCCTCGTCCCGACGTGAGCCGCCCGGAGCAAGCCGCCCGCCCCGAGGTCAACCGTCCCGAGCCGAATCGGCCAGAGCCGGGTGTGCGGCCCGATCAGGGTGCCGCGTATGCCAGCGAGATCCCGGATCTGTCGGGTGGACTCCCCCGCCAGCAGCGCAGGCCGGCGGAGCGTCCGACGGAGCAGCAGCCCAAGCCGCCGGTGAAGAGCGCGCCGGCGCCCGGCAACCGCGCGGTACAGGTCGGCACCCGGCAGCAACACCGGGGTCCGGTGCGGGCGAGCATGCAGATCCGGCGTGTCGATCCGTGGAGCACGCTGAAGGTGTCGCTTCTGCTGTCGGTGGTGCTGTTCTTCGTCTGGATGATCGCCGTGGCGTTCCTGTACCTGGTGCTCGGCGGCATGGGCGTCTGGAGCAAGCTCAACAGCAACGTCGGTGACCTGCTCACCAGCGCCAGCGGCAGTTCCGGAGGGGAGCTGGTGTCCAGCGGCACCATCTTCGGCGGGGCCGCGCTGATCGGGCTGGTCAACATCGTGCTGATGACCGCCGCGGCGACCATCGGGGCGTTCATCTACAACCTGACGACAGATCTGGTGGGCGGCGTGGAGGTCACGCTCGCCGACCGCGACTGAGGTCACCACACCGCGGTTTGGGAGTCGGGTTGTCGGTGCGGTAATCTCGTCGCTCGGCCCGTGCGGTTGAACGGGGCTATAGCTCAGGCGGTTAGAGCGCTTCGCTGATAACGAAGAGGTCGGAGGTTCGAGTCCTCCTAGCCCCACGGAAAGGTACATGTCGATGAGGCTGGTGCTTCTGCTCGGCGCGGCCATCGCGGCGGTGGCCGCGGTGCTTGTGTGGCGGACCCAGCACGGTGCCGAGGTATGGCACACCCTGCCTGCCGCGCAGGCCGACGTACCTTAATCGACGAGGGGCCTTAGCTCAGTTGGTAGAGCGCTGCCTTTGCAAGGCAGATGTCAGGAGTTCGAATCTCCTAGGCTCCACAATCAAATCAACACCTCACGACCGGCTCAACACTCCACGACGTTGAGAGCCAGTCCCCCGCGTGAGGTCTCCTTGTACTTGTCGGCCATGTCCGCCCCGGTGTCGCGCATGGTCTTGATCGCGGTGTCGAGGCTGACATGGTGGCTGCCGTCGCCGAACATTGCCATCCGGGCCGCGGTGATCGCCTTGACCGATGCGACCGCGTTGCGCTCGATGCACGGAATCTGCACCAGTCCCCCGACCGGGTCGCACGTCAGTCCCAGGTTGTGCTCGATGCCGATCTCGGCGGCGTTCTCGACCTGCGCCGGCGTGCCGCCCAGCACCGCGGCCAGACCGCCTGCCGCCATCGAGCAGGCCGAGCCGACTTCACCCTGACAGCCCACCTCGGCACCCGAGATCGAGGCGTTGGCCTTGAAGAGTTGCCCGATCGCCGCCGCGGTGAGCAGGAACTCGACCACCCCGTCCTCGTCGGCTCCCGCGACGAATCGCCAGTAATAGTGCAGGACAGCCGGAATGATGCCGGCCGCGCCGTTGGTCGGCGCCGTCACGACACGACCTCCCGCGGCGTTCTCCTCGTTGACCGCCAGCGCATACACCGTGACCCAGTCCATCGCGTACAGAGGATCGGCGGGATTGTTCTCCAGCGCCTGCGCCAGCGCCTTCGCGCGGCGGCGCACGTGCAGCCTTCCCGGCAGCGTCCCGTCCGCGGCCAACCCGTTGCCGACGCACTCGCGCATCGTCGCCCAGATGCGCAGCAGGCCCTCTCGCAAGCGGGTCCCGTTTCCGAGCGCCTGTTCGTTGGCAGCCACCAGATCGGCGATACTGCAGCGGTTTTCGTCGGCCAGCGCGACGAGCTCGGCGCCGGTGTGGAACGGGTACGGCAGCGCGACGTCGTCGTCGGAGGACGCCCGGGCGGCCTGCTCCTCGTCGACCACGAATCCCCCACCGACGGAGTAGTACACCCGCCGCGCAAGCACCGAGCCGCCGCGGTCGTGGGCGGTGAAGATCATGCCGTTGCTGTGAAACTGCATGGGCTGCAACGACATGACGATGTCGGCGGCGATGTCGAACGCGATCTCGCGCGTGCCTGCGATGCGCAGTCGTTGCGCATCGGTGATCTGCCGGACCCGCTCGCGCGCCTGGCCGGGGTCCACCGTCTCGGGGTCGGCGCCCTCCAGGCCGAGCACCACCGCTCCCGGGGTTCCGTGCCCCGCGCCGGTGGCTCCCAGGGAGCCGTACAGCTCAACGCGCACCCTTGCGACGGTGTCCAGGAGCCCGGATGCGGCCAGCCCGTCGGCGAAGCGCCGGGCCGCCCGCATCGGGCCCACGGTGTGTGAACTCGACGGCCCGATGCCGACAGAGAACAGATCGAACACCGACACGGCGGCCATGAGCGGCGGCTACGGCTTGGGGGTGACCTCGACGCTGGGCGGCAGCGCCGAGGGTTCGGGTTGGGTGGAGCGCCGCACGATCGAGAACGCCACCGCTCCCCCGGCCAGCACCACGACCGCGACACCGGCCAGCAGCAGCGGGCGCTTGCGGCGACGGGACTTGCGGGCCTTCTGCAGCGCCTGCGGCAACCCGGCGACGACTTCCTGGGCCGCGGCCACCTCGGCCGCCAAAGTCTCCTGCACGGCGGCCAATTCGGCCTTCAGCTGGTGTGCCACCTTGCTGCGGCGGTACCGGGCGCCGGCCCAGGCGGCCGAGTTCCGCACCGTGTCGACTCCGAGGCCCACGGCTCCCCTGGTGACGTCGACCGGGCCGACGGTCGAGTACTTCAGACCACGGCTGAGCCGCTGGCTCGGGGTCAGACGCACGCGGGTCGCAGAGCTCATGGCCTACCTCTTTCAGGCTGTCGGATGTCGCCTTCCAGACTGCCATCCCCGCCTACGGGACGGTGGCCGGTTGGCCGTCGGACCGGACGTGGCACACTGAGTTCTCGTGACGAGTCCCATTCAGACCGCGACCGCGACCCTGCACACCAACCGCGGCGATATCAAGATCGCCCTGTTCGGAAACCACGCTCCGAAGACCGTGTCCAATTTCGTCGGACTCTCCCAGGGCACCAAGGAGTACAGCACGGAGAACGCGTCCGGCGGCTCGTCGGGACCGTTCTACGACGGCGCGGTGTTCCACCGCGTCATCGACGGTTTCATGATCCAGGGCGGCGACCCGACCGGGACGGGCCGCGGCGGGCCGGGATACCAGTTCGCCGACGAGTTCCACCCGGAACTGCAGTTCGACAAGCCCTATCTGCTGGCGATGGCCAACGCCGGGCCGGGCACCAACGGTTCGCAGTTCTTCATCACGGTGACGGAGACCCCGCACCTGAACCGGCGCCACACCATCTTCGGCGAGGTCGTCGATCCGGAGTCGCGCAAGGTCGTCGACGCGATCGCCACCACGGCCACCGACCGCAGCGACCGCCCCACGGACCCGGTCGTGATTGAGTCGGTGACGATCTCCTAGACGTCGCCTGAACCGGCGCCGGGCGCATACCCGGCGGCGGTCAGCGCGTCGAGTACGTGCAGCGGGTCGGTGCCGAGATCCCACCGACTCAGCACGAGCAGCCGTCCGTCGGTGGTGTCCAGCTCGAGCAGCCGCATCTTGCGGCCGATACGCCGGAACTCGGTGATGCGGACGCGGGTGAGATCATCCTTGGTCAGTTCCCGCGAGCCGAACCAGCCGCGGTAGATCAGGCCCCGATCGGTGATTGCCAGTTTTGGGCGGGCGCGCCACGACATGATTGCAAACACCACCAACCCGGCGGCGGCAACGCCGATCAGAAGCCGGCCCGGCGGGTCTGTGACCAGGGTCACAGCGGCGATTGCCATGAGGATCCCCAACAGACCGGCCGCCGCGATGCCTCCCGGCGAAGGGCCCCACTGTGTTTGCTGCATGCGCTTCTTACAGCCTCCTACCGCGCTGAACGCGGTTATCCACAAGTGCTATCCCCAATGGGGATGAATAACATCCGTGTGATCCGGTGACGCGCGGAGGGCGTGCGGAAGAACGGCGGGCGTCCACAATGGATTCAATCCAGACGCGCCGAACGGTCACCGCCAGCGCATCGTGAGCAAAAGCCCGGTGATCATGAAGGCAAACGCAATGGCGTAGTTCCAGACGTTCAGGTCGGACATCCATTGCAGAAAGCTCGGCACATCGGGACCCGAGCCCGCCAGCTGGAACACGATCAACCACACCAGCCCGATCAGCATCAGGCTCACGAACAGCACCACGAACCACGTGCTGGACGGCCCCGCCTTGACCTTGACCGGAGTCCGGCTCACCGGGTTGATGGTGAAGTCGTTCTTCTTACGGACCTTGGACTTGGGCATGCGTACCTTCGGACGATCGGCGCCGCGGCTGTCACCGGTGCCACGAACGACCGGTCAGTGCGACGATGTGCAGGGAAAGCCTAACGCAGGCTCGCAGGCCACCTCGGAAAGAGACGACACCGATGGACCACCGCCACGCTTCCGGGAGGAAGCGATCAGTGTGGCGCTACGGCGTCCCCGCCGTCTGTGCGGCCGCCGGACTGCTGCTCGGCGTGACCCACGGGGTCTCCGGCGGCGACGAGATCCGCCGCAGCGACGCCCCCCGCCTCGTGGATCTGGTTCGGGAAGCCCAGCAGTCGGTGGACCGGCGCACCGCCGACCGGGATGCGCTCGCATCACAGATCGACAACCACCACGGCGGCTCCCCGAGCGCCGATGCGGCGCTGGCGGCGATGGTCGAGCGTGCCGATGCGCTGGCCCCCCTGTCGGCGCTGACGCCGCTGCGTGGTCCGGGACTGGTGGTCACGCTCAACGACGCGCAGCGCGACGCTCAGGGGCGTTTCCCGCGGGATGCGTCGCCGGACGACCTGGTGGTGCACCAGCAGGACATTCTCGGCGTGCTCAACGCACTGTGGAGCGCCGGAGCCGAAGGCATCCAGGTTCAGGATCAGCGCATCATCGGGACCTCGGCCCCACGGTGCGTGGGCAACACCCTGCTGCTCAACGGGCGCACCTACAGTCCGCCGTACGTCATCTCGGCGATCGGGGACGCCACCGCGATGCAGACCGCGCTTGCGGAGTCACCGCTGGTCACCCTCTACAAGCGCTATGCGGTCCGGTTCGGCCTCGGATACACCGAGGAAGTCCGCGATGTTGAACTGGTCGGCCACCAGGAGTCGGTTCGCCTGCGATATGCGCAACCACTCGGCCCGCTCGGATACTGACCAGCTATAAATTCCAGATACGTAAATTTAGGCGCACTCCGCAAATCCGTGCTATATCTTTCCTGATCAACGACAAGCTGTGATCTGGGATAAGAAGGCTTATTCTCAGGCGCAGCAATCACTGACACCGCAGCTGCGCCCGCCTGAAGACACCACATCCGTCACCGGCGCGGGCGCAGTAGCTAATTGCACGCGCCGGATCGGGGGATCATGGGGAAGCACAGCGCGCCGAGAAATCGCATCGCACGAGGCAAACTGATCGCAGGTTTGGCGGCGCCGGCAGCGGTGTGCCTGTCCTGGACTCCGACCGGATCCGCGGCCACAGTGCTCGGGGTCGAAGGCACCGGACAGCCGAAGGGCACCACCCAGACCGCGTTCAACGGCGCGTTCTGCGAGCGGAACACCTGCACGTCGATCAACAACAACCGCACCCCGTTCGACGTCGCGCTGGGCTCCATCCAACTTCAGAACGCGGTTGCCGCCACGCAGGGCGACATCATCGTGATGGCGTACTCGCTCGGCGCGGCGTCGACCTACCACCGGCTGCGCGAGTGGGCCGAGAACCCGTTCACGGCGCCCGACCCGGCTCGCGTCACGATCGTCACGTTCGGTAATCCGGAGAACAGGTTCGGTGGCGACGACCGGAATCTGTTCTGGACCGGCCTTCCCAACGTGCAGCCCTACGCGCACCTCGAGGTGGCGATGCAATACGACAGCGTTGCCGACCGGCCCACGCGGTGGGGCTGGTTGTCATCGGTCAACGCGACTTTCGCCCGGCATCTGTCCTACTTCGACGACGTGGACATCAACGATCCCGACAACCTCGTCTACCGCGACGGCAACACCACGTACATGCTGATCAAGGCGGACGTGCTGCCGATGTTGAGGTGGCTGGACTGGTTCGTCGACGACGACACGATAGACCAGCTCGACGGTTTCCTGCGCCCGCTGATCGAGCGCGATTACGAGCGCCCGGCGTTCATCGAACAGGGCGAGGGCGCGGACTGGGGTACCGGAACCCCGCCGCCCAGCCTGGGCGGTCCCGGTGTCCGCAGCGGATCCGATGATGCTGAGGAGCCCGAATCAGCCCGCGGCCGTTCCGAACAGTCCGACGGAGACTCGTCGGCACTGGAGGATTCGGCGGACCCCGTGCCGGAGGAACTCAACGTCGACGAGGTGCTGGTCGAGGCCGACATCGAGCCCGTCACCGTGCTCGTCGACGACGACGTCGAGTCCGCCGGCGGCCCAGTCGACGACATCGAGGCCGAGCTTGAGTCCGCTGACCCCGAACCCGGCCTCAAAGCCGAGGCCGAGCCCGAGCCTCCTACCGACACGGCCGACGACACGTCCGAGAACGGCGACAGTGACACGGGCGACGGCGGCCGAGAGAGTGCCGCCGGCGCTGCCTGAGCGGTGGCGACGGCACGGTCGGTAACCTGTGCCAATGCAGGTCTTGGTGGTCGACAACTACGACAGCTTCGTGTTCAACCTCGTCCAGTACCTGGGCCAACTCGGGGTGGACGCGCAGGTGTGGCGTAACGACGACGACCGCCTCAGCTCCGACGCCGACATCCGTCGGGCCGCCGGCGAATTCGACGGGGTGCTGCTCAGCCCGGGACCGGGTACGCCGGAGCGGGCCGGTGCCTCGATCGCTCTGGTGCATGCGTGCGCTGCCACCGACACCCCGTTGCTGGGCGTGTGCCTTGGACATCAGGCGATCGGGGTGGCATTCGGCGGCACCGTCGACCGGGCGCCCGAACTGCTGCACGGTAAGACCAGCACGGTGCACCACACGGATCAGGGTGTGCTGTGGGGGCTGCCGAACCCGTTCACCGCGACGCGCTACCACTCGCTGACTATCCTGCCCGAGACCATGCCGGCCGAGCTGGAGGTCACCGCCAGCACCGTCGGGGTCCAGCGGAGCGGCGGGGTCGATGACGGCGGCGTCATCATGGGCGTCCGCCACCGGCAGCTGCCCATCCACGGGGTGCAGTTCCACCCGGAGTCGATCCTGACCCAGGGCGGCCACCGCATGCTGGCCAACTGGCTGGGCTACTGCGGACAAGCCCCGGCGGAGTCGCTCGTGCGCGCCCTCGAGGACGAGGTCGCCGACGCCGTCGCGGCCGCTACGACGCGAAGTTCAGCGTAATCCGGCCGCCGAAGTTCACCGCGGTGCCTGGGGACGGGCTCTGGGATACCACCGCGTTGGTGCGCTGACCGCTGTTGGGCACGTCGGCGCCCTTGTCGAGCACCCCGGTCCAGCCCAGTGCGCGCAGCCGCGGTTCGGCGTCGGCCCAGAACTGGCCGGTGAGGTCCGGCATCACGAACTGGTTGCCGCGCGAGACCTGGATCTGGATCACCGAATCCTGCGGGACGGTCTGACCGGCGGCCGGCTCGAGCCCGACCACCTGACCCGCCGAGACCGTGCTGTCCACCTCGACCGGGACCGCCTTGGTGAACCCGGAGGCCGACAGCACCTGCTGACAGGTCTGGACGGTCTGGCCGACGCACTCGGGGATCAGCGCCGTGGCCGGGCCCTTGCCCACCACGATGGTGATCTCGTTGGTGATCGCCGAGGTCTGATTGGCCGGCGGCACCGTGGACAGCACCCGGTCCTTCTGCTCGGGCAGCGACGCCGACGTCGTCTGCCGGAACCGTTCGAACCCGGCATCGGTGAGCCGGCGCACCGCCTCGGTGTAGCTGAGGCCGGACACGTCGGGCACCTCGCGCTGTTCCGGACCGGTCGACACGTTCAGCGTGATCTCCTCGCCGGCGTCCACCTCGGTGTTCGCGTCGGGCTCGGTGTTGATCACATGGTCCGGCGGTACCTCCGAATCAGGTTTCTGCTGGGTCCGGATCGAGAAACCACGGTTCTGCAGCGTCGCGATCGCGTCGGCGGAGGCCTGACCGCTGACGTCCGGGACCTGGACGGCACGGGTCTCACCGCCGAAGGTGTTGATGCCGATGGTCACCAGGACCGTCAGCAGGGCGAGCACCGCCACCGCGATCAGCCAGCGGCCCAGGGAACCGCGGCGTGCGCCGTCGTCGTACTGCGCCGGGAGGTCAGGCCCGGGGTCGGCCGGTTCGGCGCGGTGACGGGCCGGGCCCGCGGCGAGCAGCGACGTCCGCTCGGCGTCGGTGAACACCTTCGGTGCGTCCGGCGTCTCCCCGCTGTGCACCCGCACCAGATCGGAGCGCATCTCCGCGGCCGTCTGATACCGGTTGTCGGGATTCTTGGCCAGCGCCTTGAGCACCACCGCGTCCAGTTCGGGGGAGATGCCGCTGTGCCGCTGCGACGGCGGCACCGGATCCTCCCGGACGTGCTGATAGGCCACCGCGACCGGCGAATCCCCGACGAACGGCGGTTCGCCGGTGAGGACCTCGTACAACACGCAGCCCAGTGAGTACACATCCGAGCGGGCGTCGACCTTGACGCCGCGGGCCTGTTCGGGCGACAGGTACTGCGCGGTGCCGATCACCGCCGCGGTCTGGGTGACCGGGTTGCCGGCGTCGGCCAGCGCCCGGGCGATGCCGAAGTCCATGACCTTCACCGCGCCGGCCTTGCTGATCATGATGTTCGCGGGTTTGACGTCGCGGTGGATGATGCCGTGCTGGTGGCTGAAGTTCAGCGCCTGGCAGGCGTCGGCGATCACCTCGATGGCCCGCTGAGGCGGCATCGGTCCGTCGCTGTGCACGATGTCGCGCAGCGTCACACCGTCGACGTACTCCATCACGATGTAGGGCAGCGGCCCGGTCGGGGTTTCGGCCTCACCGGTGTCGTAGACCGCGACGATGGCGGGGTGGTTCAGCGCGGCGGCGTTCTGCGCCTCGCGCCGGAACCGCAGATAGAAGCTGGGATCGCGGGCCAGGTCGGCGCGCAACACCTTGATGGCGACGTCACGGTGTAGGCGCAGGTCACGGGCGAGGTGGACCTCGGACATACCGCCGAAGCCCAGGATCTCGCCGACTTCATAGCGGTCGGACAGGTGCTTGGGGGTCGTCATCGCAACTTCTGTTCTGGAACGTGCAGGGTCACCTGATGGGGCGGGCTGTCAACAGCCCGGGATACCCACAATCGATCCGGTTCATGATCGCCCAGCGTGGCAGGCGCGGCGCCCGGCGTCTCCGGCGGCGTCTCGGTCTGGCTGGACGGGGTCTCGGTGATGGTCGTCGGCGGTGGCCGGTCCTTGCGGTCCTGGGCGTTGAGGACGATCAGGATCGCGATGACGATCGCCAGCGTGCCGAGCACACCCGCCGCCCACAGCAGCGCCCGCTGCCCGGACGAGAAGGTGCTGCGGGCCGGCGGAGCCGAGCGGTGGTGGCTGCCGGTGGTGCGGGCGCGCGACGTCGGGGCCGGGGCACGGCCGGTGGTGTCGGCGACGGGGCGCGGCGCGATCGCCGGTGGCACCGCGGTGGGCGCGGCGCGCCCGATCGACGGTGCGGCGTTGGGCCGGGGAGGCCGTCGACCCGCGCGCACGGCCGCGACGGCGTCGGCGAACGGACCGCCCGACTTGTAGCGCATGCCGGGGTTCTTGACCAGTGTGATCTCGATGAGCTCGCGCACGTTGGGCGGCAGATCGGCCGGCAGCGGGGGAGGGGTCTCCTTGATGTGCTTCATCGCGACGGTCAGCGCACCGTCACCGGTGAACGGCCGCTTACCCGAAACCGCTTCGTAGCCAACGACTCCCAGCGAGTACACGTCACTGGCCGCGGTGGCGTCGTGGCCGAGGGCCTGCTCGGGCGCGATGTACTGGGCGGTGCCCATGACCATGCCGGTCTGGGTGACCGGCGCCGCGTCGACGGCCTTCGCGATGCCGAAGTCGGTGAGCTTGACCTGCCCGGTAGGCGTGATCAGGATGTTGCCCGGCTTGACGTCGCGGTGCACCAGACCGGCGGAGTGGGCGACCTGCAGCGCTCGCCCGGTCTGCTCCAGCATGTCCAGTGCGTGACGCAGTGACAGCCGGCCGGTGCGCTTGATCACCGAGTTCAACGGCTCCCCGTTGACCAGTTCCATGACCAGGTAGGCGGTGCGGCCCTCGCCGTCGATATCGGTTTCGCCGTAGTCGTACACCCCGGCGATGCCGGGATGGTTGAGCATCGCGACGGTGCGCGCCTCGGCGCGGAACCGTTCGACGAACTCGGCGTCCGTCGAGTACTCCGCCTTGAGAACCTTGATCGCGACACGGCGGCCCAGACGTGAGTCCACGCCCTCCCAGACCTGACCCATGCCGCCGGTGGCGATGAGCCGCTGCAGCCGGTACCGGCCGGATAGCGTGACGCCGACGCGGGGGCTCATTTCTCGCCTCCGGCGAGGTGACTCATTGGCCCGCCTCCGGCGAGGTGGCTCATTGGCGCGCCTCCGGCGAGGTGGCTCATGAGGCCTCCCTCAGCGCCGCGGCGATCGTCGCCCGGCCGATCGGGGCGGCGAGTGCGCCGCCCGTCGCGGACAGGCGGTTGCCGCCGTTCTCGACAAGCACCGCGACCGCGACTTTGGGTGCCTGAGCGGGCGCGAAAGCGATGTACCAGGCATGCGGCGGCGTATTGCGCGGATCCGTGCCGTGCTCCGCGGTGCCGGTCTTGGATGCGATCTGCACGCCGGCGATGGCTCCCTTCTGCTGAGTCACCTGCTCGGCGGCGACCATCAAGTCCGTAAGTGTATCCGCGACCTGCTCGGTGACCGCCCGCCGCTCTTGGGTGGGGGCGGTGGTGGCGATGTTCGCCAGGTCCGGACCCCGCAGGCTTTCCACCAGGTAGGGACGCATCGTCACCCCTTTGTTCGCGACGGTCGCGGCGATCATCGCGTTCTGCAACGGCGTCAGTGCGACGTCGCGCTGCCCGATGCTGGACATCCCGAGCGCCGCGTCGTCGTCGATGGGGCCGACGGTGGATTCGGCCACCTGCAGCGGGATCGCCGGCGCATCCTCGCCGACGCCGAACGCGCCGGCGGTGCTGCGCAACTGGTCGGCGCCGGTGTCGATGCCGAGCTGGACGAACGCGGTGTTGCAGGAGTTGGCGAACGCGTTCCGCAGTGAGGTGGTCGGGCCCGCGCCGCAGGGCGTGCCGCCGAAATTCTCCAGCGTCGCCGTGCTGTCCGGCAGCGGGATCTGCGGGGCCGCGGTCAGCTGCGTGTCCGGGGTGGCGCCGGCCTGCAGTGCTGCGGCGGTGGTGATCACCTTGAACGTCGACCCAGGCGGGTAGGTCTCGGCGATCGCACGGTTGAGCAGCGGTGACTGCGGGTCGTCACGCAGCTGCTGCCACGTCTCGGCCTGTTCGGCGACGTCGTGGGTGGCCAGCAGGTTCGGGTCATACGACGGCGCCGAGACCAGTGCCAGGATCTTGCCGGTCGACGGCTCCAACGCCACCACCGAGCCGGTGCACGGTCCGTCGCAGCCCTTCTCCATCGCGTCCCAGGCGGCCTGCTGCACCTGCGGGTTGATGGTGGTGGACACATTGCCGCCGCGGGGGTCGCGGCCGGTGAAGAAGTCGGCCAGACGCCGCCCGAACAGCCGCTCGTCGGAACCGTTGAGCACGCTGTCCTCGGCACGTTCCAGCCCGGTGCTGGAGTAGCTCAGCGAGTAGAAACCGGTGACAGGGGCGTAGGTCATCGGGTTGGGGTAGACGCGCAGGAACCGGAACCGGCCTTCGGTCGACACCGAGTAGGCGAGCAGCTGCCCGCCCGCGGTGATCTGGCCGCGCTGGCGGGAGTACTCGTCGAGCAACACCCGCTGGTTGCGCGGATCGGCGCGCAGACCGTCGGCGGTGAACACCTGGGTCAGGGTGGCGTTGGCGAGCAGCAGCACGACCAGACCCATGATCATGACGGAGATGCGGCGCAGCGAGGTGTTCATACTTTCTGGATCACCTCGGTGCTGGCTGCCGCGATGTTGCCCGGCGGCAGCGGCCTGGCGCCGATCGGGCGCCGGGCGGTGTGCGAGATGCAGACCAGGATGGCCAGCAGCAGATAGTTGGCCACCAGCGACGAGCCGCCGTAGGACATCCACGGTGTGGTCAGGCCGGTCAGCGGGATCAGCTTGGTGACGCCGCCGACGACGATGAACAGCTGGATCGCGAGGGTGGCGGCCAGGCCGGCGGCGAGCAGCTTGCCGAAGCTGTCACGCACCGCGATGGCGGTGCGCAGCCCGCGGACGATCACGATGGTGTAGAGCATCAGCACAGCTGAAAGGCCGACCAGCCCAAGCTCTTCGCCGATCGCGGCGATGATGAAGTCGGTGGACGCGGCCGGTACCGTCCCCGGCTGGCCGTTACCCAGCCCGGTGCCGAAGATGCCGCCGGTGGCGAAGCTGAACAGCGACTGCACCATCTGGTAGCCGGCGCCGTCGGGGTCGGCGAACGGGTCGCGCCAGGTCTGCACCCGTACCCGGACGTGGTCGAAAGCGTAGTAGGCGACCACACTTCCGGCGGCGAACAGCGCCAACCCGAGCACCACCCAGCTGAACCGCTCGGTCGCGATGTAGACCATCACCAGGAACGACGCGTACAGCAGCAGCGAGGTCCCGAGGTCCTTCTCGAAGATCATCACGCCGATCGAGGCGATCCACGCCGCCAGCAGCGGGGCCAGGTCGCGGGGCCGAGGCAGATCCATGCCCAGGACATGCTTTCCGGCACTGGTGAACAGGTCGCGCTTGGACACCAGCACTGAGGCGAAGAAGATCAGCAGCAGGATCTTGGAGAACTCGGCGGGCTGAATCGAGAAGCCCTCGAACTGAATCCAGATCTTGGCGCCATTCTGTTCGGACATCGAGCGGGGGAGCACCGCCGGAATGGCCAGCAGCACAAGGCCGGTCAGCCCGCACACGTAGCCGTACCGGGACAGCATGCGGTGATCGCGCAGGAAGATCACGACAGCGGAGAAGCCGAGCACCCCGGCCAGCGTCCACAGCATCTGCTGGTTGGCGGTGCCGCCCAGCCCCTGGGCGGTGGTTTCGCCCTCGGCGAGGTCGAGCCGGTGAATCATGACCAGCCCCAAGCCGTTCAGCAGTGCGACCACCGGAAGCAGCAGCGGGTCGGCGTACGGGGCGAAGCGGCGCACGGCCAGGTGAGCGCCGGTGAACAGCGCCAGATAGGCCACCGTGTACTGGGCCAGGTCCCAGCGCAGCCCCTGCTCCTGGTTCGCCTCGACGAGCAGCAGCGCGATCGTGGTGATCAGCGCGGCGAACGCGAGCAGGAACAGCTCGGCGTTGCGGCGGTTCGGCAGCGCAGGCGTCACCGCGACGGCGGGCTGCGGCTGGGTCGTCATGAGATTTCCCGGCAGTTCGTTCCCGGTTCAGGCGGTGGCGGCGGCAGTGCGGTCACCGTCGGCAACGGGGCCGAGGGTGACGGCGACGGCGGCGCGGGAGACGGCGACGGCGGCGCGGGAGCGGAACCGGTGACCGTGCGCGGTGTTTCGGGTGCTGGGCTGGTGCGGGGTGCGGGGCTGGTGGTCTGCGGCGCGCCGGAGGTCGGCGACGGTCCCGAGGTCGGGGCGGGTCGCGGCGACGGGGCCGGCGGCCGGGTGGTCGGCGCCGGGGGAGCGCACACCGGCAACACGGAACTGCGGGACAGCTCCTCGATCTGGCGGATGGCTTCGTCGAGCGATCCCGACGGCAGTCCGGCGATCACCTGCGCGCGTTCGGAGGGCCGCATGTCGTCGACGCCGAGCAGTCGGCAGTCCAGGTTGTCGCGGGATTGGTCGGCGCTGATGAGGGAGAGTTCGTTGCGGGCGTTCAGGCATCCCAGGAGGTAGGGCTCCTGGAGGGAGTAGCCGAGAAAGGAGCCCTGAACACCCCGCATGATGGAGACGGTGCCCGCGTTCTCGCTGACGTAGTAGTTGTTGCGCACGATCTCGCGTGCGACGGCGAGGCCGGCCAGGACCACGAGAATCAGCACCGCCGCGGCGATGAACATGCGGCGCCTGGAGCGGGGACGCGGCGGCGGTTCTTCCGGCTGCGGCACAACGCGTTTGGCTTCATTGCGTTTTGGATTGAACGCCGACGCGCGGCCCGCGGCGGTGTTCGGAGGCGCGCTCTGGTCGTCGTCGCCGGACACCGCGCCCGCCAGGATGGGCTGGGTCTGGCCGTAGTCATAGTCGACGACGTCGGCGACCACCACGGTCACGTTGTCGGGTCCGCCGCCGCGCAGCGCCAATTCGATGAGGCGATCCGCACTTTCGGCGACGTCCTCGATCTGCAGAGCCTCGGCGATGGTGTCGTGGCTGACCGGATCCGACAGGCCGTCCGAGCACAGCAGGTACCGGTCGCCGGCGCGCGCCTCGCGCATGATCAGCGTCGGCTCGACCTCGTGGCCCGTCAGCGCCCGCATGATCAGGGACCGCTGCGGGTGGCTGTGCGCCTCCTCGGCGGTGATCCGGCCCTCGTCCACCAGGGTCTGGACGAAGGTGTCGTCCTTGGTGATCTGGGTCAGCTCACCGTCGCGCAGCAGGTATCCCCGCGAGTCGCCGATGTGCACAAGACCAAGCCGGTTGCCCGCGAACAGGATTGCGGTGAGCGTGGTGCCCATGCCCTCGAGTTCGGGATCGGCCTCGACGTGCGCGGCGATCGCCGAGTTGCCTTCGCGCACCGCGGCATCGAGCTTGCTGAGCAGATCGCCGCCGGGTTCGTCGTCGTCAAGGTGAGCGAGCGCGGCGATCACCAGTTGGGAGGCCACCTCGCCGGCGGCGTGGCCGCCCATGCCGTCGGCCAGCGCGAGCAGGCGCGCACCGGCGTAGACCGAGTCTTCGTTGTTGGCGCGCACCAACCCCCGGTCGCTGCGGGCCGCGTATCGAAGGACGAGCGTCACGGGCGCAGCTCGATCACCGTCTTGCCGATTCGCACCGGTGTGCCCATCGGAACTCGTACCGCTGTCGTCACCTTCGCCCTGTCGAGGTATGTACCGTTTGTTGATCCTAGGTCCTCTACATACCATTCCGGACCGCGTGGCGAGAGCCTGGCGTGGCGGGTCGAGGCGTAGTCGTCGGTGAGCACAAGCGTCGAGTCATCGGCGCGACCGATCAGCACCGGCTGCGTGCCCAGCGGAATGCGGGTGCCGGCCAGCGCTCCCTCGGTCACCACCAGCTGCCGGGGCACATGCCTGCGGGTGCGGTTGGGAAGCAGCGAACCCCGCAACGGAAGCCCGCGCCGTACCATCACCGCACCGGTCGGGGCGTAGATGTCGGTGCGCAGGATGCGCAGCACCGACCAGATGAACAGCCAGAGCAGTAGAAGGAAGCCGACACGGGTCAGCTGCAGTACCAGGCCCTGCATCTGACGTCCTCTCCGTCTCCGCCCTATCGGCACCGCCACCATACGTGGGCGTCGATCGGCGTGAGCACCACGCGACCGCGTCCCCCGAGCGGCTTGACCTCAGTGGACGCGGACGATGATCTCGGAGTGGCCGAGCCGGATGACGTCGCCGTCGGCCAGCTGCCACTCCTGGACCGGTGCGTTGTTCACCGTCGTGCCGTTGGTGGAGTTGAGGTCCGACAATAGCGCGACCTGACCGTCCCAGCGGATCTCCAGGTGACGACGCGACACACCCGTGTCGGGCAACCGGAACTGGGCATCCTGGCCACGGCCGATCACATTGGCGCCTTCACGCAGCTGGTAGGTACGCCCGCTGCCGTCGTCGAGCTGCAGCGTGACGGTCGCACCGGCGGCCGGGTAGTCGCTCTGGGCGCCGTATCCGCCGTAGCCGCCGGCCTGCCCGTAACCCTGGTCGCCGTAGCCGGCGGACTCACCGTAGCCCTGGTCGGCGTAACCGGCCGGGGCCTCGCCGTAGCGACCGTAATCGGGCTGCCCGTAATCCTGGCCGCCATAGGACTGCTGACCGCCGCCGTAACCGCCCTGATCGGGGTAGCCACCCTGATCGGGGTAGGACGGCCGGCTCTGCGGGCCGTACCCGCCGTCATCGGGGCGACGGCCGTAGTTGTAGTCGCCCGACGGCGGCGGTCCGTAGCCGGGCTGGCCGCCGGGGGGCGGGCCGTATCCGGGAGGTGCCTGCCGGTAGCCCTGATCCGGGTAGCCCGGAGGCGGGCCGTAACCGGCCGGCGGACGCTGCTCATAGGACTGCGGAGGGTAGCCGCCCTGCTCCGGGTAGCCCCCTTGATCCGGGTAGCCACCGTGCTCGGGGTAACCGCCGCGGGGCGGGTAGCCCTGATCCGGGGCCGGGTAGCCCTGATCCTGGGCGGGGTAGCCGCCCTGATCCGGGTGGCCGGGGCCCTGGTCGCTCTGGGGGTAGCCGCCGCGCTGCTCGTCCGGACGGTTGTAGCGGTCGTCTTCGGGACGGTTGTAGTAGTCGTCCGCGGGCCGACCCGGTCCTTGGCCGCCGCGGTAAGTCGGGTTGTCGGTCATCGGTGGTACTCCTGGTTCTGCCTGGGACGTGACGTCTCGTGGGGGTGGAGCGGGTTCGACTGTGGTCGCGTCTGGATTGACCGCGGCACGCGCGCGAAACTGTCCGGTGTGCAGGTTGGGTGACTGCTCGAATCTGACGACCACATCACCATACGTTTGCCATCCCTGCTCATGGATGTATCCCTCCAAGTGCTTGGCGAACGTGGTCGCGGTGATGTCCGGATCGGCACTCACCTCTCGGTAGTCAGGCACACTGAGGGTAATGACGTAATCGTTCGGGGCCAAAATGCGTCCACCATGCAGTTCGCGGGCGCCGGCGTCGGCCTCCCGGCGCAGCAGCGACTCCACTTCCTGCGGAACGATCGATCCGCCGAAGACCCGGGCAAAGGCATCACCGACCTTGTCCTCGAGCTTGCGCTCGAAGCGGCCGACCAACCCCATCTCCCCGCTCGCCTCCCTTGCCGTGATGCGCTGGTATTACCCGCGCAGTGACGCCGCCAGCGTGTCGGCTGGTGGCGATGCCTGCATGCATGGTAAGCGCCATCTGGGGCGATGCGTGACCAACAGAACTGTGAGAATCGCATCGGCGCAGGTCACAGTTTCGCTACGGCCCGTTTTGGAGTTCACGGGGGTGGCCCAGTACGGTTGGGAGGCCGGGACGCCTGCGTGATAGGCTCCCTCGGTCATTCGGGCGAGTGGCGGAATGGCAGACGCGCTGGCTTCAGGTGCCAGTGTCCTTCGGGACGTGGGGGTTCAAGTCCCCCTTCGCCCACCACGAGCGGTTCTACGAACTGCAGGCATAAAGGTCACGATCCAGAAATGGGTCGTGACCTTTGTTTTTGTGTGGGCAGCCTCGAAGGAGTGCGCCTGATCCACAGATGCGGGAGTTAGAGGCGCAAGTCCCCGGGAAGCTTGTGAACCGCCAGTTCGACAGTTCGGACTTTGACTTGTTGGAAATGGCGTCTGGGGATTGAGCCTTCAACCATTTCCCAATTGCTGCTGTCCTCGGCCGTCGGTCGTGCCGGCGCGGGGGGTCCATGCCGGCGGCGTGTTCGGCGAAGGCCTCGTTGTCGGACACGACGAGTACCTTGACGCCCGCACGATGTGCGCCCACCTGGTCGTCTACTCAAACGTCCGGTCGGCGGGTTACGGGGATTGGAGTCAGGTGCGGAAGCGATGCAAGAAGAGGGGGCCCAAAGGCGCTCCTCGTCGAAGGCAGCTTGATCCACTTGGTCTCAGACAAGACGGCGGTCCTGCCAGATTCGAAAAAGGCGATCTCGCCGATATGGTCAGCGATATAAGCCTTTTCGCCGGTTGTAAGTCAGTTGCCGCGGTGCGGACCATTTTGCGCGAACAGATCCAGCTTGAGGTCGATGCGATGGCGGCTCTGGTACGAGACGCCGACGCGTTCGACGTCATTGAGCTGATGCGACTACGTGAACTCGGTGTGGCTCCCAAGCTGCGCCCGGTGGCAGCGCGCTTGTCATCGAGATCGTGGCCGCCGTGTTGCTTTCTCGGGGATCTCGGAAACCGAGCGCACTTCCGCGCGACGAAACCAGACCCCACGTGGCTGTGAACGAGTTACATCAGCGCGCCTTGCGCTTGATGCGGCTTGCGCAGGCGCGCCAACTCGCCGAGGCGGCCTTGAACGGTGACCCTCTCTCGATGCTCGCCGCCGAGTATCAAGGCGCGGTCATGGGCATCCGCAACTTGCAGTACAGCAGCGTTCGGGATGCGCACGAAGCTCGGCTCTTCGACAACGAGCGGGCGGCTAGCCTCATGCAAAAACACTTGGGATACACCTACCCGCAGGTCGTCGCAGTTCGTGAAGGCATCAGGGAGGTGTCATCGCAGCGGATGACTGAGCTCCGGAATGGAACCGCGGAGATCATGTTGCGCAACCAGGGCGTTCCGCCAGGCCAGATACCAGCAGCCGAAGCGGAGGAAGTGGTGTCGCAAATGGTTGCTCTGATGTTTCTGCCGGGAGATCGGGCCACGATTTCCGCGAACGACGTTGCGCCCTTGGCAGGTGTCGACGATGAGACGGCGCTTGCTGTCTTGACTTCGTTCTCTCAGTTCTTCGACTCAGCGATATCTGCGACGGACCGTATCTACGACATGCTGGTCGGGACGAATCCGTTCTTGGGCACGCCGCTCGTTTCCGACGGTGCCGGCCACTTTGTATCGACGTCAAATGAGGTGGGAAACGACTCGTTGCGGAGGATCTTCGAGAAGGCGCTCACTTCGAACGGTAAGGATTTCACCGCGTACGACCAGAAAATTCGCGTCGCAATGAGCGAGCAGATCGCGCTCGACGGGCTCGCGTCGATTCTTGAGACCGCCCCGTCGCACACTGCATTCAAGTACTTTGCACCCGAAAAAAACGAGGAAATCGGCCAGCTTGGGTCCGGGTGTGCGAACCCCGCCGCGGTCGGCAAGCAAGTTGAAGGCGATGGCCTCTTCATCATCGACGACGTTGCGATCGTCGTGGAGACGAAAGGCAAGTCGATGGCCGAGCAGTCGCGACGAGGAGACGTCACACGACTTTCGCGCGATCTCGCCGCAACCATCGGCGACGCTTGTGAACAGGCTAAACGGATCGAACGTCTCATCGAAATCAACCGGGGCATCTGGCTCGCCGACAAGAGCTGGCTGGACTTGTCGCAAATCCGGGAGGTCCGTTGCGTGGCGGCGCTTCTAGACGATGTCGGCCCACTGGGTACCGCGATCGGTCGACTGCAGCAGGCCGGAATTGTGGGCGAGGACAAACCCCCATGGATCACCTCGCTGCACGACCTCACTACCATCGCCGCCGTTTGCGATCGACCTGCAGAGTTCTTGCACTACCTCAGGGTTCGAACGGACAGTCCGGTCACCACTCACTTCTGGGCACTTGACGAACTTGACCTTTACATGACCTTCCTCCAAGGAGATCTCTGGGTCGACGCTGATGAGGAAGACGCCGTCAACATGGTCGACGACCATTGCGTCGAGCTCAACGCATGGATGGATCGGCACGAACACGAGGGGACCGAATTACCCGAGAAGCCGTCATTCAACGCCGTCCCAGCGATGCTGGAGCTCGTTGACGCGATCGCCGCCTTACGCCAACCAGGGTGGCTGCGCTGCGGGGCCGACCTTCTCTCGTTGGCGGGCGAGGCGCAACAACAGCTGCTCGACATGATCGTTGAACTTGGCCGTCGGACCGAGGATGACAGCGACGAACACCACGGGGCCTTCTCATTCGAGAGCACGTGGGAGCGTCCAGCCTTCTTCCTATCGATCTGTCCGAATGGAATGGAAATCGACGATGTTGAGGCGCAACTCTTCGCATATATGCGAGCGAAGTCCACGCAGATCGGGTCCGAGCGCTCCTACGGCCTCATATTCGACACCCACCAACAATTGAGACGGTTTCTCTACTTGTAGGCTATTTCTGGCGCGGCCCTTCGAAGTACACACTGCCTAACCTCGACGTTTCGTGAAATAGGCTGTTGACACGACCTGTAATGCACGGAAGTGCCTGTCCTGTTTGAGAAAATGTGACTTGTCTAGGGTCCATGTTCACAAAGCGGGAAGGCACTCCGTAGGTGAAGCGTAGCGCGGTTCGTTCTCTGCTGGTGGATTCAGGTCGCGAGTCGTTGGTCTCGTCGGCCGGCGGGCTGCTGTTGGCTCGGACGCTGCACGTCTCGGGACTGGAAAAGGCCATGTCAGAGGTCTTGAAGCGGTGGCGGGCACCACGAACCCTGCACGACCCGGCCAAGGTGCTCACCGATGTCGCGATCGCGGTGGCACTCGGCGGTGACTGTGCCGCCGATATCGCGGTGGTGCGTGCTCAGCCCGAGCTGTTCGGGGCGGTGGCCTCCGATGCCACCGTGTCACGTCTGATCGCCACGCTGGCCGGCGACGTCGATGCCGCCGTTGCGGCGATCCGCGCGGCCCGGGCAGCAGCCCGCGCGCACATATGGCGGCGCCAGCAACCGCTGGCCGGTACCTCAGGCAGCCAGGTCATCGTCGATCTGGACGCCACCCTGGTGACCGCCCACAGCGACAAACAGGGCGCCACCCCAACCTTCAAGTACGGATACGGGTTTCATCCCATGCTCGCCTTCGTCGACCACGGCAGCCACGGATCCGGTGAAGCCCTGGTCGGGTTGCTGCGACCCGGCTCAGCCGGCTCCAACAGCGCTGCTGACCACATCAGTGTCCTGGATGCCGCGTTGGCCCAACTGCCCGAACCCGAACGGGCCCGGGTGCTGGTGCGCACCGACACCGGTGGCGGGGTCAAGGACTTCCTGCACCACATCACCGACCTGGGACTGCAGTACTCAGTCGGGTTCTACGGCATGCCCCCGATCGTCGAAGCGCTGCGCCGGGTCCCGCGGCGGGCGTGGCGGGCTGCCCTCGACGGCGACGGCACACCACGCGAGGGCGCCCAGGTCGCTGAGTTGACCCGCTACCTGCCCGACACGCTGAAAGGCTGGCCGGCAGGGATGCGGGTCATCGCCCGCCGAGAACGTCCCCATCCCGGCGCGCAGTTGCGCCTGACCGATGACAACGGGTGGCGGATCACGTGCTTTGCGACCAACACCCGCGGTTGGTCGATCTGCGATCTCGAAGTCCGGCACCGTCAACGCGCCCGCGCGGAAGACCGCATCCGCAACCTCAAAGACACCGGACTGACCAACCTGCCGTTTCACGGGTTCGCCCAGAATCAGATCTGGCTGGAGATCACCCTGCTGGCCGCTGACCTGCTGGTCTGGACCCAAGTCCTGGCCTTCACCGGCCACCCGGCCAGAGGCTGGGAACCCAAACGACTACGCCTGCGCCTGCTTGCCGTCGCCGGACGCATCATCACCTCAGGGCGTCGCCGCTACCTACGGCTGCCAAGAGGCTGGCCGTGGAGCGACCTCATCGAATTCGGCTGGACCGCACTGCAACCCACCTAAAACACAGAAACCATTCCGACGAGCAAAGGACCCAGGAGCACCGGCGAGACGCAACGCCGGAACCCCAGGCCGCCCACGTCAGAACCGCCCACCCACGCCACGAAAAGACCTCAACTACCCGCCACGTGAAAGATCGAGGCTAATGGGAGTCGACCAGCGAGTCTTCACCCGATAGCGATCTGTTGAGGGGACGCTGGTCACCGAGCCGCTGGCCGGTGAGCACTGTGCACGCCCTGAGGCGCTTTTCGACTTCTAGGGCTAGATCGTGCCCCGGCCGGTCGGTGAGGTCACCTATAGCGCTGATGGGGTGTCGTGCTTCGAGCACTGATCCATTAGGTTGCCGCCGGGTGTCCTTCGGCTCGAACAGGTTTCACCCGATATCGAGCAGGGAGGCGAGTTGACGATCTTCGTTGGAGACGATTGGGCCGAGGACCACCACGACATACATTTGATGGACGCCGACGGGATCACGCTGGCATCGCGTCGGCTCCCGGAGGGACTTGCCGGGATCGGTGGGTTCCACGAACTGGTGGCCACCCACGCCGACGAACCTGACCAGGTGGTGATCGGCATCGAAACCGACCGCGGCTTGTGGGTCGAAGCGCTGGCCGGAGCCGGTTACCAGGTGTTCGCCGTCAACCCGCTCGCGGTGGCCCGCTACCGCGACCGCCACCAGGTATCGGGCGCGAAGTCCGATGCCGCCGACGCCAAGGTGTTGGCCGATCTGGTGCGCACCGACCGCCACAACCACCGTCCGATCGCCGGGGACACCCCCGACGTGGAGGCGATCAAGGTGCTGGCCCGGACCCATCAGAACCTGATCTGGGCGCGCAACCGCAACACCAACGCACTGCGCTCGGCGCTGCGGGAGTACTACCCGGGCGCGTTGGAGGCCTTCGACTCGCTGTCTGACCGCGATGCCCTGGCCATCCTGGGTCGCGCATTCACCCCGGCCGACGCCGCCCGCTTGAGCGTCTCCAAGATCCGATCGGCACTCAAAGCCGCGGGCCGACAACGCAACCTCGACGCCAGAGCGCTGGAGATTCAAACCGCCCTGCGCACCGAGCACCTCGCCGCCCCGCCCGCGGTCACCGCCGCGTTCGGGGCGAGCACCCGCGCAGCGGTCGCCATCATCGCCGAGATCAACCATCAGATCGCCGCCCTCGAGACCGAACTGGCGACACATTTTGAGACACACCCGGACGCCGACATCTACCTCTCCCTGCCAGGACTCGGTGTCATCCTCGGCGCCCGGGTGCTCGGTGAGTTCGGGGACGACCCGAACCGCTACACCACCGGCAAGTCTCGCAAAAACTACGCCGGAACCTCACCACTAACCGTCGCGTCGGGCAAGAAACGCGCCGTGCTGGCCCGCCACGTCCGCAACCGCCGCCTCTACGACGCGATCGACCAATGGGCCTTCTGCGCCCTGACCAACAGTCCCGGTGCCCGCACGTTCTATGACCAGCACCGCGCCGCCGGCGATACCCACCACCAAGCCTTACGCGCCCTCGGTAACCGCCTCGTCGGCATCCTGCACGGCTGCCTGCGCCACCACACCGCCTACGACGAACACAAAGCCTGGGCACACCGCCAGCCCACCCCAGATACCCAAGCCGCTTGACAACCTACGGTCCTGGGATGTCTAGCCCCGCCGCAACACTTCGGTTCGCCAACAAACAAGATCTTTTCGCGAGCAGCCTGCCCACGGGTTACGCAGACCAGTGCGTGTTTGTCGGGGGCATGCGGTAGGAGACGTATGTGGATGTCGAAGACACAGCGCCAGAGGCCCGCAGTACCCAATTCGAGTCAGCATGGTCAGCATTCGACGACGCGACACGTGCAGCAGAACGCATGGCGAGCACGTGGAACGATCTGGTCGCGACGGATCTGTTCAGAGCCAACGTTCACGTCGATGGCGCCGGAAATGGACGTGTCGACGTCCTAATTGATGAATACGAGGGTCACCGACTCCGCGACTTGGAGCTGCATACCCGCGCGTTCGTCGATGCGCTGATGACGAGCGCACGCGAAGCACTGCGCGCCACCGAGCAGATTGTCTCAGGCCCGTTGGGCCCACCCCAGATCGAGCACCTCCCGCTTTTCGGTACAGAATCTGAATTTCTTGCGTTCGTTGAGTCGGGAGCATTGTCGGGGCTGCGACCTGATCAGATCCAATTGATCGAACAGTTCCAGCCCTACTACTGGGCTGATGCCATCAAACCAGCTCATCAACGATTCGGCGTAGTCGTGACGCGCCTGTACGGCCTCGCGACGCCCGCACAACCGGAAGCCCGTCCCCTAGCGGCGTTTTGGGTCCAGTCCGCGCTCCCCGCCTTGGAAATAGATCCACCGGCGATAGTCACTCAGTTGCAAACCTACCCCGATGGGGTGCTCGTCGATTCGCATCTGGTCGCCACGTTCCGTGTGCCTCCGGGTACCTCGCCGCAGTGCACCCCCAATATCGCCATTGATGCCATCCTCAATACCGAGCCCTGGCCCGACAGCCCCGACGACAACATGAGTGTCCAATGCCGCGAACTCCTACGAGCGATTCATGAGCTCATCGTGGCCTTCGAGCGTTCAGTGGGGCTCCGGGCACCGCTCAATGATGGCCACTTTCGGCTTATCCCAGCCGAAGACGATCCCCTGTGGGCGCGAGTAGACACAAGCGATAACCCTGATGTCGAGGCAGGCCTTGCTCGATCCGACATTGGTCTCGCAACCTATCGTTCAGGGGACGACCTCATCATGCTGGTTCAGCGACCCGACGACGTCTATGGACGAATAGTCCCGATGGCCGGCGATCTCGATCCGGCCGCAAATCGTGGTGTAGCGGCCGAGGATGCGAGTCGTGACTCAGCGGCCCAATGGGGCCTTCCGGATTTCGTCTTCAGGCCTGAAACAGTTCAACGTGGCAGTGCTACAAGAGAAGTCGGCGACGGAACCGTCATCAGCGGTGCTCGCGGACTAGCCATTCAAGTGAAGGCGAGGACCAACGCGGCCACAACTGACGATCGTGAGCGCAAATGGATCGCCAAGAAGGCCAAGGAAGGAGCGCGGCAGGCAAGCGGATCCGTCAGGACAGTTCAGCGCGGACCCATTGCGCATACAAACGCACGCGGTCGGTCAATCACCGTCGACGGTAATGCGATTCAGTGGGTCGGCGTGGTGATCATCGACCATGACACACCCCCAGACAACGTGTCCGCCTATTCAGAAACGGTGCCGATCCCCTACGTCGTCATCCTGAGGAGAGAATGGGAGTTTCTGTTCGATCAACTGCGTTCGACGACCGCCGTCGTGGACTACCTGCATCGCATCGCCGGGCATGTTGTAGCGCCTGGCAAGCACGCCACTCATTACTACGAGCTAGCACTTGCCGACGAACGGACGCCACCGGACTTCGAACGATCTGGCATCCCGGCCTGCCTCAACGACCCGGAGCTTCGCACCTCACGACCGACACTGCCACTTGAACCGGCAAGCGCAGCAGACGAATACGGGGTGCGAATGTATCGCCAGATCCTCGAAGACGTTGCGGAAAGCCGACGGGTCGGCGACGAGGCAGACCGCTTGTTTGTACTGCACCTGCTCGACAAGCTTTACGTAGCCGAGCGCGCCGTTGTTGGCCGACTGCTGTTGACCAACATGAGCAAAGCACCCCGGGTCGACATCGGCACCACCCGTTGGGATTTTCGACGCTATCTACTCGGCGAGACCGACCTTTGTTGGCCGTCGCTCAGGATGCAGACGATGGCGTCACTGTGGATGCAGACGTGATTTCGGGGGTCGGTCTGCATTGTGACGGGGTAATCGTCGCGGCGACGCGGTGGTCGTCATGGTGACGACTGTCGGCAGGCATGGTGATGACGCCCCCGGCGGCAGCGCGGGGACGTCGGAGGGTCAGCCGGGTGGCGCCAGAAGGCGGCCGCGGGTGTACATCCCGATCAGGGTCCACGGCGGCTCACCGAGGGCGTAGCGGCGGCGGTCCCAGTAGGCCGCTGCCGACAACAGCGACAGCGCGTGGTGCAACATGTTCCCTCGGTAGCGCAGCGCGGTGAACGTGTCGGGGTCCAGGGCGAGCAGCTGCTCGGTCCCGTCGCGTGCGAGACGGTCCAGGTGCTCTGGCCCGAGTTGGGTCATTTGGCTTAGTGCCTTGAATTCTCGGCGTTCAGTGCGTTGAGGATTGCGTTGACCTCGGTGTTTAGGGCTGGCGGGTAGGTGGCGATGACGCCGTTGAGGTCGATGGTGGCTGATCGCAGGGGTTTGAGGGTGCGTAGGAATCGGCGCAGTGACAGGCCGGTGCGGGTCTGGACTTCGCGGCTGACGGCCAGGGCGGTGAACACGATGGTCAGGTGGGCTTCGATGGCGTCGCGGGTGCGGGCGAACATGGGCCGGGCAGCGAGGTCGGATTTGGACATCCGGAAGGACGCCTCGACGTGCCAGAGGTCGTGGTAGCTGGCGACCACTTCGGTCGCGGGCATCAGTGCGGCGTCGATGTTGGTGACGTAGCCCTTGAGCCCGACCAAGCGGCGGGCGCGCTGCAACGACGCCTCGTCAAATTCTTGGGAACCGTTGCAGTTCTTGATGAACCGCGGTACCCGCGCGGCTTTCTCGCCGGCGACGACCGCGCGGGCCTTGTTCTCCTGCAGGTTGAGCGTCTTGGTGTCGCGCACCGCGCGTTTGGTCGAGTACGCCCACACCGCCCGCCAGGACTTGGTGTGGGTCGCCGGATCCCAGACGGGCTCGGCTTTGCGCTTGGGGTCGCTGGTCTTGGTCGCGGTGCCGCGTCGATCGCGTGGGGTGATGGTGTCGATGATCTGGCCATCGGTGAAGAAGTCGCCGTGCCAATGGAAGTGCGAGGCCAGATCGTTGGGCGCTTTGGTAACCCTCGATCCGACGATGAACCGCAACCCTGCCTCATCAAGTTCGCGCAGATTGCCGCTGGCCAGCATGCCCGCATCAGCGACGACGACAATGTCGGTGATCTCGTGGCGGGCTTGGAATGCCTTCACGATCGGCACGATCGTCAGAGTTTCGGCCTTGTTTCCTTCGAAACAGCCGATTTCCAAGGGGAATTCGCACCGATCGACCAGCAGCCCGACCACGATCTGCGGGTCCACTCGGCGTTCCTTGGAGTACCCCACGCGGCGTAGGTCGTCTTCCTTGTCGGCCTCGAAATACAGGGTCGTGACGTCGTAAAGCACCAGGCTGACATCACCGGCGGTGCGGGCGTGGGCGAAACACGCTGCGGCGATCTGGTCGCGGTAACCACCACCGCGGGCACGGCGCAGGGTGCGCTTGCGGGTCGACAGTGACGCTGAGGTACGTCCCAGCTCGGCGAGGACCCGATCGGCGTCGAGCAGGCTGGTCGGCTCGACCACCCGGGCGATGACCAGGTCACGGAAGACCTCATCGCCGACCGCGTCGTCGAACCCCAGGCTGGCATACACCTGCGCCAGGGCGTCATACAGCAGCCCGCTGCAGCTCTTGAGCACCCGCGGCCGCACCACCAACTCCCGTACTGCGGATTCTCCAGCATCCTCGGTGAACAGCATGCCAGCTGGCGGTGGAACCATATGGGCTCGAACGGCTTTCGGCGTGATCCCCAGATCCAACTCGCCTTGGGTGTCATCGGCCAACAGCCGGCGGGCCTCCTCGAGCAGCAGACCCAGCTCGGCGTCATCACGCGCAGAGCCCACATGGCGCACGATCCGGCGGCGGCCATCGACGGATTCGGCGATCTGGACCGCGGTCGCGCCCGAGGCCGTGCGCACCCGCCGAATCCACACCATCCAGGCAGCCTACTGACCCAAATTAGTGCCTAGCACGGGCACTAAGCCTGGATACACCGATCGGCGGTTGGTGTGGGGTTGAATCTGGTTGTGAGGCTTTGAGCTGATGTATAGGTCCCAGTGGGCGTGGCTGATCGCCCGATCTCGGTATCGGGTTGTTCCTGTTGGTGTTTCGCGTCGAAGGCCGGTAGGGAGTGGTCTGATTAGGCCGTGAGCGGCTGATATCGGCCGAAGAGGTTGCCGAACAGCAAGTTCCATGCGTGTTCCCAGGGCCAGTTGCGCGGCAGGTGCAACGTCAGCCGTCGTGCCGAGGAGGCGATGCGTGCGGGCACGGTGATCAGCGTGCGGCGGATGGTGGCGGTGCGGGCCTTGGCCAGCGTGGGGCCGGTGAGGGTGGCCGCGGCGCGGGTGAGGTTGAACGCGATGACCGCCAGCACCAACCATGCACTATTGGCCGAGAACCGGCCTGACGGTAGATGGGCCAGCGCGGAGGCTTTCAGGTCGGCGTGGACCTGTTCGATGATCGCGTGGCCGCGGTGAGTCTTGTCGGCGGTGACGGTGTCCAGATCGGTGGTCGTAAAGAAGGCGTGAAACCGCCAGGTGTCGAACAGGGTGGCCTGTCCATCGCTGGTGGGGTTCAGGTCGGGGATGCGGCGTACCACCAAGCGGCCCGGGACCTGCTGGTGGGTTTTCTTGGAGCTGAACGCGGTGAATCCGATCTCGGCGACCTCGGCCCGGGAGATCCATTGGCCGGTGTTTTCGTCGTAGACGGCGTCGGTGTACTCGATCGAGGTCCACGCATCATCGTTGATGGCCGCGATCGCAGCCTTGACTTTCGAGTCCAGGGGCACGGTGATCGACACCTCGGCGCCACCGCGCAGCGCCGCGCCCACGCTGCGGTGACCGTAGAACGCCGAATCGGCGCGGACCAGCGGCTTGCTGGTGGCCTCGGGTGAGCGCAGCCGTGTCACAGTGGACAGGGTGTCGCTGATCATGCGGGCAGCTCCGCGTGGGGAGCCACACGAGCCTTTGCGCAGGCGTTGGGCGGCGATCACCGGAGCACACTGACCGGTGGTGACCGTGGCCAGCAGGGCGTTGAGACCCCGGACTCCGGAGTAGCCGTAACCGGATCCTTGCTTGCTGTAGCCGTGGACTTCGATGATGGTGTCGTCGAGATCGACCAGCACGGGGCCGTCGATGCCGGCCAGCACCGGGGTGCGTTCGTGCAGGCTCGCCAGCACCCGCGCCGCGATGGCGTCGAGTTGGCGGACGTGGCCGAAGCTGAATTCCCGCAGGAACGAGCCCAGCGTCGAGGGTGCATACGGACGGTCGAACACCGTGCGCATCGCGCCGTGGCGCAGCAGGCGCATATCGTCGATGCTGTCCGCGCCAGCGACCATCCCCGCGACCAGCGCGCTCACCTTCGCCCCCGCGTTGGAGCCCTTGTCCGTGGGCACCGTGAGGTGCTCATCAGCCAACGCGGCCAGACCGCATTCTTGCGCCAACGCGGTGATCGGGACCAGTCCGGCGCACGACACCAGGTTCGGATCATCGAAGCGGGCCGCCGCGACGGGCCGAGTGTGAGATAGTTGCATCTACGAGATGCCCTTCGTAGTGGCTGAATTGGATCCTGAACAAATCTCATTCTCCCACCACGACAGGGCATTTCGCTGTTTCAACCCACTCCAGGCCGCCACCTAATCGGTGTATCCAGGCTAAGCGGAGACATCACCCCAGCTCAAGACACCGCCACCCTACAAAACTGACCAAAGTGACCCAACTCAGGACAAGCTTTACGTAGCCGAGCGCGCCGTTGTTGGCCGACTGCTGTTGACCAACATGAGCAAAGCACCCCGGGTCGACATCGGCACCACCCGTTGGGATTTTCGACGCTATCTACTCGGCGAGACCGACCTTTGTTGGCCGTCGCTCAGGATGCAGACGATGGCGTCACTGTGGATGCAGACGTGATTTCGGGGGTCGGTCTGCATTGTGACGGGGTAATCGTCGCGGCGACGCGGTGGTCGTCATGGTGACGACTGTCGGCAGGCATGGTGATGACGCCCCCGGCGGCAGCGCGGGGACGTCGGAGGGTCAGCCGGGTGGCGCCAGAAGGCGGCCGCGGGTGTACATCCCGATCAGGGTCCACGGCGGCTCACCGAGGGCGTAGCGGCGGCGGTCCCAGTAGGCCGCTGCCGACAACAGCGACAGCGCGTGGTGCAACATGTTCCCTCGGTAGCGCAGCGCGGTGAACGTGTCGGGGTCCAGGGCGAGCAGCTGCTCGGTCCCGTCGCGTGCGAGACGGTCCAGGTGCTCTGGCGGTAGTCGGCGAAGCCAGCGGCGCACGGTGGACACCGGCCGCCCCATGGTCGCCGCGATACGCCGGTGTCCGAGTCCATTTGCTTTGTGCAGCAATGCTGTTCCAATCACTGCGGTGGTGTCGGCATGGCGTGGCTGCAGAGCGGCGGGCATCACGATATGCGTTGACGAGCAGGACCGGCATCGCGTGCGGCGGGGGCGCACCGTGATCGTGGTCCCGTCGTGATCGCGCACGGAGCGCCGCCTGCCGTAGCCCCAAGAAGTCAGCTGGCCGTCGCGGCACCGCGGGCAGCGGAGTTCGCCGGCGGCGAGCAGTTTCTCGGCCAGTTCGCCGGTGCGCGCGACGATCACCGCAGAGCCAGTCCATGATCCACCAGCCTTACCTATCACCCGGGAACCGGGATAGGGGTCAGTTCGTGTTGGGCGACCGCAGAATCGACGCGTCCGCCGTCACCGATTGTGACGATCTCGGGATTCGGCATCGCGCCGGAGCCGAAATGGACTCTGCGCGAGCAGACCAGCGCGGGGTCCGTTCGTGGGCACGCTGATGATGCAGACGACCGCCGTCCCCGACCCGGGATTTCGACAACTTCAATGACGATCACCCCCGCCGTGGTCGTCACACAGAGGGACGGTCAACAACCTTCATCTGGCATACGCAGTCTGCAATCACTTCACCGACCGGCATAGGTACGCGTTCAAACTATGGGGCATGCTGCGCCACCACGAATGGATCACGCACCTAGAACCCGACCGACGAAGCGATGCGACAACGGTCGCAGTGATGCTGACTCCACGCCATGACAAGGTACGACCTTGGGATACAACCCTATTCGCGCACTTCGGCGAAAGACCGTTGGACGACTACGAGCTGGAGTCGATGCGCAGGTTATGGAACAACCCCCAGAATTTTGCGCCTGACGTTGAGGTTGAGGCAGACGGTGGGTCAAATGACCAATAAGAAAGGGTGACAATCGTGGATCCGCTGGCGCCGCTGGGTCGCAATGAGATGTGCTGGTGTGGATCGGGTGTGAAATACAAGCGCTGTCATGGCAATCACCGCCCCGGCTCGCAGCCGGGCGCACCGCTGCCGCCCGACTTGGAGGGCAGCGTTTTCTTGAGCCCGACCGTGAATATGGCCGGCGATGCGATCACTGTCCCGGAGGGCGGAGCCCCCTTCAGGATCGTCGAGACTGAGCTGGCTGCCAGAGCTGTCAAATACACAAATTGGGACTCGCACCTCATTGAGGTTGCCGCATCTGCTGGTCAAGTGTTGTCTCCCCCCGATCTCGGGCGACTTCGAATCGAAGTCCTAAGCAGACTGACATCACTCAGTACCGATGATTCGGAGCTGAGCGACGAGGTCAAGCATGGGATTCTCCTTCTGGCAGCGCAATCAATCCGGACGGTAAGCGCTCTCGCTCAGAAAGCTCCGAAACCGTCGATGCTCTGGAATCAAGAGCTCGATCCAGCGAAGTTCCTCGGCCGCACCCTGCTCTTGGCAGACCACGTGGTGATGCCAGATCGCGTCTTCGAGGTGCTTTTGGGAGGTCCACAAAACAGATCCCTAAGGAGGGCAGCAGAAAACGAGCTGAAACTGAGCAAACTCCTCAGTGCAGGACTGGTGATCCCGGTGCCTATCGGACCAGCGATTGCTCTGAGCGGTGCGGCATCTATCAAGCTCACCAACCACGACTTAGAAGATGCCGCGCTCGTCTCCTGGGTTAGGGACCAGCTCATTCTCGAAGGCCCGACTGCACGAGAAGCCCTATTTGTGCGAGCTAAAGACGATCTGTCGATGTACGCCGACAAGTTTTGGCTCTACAGCCATATCGACCCTGACTCCCTGAGCGCGGGCGACGGGCGATTCACATCCCGCATGCTCCAATCCTATGACCCAGCACACGATTACAACCCGTGGATCAAGCAGGTGTCAGACTCCGCAATCAGCTTCTACGTGCAGCGAACGGCCAAGCGACTCGTCACGGCAGACGTCTACGGCTCCGACTACGTGTCAGCGTCGATGTTCGAAGCACGGCTCCTCGACCGTCGAGGGCGCAGTAGCGGCAACACAGCTGCTCAGGCCGCAATGTGGGCCGACATCCCCCACCTCCCGAATCTTTCCGCCCCCGACCTCGTCAAAATAATTCAGAACGAGCAAGCCGTTGACGACCTGCGGCGACTCTTAAGAGCCTCGCTAGTTACAGTGTCAACGGCGGCCGAAAATTGACCCCTTTTCGTCGGTTGAAAATTGACCCCCTTGGTGTTCATTCTTCGGTTGTCGATCCCGGGACTCTCCCGAGGTCGCGGTCTTTGATGCGGTAGGAGTCGCCCTTGAGGGCGATGACTTCGGCGTGGTGGACCAGGCGGTCGATCATGGCTGCAGCAACGACGTCGTCGCCGAAGACTTCGCCCCAGCGGCCGAAGGGTTTGTTGGAGGTGACGATCAGGGAGGCACGTTCGTAGCGGCTGGAGACCAGCTGGAAGAACAGGTTGGCCGCTTCGGGTTCGAACGGGATGTAGCCGACCTCATCGATAACGAGCAGCGGGTAGCGCCCGAGCCGGACGAGTTCTTGTTGCAGCCGCCCGGCGTGATGAGCCTCCGCCAGTGACGGCGCTCATCGAAAGTCCCCAGGTGTGCTCGTTGAAATTCCCCACCTGTGAGCAGCGGTCAGTGTAGTGGTTGGCGGGTGCCGGTGGTGGTTCGGCGGATGGTTTCGGCGGCGTCGTGGTGGTCTCGGAGTCGGTAGGACTGGCCGTCGAGGTTGATGACCACTGAGCGGTGGAGCAGGCGGTCGAGCATGGCGGCGGCCACGGTGGTGTCGCCGAGGATGTCGCCCCAGGCGCCGACGCCTCGGTTGGTGGTGATGACGATGCTGGTCTTCAAATATCGTTGGGAGACAACCTGAAACAGTGCTGAGGCGGCCTCCGCCGGTAGTGGCAGATACCCGAGCTCGTCGATGACCAGCAGGGTGGGGCCGGCGTAGAACCGCATGGTGGTGGCCCATCGGCCTTCGATGGCGGCGCGGTGGCACCGAGCGGCCAGGTCGGCGGCGGTGGTGAAGTAGGTCCGGTAGCCAGCATGTGCTGCAGCGCGTGCCAATCTGACCCGTCCCGGCGAGTCCGGAGACTGCATTCGTTGATTCATCCCGCCTTCGGTGGGATGCGTCTGTGATCGTAGTGGAGCTTCTCGACGGCCTCGGGGGTGAAGTCGTCGAGGTACTCGTGCGGGCGTTCGGTGTTGAACCACATCACCCACTCGGCGGTCGCCAACTCGACCTGGTTGACGTCACGCCAGGGGCCTTGGCGCCGGATGACCTCGTTCTTGAAGGACCCGACGGTGGTCTCGGCCAAGGCGTTGTCCAGCGCGTCGCCGACCGAGCCGACCGAGGGATCGACGCCTTCGTCGATGAGCCGCTGGGTGAAGGCCACCGAGGTGTACTGGGCGGGTTCAATCGGTCGTTGCAACACCGGGTTGTTGGAGTGAGTGTAGCTGTTGGGCAAAGACTTCGGCGGGAGTCTTCCAGCCGAGGACCTTTCGGGGTCGGTTGTTGAGCGTCAGTGCGACCGCTTCGAGGTCTTGAGCCGACCATCGAGATAAGTCGGTGCCTTTCGGAAAGTACTGACGCAGAACGCCATTGGTGTTCTCGTTAGTAGGCCGCTGCCATGGCGAGTGCGGGTCGGCGAAAAACACCTTCGTTCCGGTGTCGAAGGTGAACTGGGCGTGCGCGGCCAACTCTTTGCCGCGGTCCCATGTCAACGTCTGACGCAGCTGCTTGGGTAGCTGTGCCAGTGAGGCGATCAGGGCAGCGTTCATCGCCTCGGCGCCGTAGCCGCTGAGCGCCGGCCCGTTCTTCACCGGCGGCGCCAGACCCCACCCCTCGAGGCGGGGAAGGTGAACCAGCATCACCGAGCGGCTCTTGCGTTCCACCACGGTGGCAATCGCCGACCGGCCCGCACCGATGATCAAATCACCCTCCCAATGCCCAGGAACTGCGCGATCGGCGGCTTCGGCAGGGCGTTTGCTGATCACGACGTCCGCGGTGACATGTCCCTGCGGTTTGTTCTGTGTCCTGGCCCGCGGGACCCGCAGCGCACGACCGGTCCGCAGGCACGCGACCAATTCCCGTTTGAGCGCCCCACGCCCCTCGATGAACAAGGACTGATAGATCGCCTCATGGCTGATGCGCATGGACTCATCATCGGGGAAATCCAGCGGTAAGCGGTGGGCAATCTGTTCCGGGCTCCATGCTGTCGACCACCGTCGGTCTTGTCGGTGCGGCTTGTTGCGGCCGTTCCAGGCCTTGGTCTGCGGACCTGCGACGGCGGTGCCGTCGGGTCCGCGGACACTGCCATCGAGCCGCTGCTGCACGTACTCACGCAGCTGCGGGTTGACTGCCAGTTTCGCGGGTTTCGGGCGCTTTGCTGCTTGCTGGGCCTTCCACTGCGCCACCCCTGCGCGGTACACCTGCGTGCCGCTGCGGGTGGCTGCGTTGCGCCGCAGTTCCCGCGAAACTGTCGAGGGGTCACGCTTGATCTCGCGGGCGATCTCACGCACCCCGGCGCCCTGGGCGCGTAGCAGTGCGATCTCCTCCCGCTCGGCGAACGACAGATACCGGCCCGTGGGCTCATCCAGACTGATCGGCGTCATGCCGCCAGCGTGGTGGAACCACCTGGTCGCCACCGGTGTCGACACGCCGACCTCTGCGGCTGCGTCGTCGGTGGAGACACCCTGGGCGATCAGCCGCCAAAACTGACGCTGCACCGACCGCGACGGGTCCGGGCGCCCTGGTGAGCGCATCGCAGGCCGCAACGCACGGTCAGCCGCCCACTGCCGTCGCCTACCAACCGATTCCGCGTCCTTACGCTTGGCCACACCACACCTCCGTGATCAAGGTGTTGCGACGACCAGTTGAATCCGCCCTGGCTGCCCGCGTCGCTGTGGGCGATCAGCCCGTGCAGGCTGGTGGTTCCGTCCTGTGCGCGGGTGAAGAAGGCGTGCTCGACGGCGTCGAGGACCAGGTCGGTGGTCATCGTCCGGGCGGCCCGCCACCCGAGGATCCGACGGCTGTAGGCGTCGATGACGAACGCGACGTAGACGAACCCCATCCAGGTCGAGACGTAGGTGAAGTCGGCTACCCACAACCGATTCGGTGCAGCCGCGTAGAACCGGCGGTCGACGAGGTCGGGGTATCGGACGTGGGTGTCGTCGGCGACGGTCGTACGGTGCTTAGATCCGTAACGCGCACCCTCCCAACCGTTTTCACGCATCACCCGCTCCACGGTGCAGCGCGCCGCATCGTGATCTCGACCACGCAACCAGATCCAGAGTTTGCGCGATCCCAACGTCTGCACGAACTTCCCGGTCTTGCGGTCTTCCCTTGCCGCGGTGATGATCTCGACCAACTCGGCGTCGCGGACCTGGCGCCGTGTCGGTGTCTTGGCGATCCACTCGTAGAACGTCGACGGGCTGATCGGCATGCCGTGCTCGGAGAGCACGGCGCACATGGGCTCGACACCCCAGCGCAGTCCGGCCCCGCCGTCGGGGCCGGCCACCTGCTGGTCCTTGTGTTCGGCGATGAACCGAATCACCGTCTCCCGGGCCGGTCGAGCTCGGCCCCGAAGAAAATCGCCGCTGCCTTCAAGATCTCATTGGCCCGACGCAGCTCGGCGATCTCCCTGCGCAGCGCCTTGTTCTCCTCGGCGATCTGAGTCGTCACCCCCGGCCGCTGGCCGGTATCGACCTCCGAACGCCGTATCCAGGTCCGCAACGTCTCCGGGGTGCCGATTCCCAACATGCCCGCGACCGCGGTGATCGCCGCCCACTGCGACGGGTACTGCGGGCGGACTTCGGCGACCATGCGCACCGCACGCTCACGAAGCTCCTCGGGGTACTTGCTGACACGTCCCATAACCCAGATCCTCCCAAGATCGGAAGTCTCCGGAAACGCCGGGACGGGTCAATCCGACCGACAGGTGCGTCTTTCCGGTGCCCGGTGGGCCGATGAGCAGGATGTTGGTCGCTGATTCCAGATAGCGGCAGGTGCCCAGTTCGTCGATGAGCTTGCGGTCGATGCCCGCGGCGGCGTCGACATCGAAGTCGGCCAGGGTGGCCGGGGTGGGGATGCAGGCGAACCGCAGCCGGCCGGCCAGTCGGCGGGCGGTGCTGGCCTCGACTTCGACGGCGAGCAGCCGTTCGAGTGCCACGGTCAGCGACAGTCCCTCGGAGCTGGCTTCGTCGAGTACCGCGGGCAGGGCTTCGGCGCAGGCGTGCAGTTTGAGCGCGGCCAGATGGGAGCGCAGTTGTTGGTATCTGCTGGCCGATGCCGACGGCGTCTCATCGGTGGTCGTGGTGGTCTTCTTGGTGCGTGGGGTGGGGGTCATTGGATGGTCCTTCGTTGGGCGGCCCGCTCGTAGGCAGACAGGTCGATGACGGTGGAATCGGTTGACGGCGTTGTTGTCTCGGATATCTCGGGATCGTCAGATGCGAGCCGAAGTAGTTGTGCGGCAGCGGCTTTGGCGGCCAGGCCGGGTGGGATGCGTTCCTTGCGGCGGTGTGGACGCCCGGTGGCCGCGGTCGCCATGGCCGCGGCGTCCAGGGCGATGACATGACCGCTGTCGCGGACCATCACCCCGAGCCCGTCAGCGGCCATCCGGTGCCGCGCGATCACGATCCCGCCGGTGGTGGCGATGTCGCAGAACTCACCCCCGACCGGATGCGACACCACCACCTGGGCGGCGGCGAGCTCTGGTGGCACCGAGTAGCGGTTGCCGCGGTAGGACACCAGCGCTTGGCGCGAGGCCGTGCGAGCCTCGGAGACGATCACCGGATACGCCTGCGCCGGCACCGGGTGCAGGGGCTCGGCCTTGGCGATTACGGCGACCGAGGACCGCCCGTCGGCAGTGGCCCGCAGCCGGGTGTCACCACGGACCCGCGCGAAGCGGTCCAGGCTGGCTTGAGCCATCTCGACGGTGGCTTCGTCGGCCAGGGTGCGCCACCAGCGCTGCGCCGCAGTGTGGTTGACCTTCTCCACCACGCCCTTGCGGTTGCCGCGCCGGGCCGGGCAGATCGCCACCGAGACCCCGTAGTGCTTGGCCACCCCAGCGAACGAGGCGGTCACCCGGCCGCTGCCGGGATCACAGACCGTGGCCATCCGGTCGAACCGCCACACCCGGTCAAGCCACCGAGATCACGGGCCACGCGGTCCAGCCCGGCGACCAGGTGCGGCTGATCCTCGCTCGCCGCCAGGAAGCCGCGCCACTTACCGGAATGCGCCAGCGACCCGACCAACAGATGTGCGGTCTTGCCCCAGCCCCACGATGCCGGCGGATTGGGCAATTCCAGCCAGTCCCATTGGGTTTCATCACCCGGGGCGTGCGGGATCACCGCGTTCGGGCGATCGGTGGCCGTGCGGCAGGCTTCACAGACTGGACGTAGATCCCGGGCGCGGATGTTGCGGGTCAAGCTCTGATACGACAGCGGAAACCCCAGGTCCTCGAGCTCGTCGAATAGGGTGCGCGCCCACAGGTGCGGGTCCTCGGTCAGCCGCGCGACCACATAGTCGATGAACGGATCAAACGGATCCGGGTCGGGGCGGGCTCGCACCCCGGGGGTGCCGCCACCGGCCAGATACTTGCGGACCGTCTTACGGTCGAAACCGGTGTGGCGGGCGATCGCCGAGATCGACCAACCACGCTTGCGTAGGGCATGTACTTCCACATCGTCCTCCCATGTGAGCATGAGAAAGCGGGCCTCCTTCGGACAGTGCTGCAGGCGTTAGACACCAGCAGCATCGAAGGAGGCCCGCCCTTCTCGGCGGAGCCACACGGGTGGGGAATTTCGATGAGCGTCAGTGGGGAATTTCAGTGAGCGCCGTCACCAGGCGGGCCACCCATTCCGAGGCGGTGGCGAATAAGGTTCGGTGGCCGGCCTGGCAGGCCCGGATCGCGATCCCGATCGCCAGATGGGTCTTGCCGGTGCCCGGTGGGCCGAGGAACACGACGTTGTCCTTGGCGGCGACGAAGTCCAGGGTGCCCAGATGGGCGATCAGGTCCCGTTTGAGGCCACGGGCATGGTCGAAGTCGAACTCCTCGAGAGACTTTCGTGACGGAAATCGCGCGGCCCGGATGCGGCCCTCCCCGCCATGGGACTCCCGGGCGGAGACTTCGCGCTGCAGACAGGCCACCAGGAATTCCTCATGGGTCCACGATTCGGTTCGGGCCCGCTCGGCCAGCCGTGACACCGCTTCGCGCATCGTGGGTGCCTTCAAGGCGCGGGTCAGGTAGGCGATCTCGGCGGTCAGATCCCGGTTGGTCGATGTCGCGGCCCGGGTGGTCTTGGCGGTCATGAGGCGAACCCGCCGTCACCGAGGTCGATACCCAGGGCGGTGTCGTAGTCAGTCAGCGACCGCTGCTCGACACACAACGGGTCATCGTGTTCCCGGTTTGGGCGCAAGGCACTGACCCTGTTGTGCTGCAACTGGTTCGCTGCCTCACGGTGCTCGGGGTCGGTGATCGTCTGATGCCACGCCCACACCCGTTCGTGCTCGGCGACGGTCTTGCCGTCACAGAACACGACCACCCGGTCCAGGTCGGCGATCACCTCGATGCGCCGCCCGATCACCGCGGGGTGCACCGAGTAGTCGTTGGAGTCCAGCCGGATGTAGTGATCGCGGGCCAACCGGGTCGAGTTGCGCCAGCCCACCTCCGGAGCCACCGGCGGCAACGTGAGCATGGCCGCCAGGTCTGCTCCGATCCGATCGGTCGGCGCACACCCCAACACGCGACGCCGACGGGTGTTGACCACATTCAGCCACTTCTGCAGCTGATAGTTGAAGTCCCCGGGCCCGGTGAAACTGCGACCCGGCAGAAACGACCTCTCCAAGTAGTCGTGGCTGCGCTCGACGATGCCCTTGTGCTCGGGCTCTCCGCCCTTGAGCACGATGACCTTGGTGCCCAGGACCCCGCGGAATGCCTGGCAGTCCCGGGTTAGTTCGGTCCTTCCGGCTCGCCACCGCCCGACCGCGCCCTCGCCGTCCCAGACCAGGGTGCGGGGCACCGCACCCAGCGCGGCGATCAGGTTCCACCAGCCGGCGAACAGGTCCTCGGCCCGCCGCGACGGGATCAGGATCGCCGAGAGCCACCGCGAGTACCCCAGCACCATCGTCAGCACCGGCAACTGCAACGCGGTCCGGGTCTGCCCATAGCCGACCGGAAGCGTCGTGGGTGGGAACCACAGGTCGCACTGCGCGATATCCCCGGCGTCATAGGACGTGCGCCCGGCAGGGTCCGGGGGCAGATACGCCGGGCGCAGCTCCCGGACCCGTTCCTTGAACACCGTGATGCCCCGCGTCCAGCCGACCCGCTCGGCGATCACCGTGGCCGGCATCGTCGGCACCGCTGCTAGCTGCGCCCGGATCGCGTCCTCGAACGCATCCACCGCTGACCCCGCCGGCCTGCGCACGTACTTCGGCGGCCCGTCGGAGGCCACCGCCGCCCGCACCGTGTTGCGCGAGATCCCCAACGTCCTGGCAATCAACTTGATCGGCAACCCCTCGGTCTTATGCAACCGGCGGATCTCAGCCCAATCCTCCACTGACAACACTCCCTTCTCCTCTCGGCTCGTAAGCCGAGACTCAGACGAAGGGGTCAAAATTCACCCGCCGACACGGGGTTAGTTTTCAGGCGACGCCGACATACAGCACGGACTCCTGGCGAACAAGCTGACGTATTGACGGCGTTGGCTCATCAGCTAGACGCAACCTCGTGTCGTCTGCCAGGAGGATGGGACCAGTGTGAGCTGATTTTGCCAGGGTGATGGGACCACCTGGATTGCCAGTTATGGGACCACCGGCGCGTCGCGTCGGTGGTCCCTTCATCTGTTCGTTTGATCGCCGTGACGGTCGAAGTCACGGAGGCGGCGGGCATGGCTTTTCGGGAGGTCAGTGTGAACGAGATCAGGGAAGTGCTGCGGGTGTGGCTGGGGTCGCCGGGCTACCGGCACCGGGCTACCGCACGATCGCCGCGCATTGCGGCGTGGACCGCAAAACTGTGCGCCGCTACGTCGAGGCTGCGCAAGCGGCTGGTCTGCACCGCAGCGACGGCGTTGAGGCCGTCGATGACGGGTTGATCGGGGCTGTCGCCGACGCGGTGCGCCCGGTACGCCCGGATGGCCACGGCGCAGCGTGGGAACAGCTGCTGGGGTTCGAGGACCAGATCACCGCGTGGGTGGCCGGCGAGGGTGAGCAGCGTCCGTTGACGATCACCAAGATCGAGACCCTGCTGGCCCGTCAGGGGTGCGTGGTGCCGTATCGCACGTTGAACCGATTCGCCGGTGAGCGTTGCGGTTTCGGCCGCAAGGACACCACGGTGCGGGTCGCCGACGGGGATCCCGGGGTGGAATGCCAGATCGATTTCGGCTACCTCGGGATGCTCACCGACGCCGATGGTGGGCGGCGCCGCAAGGTGCACGCGCTGATCTTCACCGCCGTCTACTCCCGGCACATGTTCGTGTGGCTGACCTACTCGCAGACCCTGGTGGCGGTGATCGCCGGATGTCAGGCGGCGTGGGAGTTCTTCGGAGGGGTGTTCGCGGTGCTGATCCCGGACAACCTCAAGCCGGTGATCGCCGCCGCTGATGCGGTCAATCCCCGATTCACCCAGGGGTGGCTCGACTACGCCGGTCATGTCGGGTTCCTCACCGACCCGGCTCGGGTGCGCTCCCCAAAGGACAAACCGCGAGTGGAGCGTGCGGTGCAGTACGTGCGCCGAAACTTCTGGGACGGTGAAACATTCGCCAGTATTGAGCAGGCGCAGCAGGCTGTCACCGTGTGGTGTCTTCGTACTGCCGGGACCCGCATCCACGGCACCACCTGCGCACGGCCGGTGGAGGTGTTCACCACCGAGGAGCAACCGCTGCTGCTGGCGGTGCCGGGGGCCTACGACGTGCCGGTGTTCAAAGCGGTCAAGGTGCACCGCGACTTCCACGCCGAGGTCGCCAAAGCCCTCTACTCGCTTCCTGAGCAGTGGATCGGGCACACCCTCGACGTGCGTGCTGACGGTGAGCTGGTGAAGTTCTATCACCGCGGTGTGCTGGTCAAAGTCCATCCTCGTCAGCCTGCGGGAGGCCGCAGTACCGACCGCGCTGATCTACCCGAACACAAAGTCGGTTACGCGCTGCGGGACTTAACGACGCTGATCGCCACCTGCGCCGCCTATGGCCCGAACGTCGGGATCTACGCCGAACGCATCCTCGACGATCCGCTGCCGTGGACGCGGATGCGCACCGTCTACCGACTCCAGGGCCTGGTGCGCCGTTACGGCGCGCAGCGTGTCGAGCAGGCATGTTCGGTGGCACTGGATCTCGACGTCGTCTCGGTCAACAAGATCGCCTCGATGCTCGAGCGCGCCACCGAGAACACGATCCCGGCACTGCCGCTGGCCGTCGGCCAAACCGCTACCCGGTTCTCGCGCGATCCATCCGAATTCGGCACCACCTCAACATCATTGACCGTCATCGCCAATGCCGACTCCGAGGAGACCTGCTGATATGACCACTACCAACCGCGTGGCCGCAGACCCGGTCGGCGCCGACCTGCTCCGACTGCTCAAAGCGCTCAAGCTCGGCGCCCTGGCCGACACCCTGCCCGAACGGGCCGCACTGGCCCGCCAGCACAAACTCAGCCACATCGGATTCCTCGAAACACTTCTTGCCGACGAAGTATCCCGACGCGAATCCCGATCAGCCGCCCTGCGGGCGGCCAAAGCCGGACTCGACCCGACGATGCGCTTCGACTCCTGGACCGCACAACAGGACCTGCGCTACGACCGTACCCTGCTCGGCGACCTGACCTCGCTACGATTCCTCGACGCCGGACAGTCCGCAATCATCCTCGGGCCCGTGGGCGTAGGCAAAACACATCTGGCAACAGCACTGGGGCACTTGGCCATTCGTCGCCGCCACACCGTCCTGTTCGCCCGATCCGACAAACTGTTCACCCGGCTACGCGCCGCCCGACTCGACCACACCGTCGACGCCGAGATCCGCCGACTGGCGGCCGTCGACGTCCTCATCATCGACGACTTCGCGCTGCGACCCCTCGACGCCACCGAAACCAGCGACTTCTACGAAATCGTCGTCGAACGCCACCAAACCAAGACCACCATCGTGACATCAAACCGGGAACCCGCCGAATGGCTGACCATGACCGCCGACACCCTGCTCGCCCAATCAGCCATCGACCGACTCACCGCTGCGGCCCACACCCTGGTCATCGAAGGACCGTCCTACCGCCAACGCACCCGACCCGGTCAGCTTGACCCAGAGGGACCCGACGAGCATCCTCGATAACGCGCCACGGTGGTCCCATCCCCCTGGCAATCAGGTGGTCCCATCACCCTGGCAAGCGACACTCGCACCGCCTGGCCCGAGTTGGGTCATTTGGCTTAGTGCCTTGAATTCTCGGCGTTCAGTGCGTTGAGGATTGCGTTGACCTCGGTGTTTAGGGCTGGCGGGTAGGTGGCGATGACGCCGTTGAGGTCGATGGTGGCTGATCGCAGGGTTTGAGGGTGCGTAGGAATCGGCGCAGTGACAGGCCGGTGCGGGTCTGGACTTCGCGGCTGACGGCCAGGGCGGTGAACACGATGGTCAGGTGGGCTTCGATGGCGTCGCGGGTGCGGGCGAACATGGGCCGGGCAGCGAGGTCGGATTTGGACATCCGGAAGGACGCCTCGACGTGCCAGAGGTCGTGGTAGCTGGCGACCACTTCGGTCGCGGGCATCAGTGCGGCGTCGATGTTGGTGACGTAGCCCTTGAGCCCGACCAAGCGGCGGGCGCGCTGCAACGACGCCTCGTCAAATTCTTGGGAACCGTTGCAGTTCTTGATGAACCGCGGTACCCGCGCGGCTTTCTCGCCGGCGACGACCGCGCGGGCCTTGTTCTCCTGCAGGTTGAGCGTCTTGGTGTCGCGCACCGCGCGTTTGGTCGAGTACGCCCACACCGCCCGCCAGGACTTGGTGTGGGTCGCCGGATCCCAGACGGGCTCGGCTTTGCGCTTGGGGTCGCTGGTCTTGGTCGCGGTGCCGCGTCGATCGCGTGGGGTGATGGTGTCGATGATCTGGCCATCGGTGAAGAAGTCGCCGTGCCAATGGAAGTGCGAGGCCAGATCGTTGGGCGCTTTGGTAACCCTCGATCCGACGATGAACCGCAACCCTGCCTCATCAAGTTCGCGCAGATTGCCGCTGGCCAGCATGCCCGCATCAGCGACGACGACAATGTCGGTGATCTCGTGGCGGGCTTGGAATGCCTTCACGATCGGCACGATCGTCAGAGTTTCGGCCTTGTTTCCTTCGAAACAGCCGATTTCCAAGGAATCCGCACCGATCGACCAGCAGCCCGACCACGATCTGCGGGTCCACTCGGCGTTCCTTGGAGTACCCCACGCGGCGTAGGTCGTCTTCCTTGTCGGCCTCGAAATACAGGGTCGTGACGTCGTAAAGCACCAGGCTGACATCACCGGCGGTGCGGGCGTGGGCGAAACACGCTGCGGCGATCTGGTCGCGGTAACCACCACCGCGGGCACGGCGCAGGGTGCGCTTGCGGGTCGACAGTGACGCTGAGGTACGTCCCAGCTCGGCGAGGACCCGATCGGCGTCGAGCAGGCTGGTCGGCTCGACCACCCGGGCGATGACCAGGTCACGGAAGACCTCATCGCCGACCGCGTCGTCGAACCCCAGGCTGGCATACACCTGCGCCAGGGCGTCATACAGCAGCCCGCTGCAGCTCTTGAGCACCCGCGGCCGCACCACCAACTCCCGTACTGCGGATTCTCCAGCATCCTCGGTGAACAGCATGCCAGCTGGCGGTGGAACCATATGGGCCCGAACGGCTTTCGGCGTGATCCCCAGATCCAACTCGCCTTGGGTGTCATCGGCCAACAGCCGGCGGGCCTCCTCGAGCAGCAGACCCAGCTCGGCGTCATCACGCGCAGAGCCCACATGGCGCACGATCCGGCGGCGGCCATCGACGGATTCGGCGATCTGGACCGCGGTCGCGCCCGAGGCCGTGCGCACCCGCCGAATCCACACCATCCAGGCAGCCTACTGACCCAAATTAGTGCCTAGCAGGGGCACTAAGCGGAGACATCACCGCAGCTCAAGACACCGCCACCCTACAAAACTGACCAAAGTGACCCAACTCAGGTCAGGTGGTCCCATCACCCTGGCAAGCGACACTCGCACCGCCTGGAGAAGTCGTCTATATCGGACCGCTGGTGGCAGATGGCGGCGCCCGGAGGTCTTGGGGTGGGTGGCCTCGTGGTCGGTTCCTTCTCAGGCGGGTTGCCCGCGATGTTTGGGGCGACGCTAGGGGTGCTAGCCGGCGTCGCGCCGTATCTTGGCGCTCGTGCTAACGCTCGACGCGATGCAGCGCATCTATTTTTGACGGCACGGCGCAAGGCACGGTAGAACAAGCCCGCTCGCCACGAAGAACACCGGAATCAGTCACGCCACGGCAACGCGGACCAAGGCCGTGCCCCTTTCAGTCTCGGCCAAGCTATGCAACGAACCCATTTCTAGTGGAAGTTTGTAGTCTTCTTATTTTGATTATCTCCACCTTCGCTCCTTAGTTTTTTGTAAGCCGCGGTAGTAGCGGTGTCCAGACGCTACTGCCTTTCCAAATGCACGTCAGTGTCGCCGTCGGGGTGTTAAATGATCCAACAAGAAGTAGCGCGTCGTTGCCATATCCGAGCGCACGCTCTTCACTTACGGCCTCCGACTTTCCGGACTCCATGATGGCTTTAGCGCCTTGGATACGGCAGAAGTCGATTAACCTAGAGCGCTTTCCCTCATCCGGGATAATAGCCGGTGAGTGAAGAGACGGAATATCTGTGTTGTAGATGTGAGTTTTCAAGTTTTCAAAGCCCAGTGCTGCGGCTCGATTGCTCAGGCTGTCGGCGCCCTCTTGTTTCCCATTTGCAAAAAGGATCGTAATATCAGCTTTGAGCAGTTCAGGGCGTACTCGGGACGGCAGTGGCTCGACCCTACTTTGATTAAGGTCCTGCGTGCTCGCCGCTCCTAGCCAGTTCTCAAGTATTTCTATACCTGCACTACCGCGTCCGACATAGTCATCGATCATAATGATGGGCTGATCCATGAAAACCGCGTCAGTGATAGGTTTGAGTTCGAAGTCAAATCTGCTGCCCAGATCCCGCACCATGTATGTTAGGACGCTGGACGAGTCTTTTGGCTGCCCGAAAGGGACCAAGATCGATGGGCCGCGTTCGCTGTCCTGTTGAAGGTACTCTTCGAGGGCACTATTGAGGTACGACCGATTGATGTGCCGGACTCCCTCCAACATGCAGAGCGCGCTCTCGGCAAGCTCATCTGTAGGGAACTGCTTTATCCAATTCGCTACCCGGTCGGGTGTAAGGAGGGATTCTGTACGCGCCTCCCCGCTAGCATCGGTAGTTAGCGGCCCCTGGTAACCGCCAAGATTTTCGACTATTAGTGCCCTTAGTCTCGCTGCAGCGTTTGCTAGCGTTAACACATTTGGCGTCGGACGCAGGTCGTGAGGCTTTCCGTCGTACCATCCATTACTAGCCAGAGTGCGCCTGCTCACCTCCAGCGCTGCTGCATCTTGCTTGGCGAACGCGAGCATCGTTCGAGGTACGCGTAGCCCGAACTCCCGGCGTACAACGCTTTCGGCTGCGAGGTACATCGAACGGCGAATTTCTCGCGGGCAGAAGATAAGACCTAGATCCCGTGTTGCAACATACGAGTTAGACCACAGGTCGGTCTCGGCGTACTCGTCACGAGCTTGGCGCAGCTCTTCTTCAGAGGATCCGATCAACCACGCATGGCCTATCTGCCCGACCTTTCCAGTACCGTCCGTGGTCCGAGGTGCACTCATCCAAACGTATGGAATGACGTCGCCCTCGGGGACGACGCTGTTGGGTGGGGGTTCTCCTATAAGGCTTGCTATCTCGGCGGCTTCAGTGACAATCAGTCGGATGAGGTCAAGTCGGCGGCGTGGGTCCTCAATCGTCGCTTTCAACTTCTGGGTCGCAGCTGGTCGGCCGGCATCTGCCCTGTGGGGATCCAGCGGCATCCGTTCGCTGAAGGCGAAGCACCGCGAAAGCAACTCGCGGCGGCGCAGGCGCTCCGCAAGATCGACCGCAGTCCGTATGTGCCTAGCGATCGTGTTGTCCTGGATCTGATCCTCGTCCAGATCCAAGAGGTCCTGAGCTGAGCGAACCGTCAAACCCAACAATTCTTCGTCGCAGACGCGGAAGGGAAGCATGGCAGCCGGCGAGCCGGCGACTTGTAACAGTTGGTCGAAGATGCCAGCAACCATTGCCTCGGCGGCCCGTACCTTTTGGTGCCGATAAACTTTATCGAACATCAGCGTCCGAGCTAACGACAGCTCATCTAGAGTGCGTGCTCCTGATCGAGCAATTCCTGTCATCACGTAGCTGTGATTTTGTCTCACCGTTGCACCTATAGGCGCAGGCAACTCGGACTGGCCTAAGCGTCGAGAACGAACCTTTTGAATCAGCCTTGGTATATCCGTCACAACGGGCAATCCACACATCATGGCGTCGCGCGACATGTAGTCGAGTTTGTCAGCGTCGAAGGGCCCACTTATGAGCTCGTGTATCAGAGGGTACTCGTCGTCAATCGCTTGACCGACAATCAGACGCGGTAGTTTGGTTTGGTACTCCTTAATCTTGTCCACTTGCGATTGGCCCTGGCGTATGACGGGGAGGCCATCCGGGACTAACTCAGCCGCTGTTGTCAGCATTCTTCCGAATGCCGGCGAGCCCAGCAAAAAGTAGGACGCGATTTCGCCAAGATTGCGAACTTTCTGATCTTCAAGGTAGTCCGTGAATGCTAAGCGTATATCAGCGCATGTTGCGTCGTTGTCTAGAGCGTTCTCGGACACATGGGACATCACGCCGTGGCCAGTGTCATGACATATGGCCGCCAGACGAAGGATTGCAATATGCCAATCGTCTAGGCGATTGTGTTCCCGTTGGCCGGGGGCGTTGACCGAATGACGTTCGAGCGACTCCGCCAGTTGGCTGACTTGATGAGACACCCCGAGGCCATGTTCAAATCGAGTATGCACCGCTCCCGGATAGACCAGATGCGCGACTCCTAGCTGCCGAATGCGCCGTAACCGCTGTAGTAACGGACTATCTAAGACCAGTACCTCAAAAGCGTTCACATACAGCGTTCCCCAGACGGGGTCATTAAATTCTTTCGCATTTGGTGCAGGTTTCGCAGACGCCAAACGCTCCACGTATGTGGCAAGAAGCTGTTCAGCCAAGGCCTCTATGTTGGCCTTATAGTCGGCCAGCACATCGGCAATCTGTGACGACATAGCGCGAGGCTACCGGCCTAGCGGTTAATGTTCTGGCAGACGTGCTCTACTGACTGCTACGGACGTGCTTGCGAACCACCCACGCATAGTCGGACAGGAAGTCGTCTGCGAGAGCTTCTGCCAATGCAGCCCCACCTGGAAGCTGTGCGGCCAAGAGTCCTGCTTCTTTACAGTTAAGTTTGATCCGCAGATTTTGGTATTCAGGGTCGTCAAGGGCGATCAAGTCGCTCTGGGCTGCTTGACTCAGCGCCTCTCTGACGACGGGTGAGTCCCCGTAGATTTTGTCGAGGTATACACGGAATCGTAGATCGATCGAATGAGCAGGCGCATGCTTGTAGCGAAGAAGATCGAACACTCGTTTTGCTGCACTGTCGAACTCCGTTCCGCGGATGCTCAGAGCTTCCACGTCGCGGAGTGCCAGACCGGCGAGCAGCGTCGCGATGAAGCCGTCGGCGCGCATCTCAGTCGCGGTCGAGCTCATTCAGTGCCTCCATCCTCGCACACATGTTCTATAAATGAACTATGCACAATTTCGACGCTCTGTCAAGCTGCGCTGCTCCACAGGGCTAGCCTAGTCGAAAGTCTGTTGCGCCGTCCTGCGTTGCGTGTGGCGTGTTGGCATCTGTGGGATGTCTTCCGCGTCACCTCGCGGCCCACTGTAGGGCCGTGGTCCGACAACTCGTGAGCTGAACTTCCGACCGCGTGGGGCACCCGACGGGGGCCTGACACACGGCAAACAAGTGGCGGATACAACCCAGCCGCGCCCAAGCATGGAAGAGGTCGGACATTGAGATTACAAGCACCACCCAGAGTGGGCCGAGGCCACCTGACACCACTAGTCCTGCGTTGCTCGCTGATCAGCTCGATAAGCGCAATCGTCAGCAAGCATCTGCTGGCGGATCTGGGTGACGCGTTCCGCGCGCTCGGGATCGGCTAGAACTCGATCGAGGTAGGCACTCCCGCGGTCTTGGAACTCCATTGCTGGTTGCCTTTCCATGGCGAGCCCACCCTTTCGCGTGCCGCCGGGGGCGAGGCGTATCCCATAGCATCGTTTCTCCACGCCGCCCTCTGTGCAAGCTCTTGATGTTGACGTCCATGAGTAGCGGCCTACGCGACACAGCAATGTCGTAGATGGGAAGGCGTCCAGATGACAGACCAATCGGCCGAGCGGGCCTCCGAGAAGTCAGACGATGACCTGCGTCAACGTTCAGACGTGGATGGACACACTCGTGGGCTGGCCGTTGAGCATCTCGATAGGGCGGCTACGGCTGCGGCCGATGTCGATGATCCGGCGATCATGGACGGCGCGTGGCGATAGCACGGTGTGACGTGTTGCTCGCCATAGTGCTTCGTCCTGCAAATCGGTGAGGCGACGGCAGTCTTGTTTTTCCATGGCGTAGGCATCCGAGTGCGTCTTTTAAATCGTCGCGACCACAGCCTACGCGTAGACGACACGCCGAAGGACGATTCTTTCTGTCGAAGGCACAGATGCCGTGCAGCGCGCACAAGCAGTCAATCCACAAAAACGCGCATGAAAGATCTTTGCGCACAACGCTTTTACCTATGTCGGCACTCGAAATTTGGATGCCGATATAGAACCCAAAGCTATTGAGAAGCAACGGATTACAGTGCCGATCGATATTGCCGGAAACGGGTGTAGCCAATGTTCGGCTATATTCGCGCCACGAGATCTTCGGCCTCCTCCGGAGTGATCCGGACCTCCACAGCAGAGGTGGTTTCCATGGCTCGACCGGTAATGAAACGCCGCGAGCGCGTGCGCGTGGAGTTCAGCTTAACCCCCGAGCTGGCCGCCCGAATCTATGACTACGCCGATGCCCAAGGTCTGACGCTGTCCCAGACGGGGGAGCGTCTTCTCGCCGGAGCACTGCCTGACCAAACAGATACCTGTTTCGCGCAGTGCTCTGCCGCGGACTCGCCGGCACCGGCAGACGGGGCGTAGAAGCGCCGCTTCAATGGACCGCTGCACGACGACCACAATCAAGGGAAGGACGCCCGAATAGGTAGCTCTTAGAACGGTCTCGCGCCGAAACGCGAACATTCACCTTTCTCGGCTGTGCCGAGCCCAGAAATGCCAAAAGCTGGGGGGCAACCCAGCTTCGGCGTTCATCAAGAGTCTCTCGGCTCTAGACCCCTCAAGGAGGGATAGGTGTATTCCACCGTGCACGAACAAACCTGTCAACCGTCCACGCCGGATTGCCTCGACCGAATCCTGGGGCCGAGGTTGCTAGGCGCGAAGACGCCCTACCGAAACCGTGCAGGCCGACCAGCTTGCGACCGTTGGTCAATCGGGGCGAGGACGGCCCGCTGATGGCGCGGTTCAAGAAGATGACCATCGCGGCCAGCCCACCGGTCAGCCCTCAGGCGGCTGCTCACGGTCCCGCCGCGGAGTCAGCGGCGCAAACAGCGATGCTCGTCGCTCAATCCGCGGTGAGGCAGCTTCCCGCGCTGCCACCGTCGGAGCATGACCGGCTGGCCACACTGCTGCGCCAGACCGTCGGTGCCGACGACCCGGAGGTGGCGCGCGCAGCGATCACGGCGGCCGCGACCCTGCGGTGCCAGGTGCCGTTCACCAGCGCCGAACAAGACCGCAAAGATGTCGGACACGTCGCGCGATTCTTGGTGTGGGCGGCGTTCGGCGATGTGGTCGACCCGGTACGGGCGTTTACCAGGGCCAACGTCGACGAACACCTGGCCGCCACGGCCACCGCCAGCAAGCGATCCGCTGACCAACGCCGCTACATCCTGTACCGGACGGGCCGCCGTCTACATCCACAACAGTTCCCGCCCAGGATCGGCATGAACGCGTCGGCGCGGCATCGGCATCCGGTGGCTAGCCATGCCGAGATCGCGCGCCTGCGGACGCTGATCCCTCGGCTGCCGGCACGCCTATCGCAACGGACGCAAGCACTGCTAGACCTCAGCTACGGTGCAGGCGCCCGGCCGGCGGACTTCCGGAGCCTGCGCGGCACCGCGATCACGACCACCACCGTCGACGGTCGTGCAGTCGCGGTTGTGGCGTTGCCGAATCTTGGCGGAGGTGTGCGCCAGGTGCCGGTCTGGGACCGCGAGATTGGTGCCCGGCTCGTGGGACTTGCGGCAGGCCTCGGCGACCGCCTCATCTTGGCCCCCCACGCCGTGGCCGCGGAACGCAACATCGTCAACCGAATCGGTGAGCAACTGCGCAACCACGGCCACCCCAGCATCGACCCGATCGCGTTGCGCAATCGGTGGGTGCTGGATCTGGCCGAACGCATACCGGCAGTACTGCTGCAACAACTCGCCGACCTATGCGAACTGCGAATCCTCGTCGATGAACGCAGCCTGGTGACACAGTACAAACTGCGCCACGCCATCACCATCCTCGACGAGGCGCGGCGATGATCCGCAACCGACAGCAGTTGTGCACGATCGCCGACGATGTATTCGCCACCGCGCTGGAGGTGATCGTGAAATCTGGTGCAGCACAGAGCATCGAAGACTACTACCGCCACACCGCACAGCCGGGCGGCCGCAAGCCCGTAGGGATTACCTACACCGTGACCGGGGTGCTCGTCGCGCTGCTTGTGCGATTCATCATCGGGCGCCCGTACAGTCTGCGGGGCACCATGGACACCCTCGGCGAATTCAGCGCCAATCAGCTCGCCGCGGTCGGCATGGCAGGACAAGACTGCACCGCAATCAGAACCATGGCAGACACCGAGTACAAACGCTTCCACCGGTTCTGGAGCTTGCGCATGCAACCCCTGGACCCTGACTCAGATCTGCCCGCCCGGCGGATGACCAACGCCGAATACACCGCCCGCCTCCACGCCCGCAGCCCCGAGGACCATGCCCGCAGCGCCGCGGCCAATCAACGACTGACCGCAGTGATCAACGATCTGCTCTACGGGTCGATCAGGACCGTTGCCCCACCCGACTGTCACGGCGACGTCGTTGTCGACGAAACGATCATCAACACCGCGGCACCCGACGGCATGTTGGGCACCCGTCCAGAGCGTTACCGCGGAGCATCCTCGGTAGCGCGGTACTGGGCCCGCGACAAGCGCGGCCAAATCAAACAACCCGGCATCCCAGGCGAGATCAAATCCAGCGGATTCGGCATCGGAGCCACCTTCGTGTCCCGGGTCGCGCGCCGCGACGCCTTGCACGCCCAGCCCGCCCTGTTCGTCGGCATGGACGTCCACGCCCCGACCAGCGGCAGCGTCGAGGGCCTAGCGACCGCGTTGACCCACGCTCGCCGCAACGGTATCGATGGGCGCCGCGGAAGTAGGAGCGGCCGATCCCGGCGACCGCTGCTCGCCGCCGATATGGGTTACAACCCCAAGAACGGGTTCGCCGAGCTCATGCTCGAACACGGCTTCTCACCGGTGGTGCGCTACCCGAAGCACTGGACCGTCGAATACCCGAGCGCCTCACCGCCGGGCGCACCCGACGGACTCGAACCCGGACCCCTGCAGTACGCCGGCGCGTTCTACTGTCCCGCAGTGACCAAACGGATCACCGGCCACCGCACTCCCAGCACCGAAGAACTCCTTGCACAAGACAATTTCGGAACCCACGATCGCCGCCTGCAAGCCATCTATCCCTTCCTGATGGGGCTGCACTCAAGGCCGGTAATGACTGACTGCCGATTCGGTCGGCCAGCACTTGGCGCCACACCACCGAAGCGGGTCAAGATCCGGCAAGTCTGCCCGGCAGCACTCGGGACCGTCATGTGCCCGCACAAACCCGAATCGATGCACACCGAGGTCACCGGACTGCCGATGGCCGAACCAGACTGGCCTGCCGACGCCATGGCGTGCTGCAGTAACTCCAGTATCACCGTCTACCTCACCGATGGTCAGCTCAAGATGGCCCAGTGGGACCTCGTCCCCGGCTCCTGGGAGCACACCCTGTACTTCGAAGCCGCCCGAGCACTCACCGAACAACGATTCAGCCAGCTCAAGTCTCGCCACGTCGCCGGCCTGGACTCACTGACCACGGGGCCGCGCAGAACGCCGATGATCAAGATCGCCATCGCGTTGGCCGCCGCAACCGTCAACATCCGCGCCCAACAGAACTACGACCCCAAGATGCGGCGCACCGAAGCCATCGACATCCGGCTGCGCCAACTTGCCGCCGATCTCGGACACCAACCCACGCCGATGCCCCGACGCAGCTGACAAACCCTTCTCGCAGCTAGGCGGGCTGGCTCCTTCGGTCAGCCCGCCTATTGGTGTGTTCGAGGCGAACAAGGTTGTGGAGATTTCGGCCGCGATGAGGCAACTTCGGGCAGAACCGGCAACGCGACGTAGGCCCGCGTTCTTCAGCATCCGACAAGCAGCCGATCACGCCGGGCCCCTAGGGGCTTACCAGCCATAACGACGCCATACGCAGAACGGCCGCTGCGCATCGGAAAGCCTGTGGACAAACCCTCAAAACGCAGTGGAAGCGGGCACACAAACCCGCGCTGACCAGCGTAACTGAACTGCCCACCACGAGCGGTTCTACGAGCTGCAGGCACAAAGGTCACGAACCAGAAATGGTTCGTGACCTTTGTGTTTTTGACTACTTTGCCCGGTTGCCGGGAGATCGACGGTCGAAGGGGATGTGCTCGCTTAAGTCCCCCAGTGGCTCCGTATTCCCGACGGCCGTCGGTGCCGATGTGCCTCAACGCGCCTTGCGAGGGCCTGGCTTGTGAGACACGAGTTGGATTACGCCGGCCCCAGAGTCATCGCGATCCAACAACACATCGCCGACCTTCGAGGTGCGGTACTGCCGCAACATGCGGCCGAGCTCCTCACCCGACAGTTCGGCAGTCGCGAGAAGTGCGGCAATCAGTTCCTTGCGATTGGTCCTCTCACCGGCCTCCGTGGCCCGCGCAAGTAGTGCGTCAATCCGCTGACCGACAGCCAGCGGCAACCGCAGTCCAACCTGCTTATCGCGACTGCGGATCACGGCTTCGTAAGGGTCGACTGGAATGTCGTCCATTTTCTGTCCTACCGCGGCGCTGCTGGGAGCCACGAAATTCGACACCGCATCACCTAGGGCCAGGCCAGAGGTTCACGGAGTGAGGGTGAACAGGTTGGTCAAGTTTCCGCCGCTCTTGAGGTTGGCGATCCGCTGTCGGTGCTCGTCGGCGCGACTGGTGGCGTAAGCCTCGGGTGGTCGTCCGGTGACGCGGGCCCAGATCGAGGTGTTCAGCGCGTCTTGCGCCAAGACCGCGGCCAAGTCGGTGATGGTTGCGCATGCCTCTTCCGAGAGGGTGCCACCATGAATCGCGGCGTTGCGGGATCGGGTGAGACGCTTGACTCTTGCATCGACGCGGCGACGCTCCTCGTCAAACGCGGTGCTGATCGTCGCGGGCGAGGTCAGGATGTCGTCGCTCTCGGCGAGGCGGCGCGCCAGCCAGTGATCGGCATAGATCCCTCGGAGGGTTGCGACGTGGGCAATGGTCCTGGGGCTGTCGATGCGGGTGCCCCATCCCCCGTCAACAAGGATGTCAGCCTCGATCACAGCGAGTTCCGGTGGAGTTGACGCACCCGGGGTGCGGTCGGGGCGGTACTGCTGCACCGCTGCGAAGACGTCGAATACCACTCGCCGGGCGAACACTGTGAGGGTGTATCCGTCGGTCAAATACTGATCGATGAAGGTGTACCACCGCAGGCCGCCGGTCGGTGCGATCCAGGTGTTGCAGTGCTCGATGGCCCGGACCGCCGCCATCACCGTGCCTTCTGCGTCGGTGCGCGGCGTGTTCTTGAGTGCCGCTGACAGACGCAACGCGGGCTGCACCGCGTCAGCGATGTCGGCGGTGATGAGATGCCCGTTGGCGGTGAAATTAGCCAAATCCTGGACGAAATGGTCATTCTGGTAGAAGTCAGGCTCGGGTAGCGGGGACTTCAATCCCCATCGAGGGATCGACGGCGCCCACGGAGAGCCGTCGAAGAAGAGATGGCCACCGAGGACCTCCCACATGCCATCCGTATGGCCCACCACCGCCAGCACCGCGTCAAGGTGCGTCCTCGCCGCCGCCACTGCACGGTGGTGTTCGACGTCGCGAACCTCGACGCGGGCATAGACTAGTGCCGGAAGGTATTCGAATCCGGTGGTGTCGTCGACCTTGTCCGACAGTTGAAGGTCGCGGATTTCCTCGGTGAGCAATTCGTCGGGGACGACGCCCTCCAGCACCTCGTGCGCCCGGTCTTGCTGGATCAACAAGGTGGCGAGGCTCTGAGCTTCGTAAAAGGTGATACCTCCATGCGTCACGTACGGATCGCTGCCCAGGAAATACCCCGGGCTGAGGCGAAACCAGACCACGTACTGACCTGTCGGCGGACGCTTGAGGATGCAGCGCTCGGCAAGGTTAGCCAATTCACTGTCGGTGAGGTTGGCCCGAGCCTGGGGGTCGTCGAGGCGGGGGTCGACGGGATCGCCGACCATTGCTTGAGCCTGCTGCACGCTGCTGGCGTAGCCCATGAGCACCTGAACGGCAGTCGGGAGGGGGCTGAAATAGGCGCGATCCTGTCGACGGTATTCGCTGAGGCCCACCACGGTGTCGCGTAGGTACGCGATTCGCTCGCTGGGGTACAGAACATGGTTGGTGTCCTGGCAGCCGGCCACCAAGTCGCGCCACGCGGCCACGAGCGCGTCGTCGCGATCCAGCAACGCCGCAAGCGCGGCGGCCTGCCTGGCGACGGCGGGTCGTTGGGTGTCGTCAATTCGCGGCCGGGCTGCGCCCGCCCGCGGCACCAGGAGACCGTTGGTGATGACTTGATGAACGCTTCGCGCCGCTGTGTCGACCAAGGCGAGAAGTTCGGGGCCGATCCACTGCAGGCTGTCGGCCAAGTCGGTGGCCATCGAGGTCCAGCTGTCAATGTATACGCCGTCGTGTGGGCGGGGGTCAGCACCCGCGGCCGTGATCTCCAGCGTGATTGCGGTCAGCGGCATGTAGCCGGCACGGCAGGTGACCGGCTCCTTCCGACTGATGTACTCGCGCAGTTCCTCAAGCCACCGCGAGTGCTGTTCGAACAAAGCCTCTGCCCTCCTCGGTTACACACAGCGAACCGCAACGACACCGTTGACTGTACTGCGCACTCCCCGCGCCCTAGACCCATCCAGGCGCGATGCCAACAGCTCGGTTAAGAGGGACTGCGATCCGTCGAGCCCCGTCTTGTAGCCGGTTGTCAGCCGCGACGGCAGGGATCCACGACCCGTTAGGGCCAGAGGGGTCTGCGCGTTACCAGAGTAGGCATGGGTAACCGCCGGAGCCGGGGCCCAGCGGACGTCATGCTCCTCCGCGTCCGCGCGAGTACAGCCGATCCACATTTGGATGAGACTGGCAGCATGATGACTGGCGCCGACATACGACGTACCCGCGTGCCGATTGGCAGACCACGACCGCCGACGAATCCGTCGTAGATAGGAGCCCACCTAATGGGCAGAGGACAGAAACCGAACAGTGCCGCCGCCGCTCGACTCAACGAACTGGCCGACGTGGCCGAGCAGTGCCGAAGCTCCTTCTTAGCAACAGCTGATGAATCACTCTGGCAGCCGCGCGAGGGATCGCCAGCTGCGAGAGCGAAAATCATTCTGTCGCAACGTGATCCGGCAGTCTCCAGCGCCGACATGTCGGCTGGCTTCGACTTAGTCTCCGAGGTGGTTGTCACGTACCTCGAGATTGCCGCTGCCCATCTGGGCGGCCTAGCGGCACTCTATCGGGCCGAGGAGTTGATCTCCCGCCACTGCCGGTCGCGCGTTCTGTCGTCGAGCACAGTTCTCGTGTGTTGTGGGTTCTGGGTGATTCGCCGATTCGCTATGTCGACATCCTCGCCCGGGCCTACCTGGAGACTTTCGCTAGCGCTGAAGCCACCAAGGCGGCGGCCAGCCGGTTAGGTTCCAAACAGGATGAAAATTACCTCGCGGCGAAGTGGCGATGGACAGAGGTTCGTAGACGGGCGATTGCTACCTTCCCGGAAGCCACCGCAGAGGATCTGAGCGAGAGCGCACCCGGTCGTACGTTGGCAGGTCAGCGTTTTCTAGGACCAGAGGCGGGTGTCGAGTGGATGTTCGGGTTGCTGGCTCGGTCGGCGGGCAGTTCCTTGAGCGGGAGCCAGGCGCGCGGCGTTTACGGTCTGTTGTCAAGTGGCACGCATCCCTCCCTGGATCTTGCCCGCCAGTTCCGGGATCCGGTCAACCGCGGTGACCACGTCGAGTTCACCTTGCGCGTGAACAGCACACACCTTCAACGACTGCTCACCACCGCAGTCGCGACGTTCTACAACGCGCTGTCATACGTCATCGACTTTTACGGCGCCGATCACACTCCCCACGACCGGCTGACGGCCACAATCGAGAAAACCTTGCCTGGAACCCTCACTTGAACTCGCAGACCAGTGCTCTCGGCGGACCGCCGCATCGGCCGCATTCCGGACCGCAGCGCGGAGCGCTTTAGACGAGGACGTCGCTGATCGGTCCCCCGGCGGTGCCGGGTTCCAAAACGATGACCGGTGTGTAGGTCGGCCCGGCGGCGCCCTCGCTGTCCCATTCGTAGATGACGGTGCGCAACGTGTTGAGGTAGCGACCAGTGAGCGCAGCCATGGTGTACGGGCCGTGGAAGGCCAGGTGCACTTCGGCGCGTCCGCTGCTCGCCGCGAGCCCCTTGATAGCGCGCGCGACGGATGCACTCAGACGGCCGCCTTCGCGAGCGTCGATTCTGCTGTTCGGCTCGGTCGCCACGATGGCGGCGGCGGTGAACCCGTCGGTTGACTCGCGGATGAGCCGCGCGAAAGCGGTGCGGTCGGCCTCGGGAGTCAGACTGACAAACACCGCGATTCGCTCACGCCCAGCCGTGGATGACCTCTCCGGGTCGACGGGTTCGATGTGGACGTCGTTGTTGGAGAGTCTGTCGCCGGCCAAGGAGGTCCACACCTGGTCCTGGACGTCGAGGACCTCAAGGACCCCCAATCTCGTCTCAGGCAGTGCGGCGCCCAGGGCTAGGGCTACCGATAGGTGTGCGCCGCCGGCGATTCGTACGGTTCTGGCGCCAGTGGCGTATACCGCGTCGCTGATTAGCGGCAGTGTGGTCTGAAGGAGCCGGAGCCCGCGTGGAGAGGGAAGGCGCCCGCTGGTGGTGGCGCTGAGGCGGATGTGCAAATCGTCCTCGCCGGCATCGATAGCGGACGGTGTTGGCCTGCTTTGCACGCGAATCGTGAAAGGCCGTTGTTGTTGGCGGAGCATGGATGTCCGTTGTTCGACGCGGTGCATCAGGAGGTCGCGCGCGATCTCGACCTCGCCAGCGGGGTCGAGCATGTTGGTTTGCTTCTTGTCGGCCAGGGTGCGGGCGGGCGCCGTTTGCAGTAGCCGGTCGGGGGCCTGAAAGTCGCACCGCGACTTGTCGGGCTGTCGGGCAACGTGATTGGCAATGCACAGACTGAACCCTGGATCTGCGTCGAGTTGCAGCAGGCGCGGTAGTTCGCGTTCGCGGACGATCTCGCTATGCACGATGTCTGGAGTCACGACAAGCACCGCTGCCGACAGGCCCTGGGTGAGGGCCTGCTCTAGCCGATCGGTTGTGGTGCCCGCGCGTAGGTCGCTGCGGTCGCGCCACACGACCAACCCCGCCGCCCTGAGTAGGCCCTCAAGCGATTCAGCGGCTGCAGTTCCGTCGGACTGCCGGTAAGAAACAAACACTGGTCCGTCACCGCGGACCGCACCGTTTGGTAGCGGGCCAAGAGGCGGAAATCTGCTCTGTGGCAACAACACTGTGGCCGCATGGGTCGAGACACGTCCGAGCCGGCCGCGCGCGGCGACGATGCCGGAAAACGCCTGGGAGCTTGACGGGATGTGAACAAGCAGAGCAATGGCGGCGTCGCTGGACTTAGCGGTGGCGCGAATTGCGTGGACGTCGGTCGGACTGGGCCCGCTGGAGGCTGGGTGGCTATGCCATTCGCCGATGTATCCGATCGGATCGTCGTCGGCGCGACCTTCGCGAAAGGCACCCAGTAGCTCGTTGGCCTTCACGTCGTCGCGCACATAGCGGTTCACGGACGGGAGTTTCCCATCCACGACCAGGGCATGGGTGACGATGATGTCGGCGTCCTCGCGATAGCCGAGCAGCACGCCTCCGGTCTCGAGTGGCAGGTGCTTAGCGGTTTCGGAGGTGATCAATGTGTGCGCCGCGTTCTGGAGGTGAATTCGCGCCGGGGTGCGCCTCACTGCTGCGTCCTCTCGTCGAGTGTGTAGTGATGGACTTCTCCTGACGGGTGCAGCGGCCTGTCGACGAGCAAGCCGACGGCGTGCCGGACTGTCGCTGCGGCAGCTTCGATTACCGCATGAGGTGGTGTCGGCGAGATGGGGCTGCCGCATCCAGATTCGAATAGAGGTTGATGCGCGCTGGCGTCGCCGGTATCTGAGGGTGGTAACGGGTCGGCGCCGCCGAGAGCAGGCAGCACATCGATGCGGTATGTCGCGCCGTCGTTCTGCAGTGCCGCCGAGAGGATATGCGTGTTGAATGCCTCTGCGGTGAGGTGTAGCAGCGCTGTGGTGGCGAAATCCGCGGTGGCGTTGATTACGAGACTGTGGCCTTGCACAAGCTTTACGGCGGAGTCGCCAGAGGCCAGTGCGTTATTGATAACCGCGATGTCACCGCCTTGCAGTTGGCCGCGGGCGGCGATGTGGCGTCTGACCGCTTCGACCTTCGGCAGTCCCACTGTGTCGGGGCCGACGAGGTGACGGACGAGGTTTCCCGGCTCGACGATGTCGTGGTCAACGAGGGTGAGGTGGCGCACGCCCGAACGGGCCATCATGTCTGCGACAAACGACCCCAAGGCGCCTACGCCGACGACCGCGACATGATGTCGGCGGAGTTCGGGGGCTAGCAGGCCGGCCCTTGCGGAGCGGGCAGCGTCGGTGTCGGCCGCGGAACGCAGGCGCCTGGCGGCGATGCCGCCGTCTGTTGCGGGCCACACCTCCAGCGCGATGATGCCCTGGTGGGGGCCGCGTCGATACGTCAGCATCACCACGGTGACTTCGCGGCGCCGAATTCGTCTGTCTAGGTTGATGTTCGGGTCGATCCGCTCAGCGATGTCCGCCCATGTTCTCGGCGGCACTTCGACGTCTCCGATGTTCGCGACGTAGCCGAAACGGTGCTTACTGCCTTGTGCAGGCTTCGACGGTGCTGTCCCTCGCCCGATGTGCATGGTGTTGTTCCTCGCCGGGCGGAAGCGAATGAATCCGTCGCTGTATGGCGCGAGGTCGTTGTAGAGGTAGAGGCGGGTGTCGTCGGACTGGTGGAAGTACCTGTCGAGGTCGAGGTCGGGGCGGTCTTCGTGCCAGCCGGCGTGGGCTTGGTCGAACCATTCATGGACTTGGTCCAGGAACGCGGTCACTTCGGTCCACCACAGTCCAGCGTGGTCGTCCTCGGCCACCAGACACAGCGCTCCGCTCACCTCGCGATGCCAGGACCAGGGCACTGCATCATGATCGACAGGCATCACTGAGGGCGGGTGAAATGGGAATCGGTCCGGCAGCGTGATGAGAACGTCGGTGGCGCCGTTGTCGTGCGCGATGGCGCCTCGCCATCCTGCTTGTGTTTCGAGGAAGCCGCGCCGTATGAGCCCTTCCTCGAAGTGTTGTCGGGTGTAAGCGACGTAGTCGTCGTATCTGGCGAGGCTCACCCGAATGTTCTCGGCCCCGCTGGCACTACCCGGGCGCCGGGGGAGATAAGCGAGGCGCGCTTCGTGCCGTCGTCGTTGAAACCGGGCGGCATCTTGAACACGGTGTCGCCGTCGCCGTTCTCGCCGAGCAGCTCTTGAAACGTCAGCGCCGCGGCGCCTTCGTCCTCGTTGTCGAGCGCATCGTGTGCGGCGGTCGCGGCATCTGCGAAGCGGGTTCGGGCGGCTTCGATCTCGTCGTCGGTCGCGCGGATCGAGATGGTGTGGCCAAGCAGTGTGGGGTCGCTCACCTCGATGCCGTAGGTGGCGAAGTTGTTGATGATCGTGCTGATCTGCTGCAGCGCTGAGACGTAGTACTCCGCTTGGTCATTGCCGCCGACGAGTCCTGAGTTGAATGCCTGGTACGCCGCGACTTCGATGAAGAATCCGCCAGGCTTCGTCCCGACGCCGAGTAGGGCGCGTCGCGTTTGGCGCAGCAACTTGATGGTCGGTACGTAGAAGCCGTCGTGGGTGGCGTTCATCGCGCTCGACAGTGTGGTCAGCGCTTCGGGGTTGGTGCGGACCCACTGGTCCCCGTCCCCCTTCTGCGGGATCTCCCACGTCTGGCCATCCCCGTCGGGGCGGGCAGGTACTGCGTCGACGTAGAGGTCGTATTCCGGGAAGGAGACCTGCAGACTGCGGTCCTGGCGCTTGGTCCGGCGGTGCCCGTCGGAGTCGGCGCCGAACTCTGTATGTAGCACCTTGAAGAAGCGGTCGAGGATGTCGTGGGAGGACACCTCCGCGGACACCTCGGGAAGCCGGACAAACACGTCCACATCCTTGATCCGCCTGATTGACACGTTTCGCTTGTAGGACCCGATCAGCACCGGGCTGACGCCATATCCGGAGAGCGTGGGATCGGCTTCGAGCGCATCGCGTACCAGGTTGTGCGCCTCGGGCGCGTTGGCCTTGTCGTCGCCGGGCTCGATGGAGCTCAAGGCGTCCCTGAATTGCTGCTTAAGGTGAGCCACTTGGCCCCTCCGATCTTGTGATGCGCGGTGCGTCGCGCAGTTGAGTCTGGTCCCCACCACCGACAGCTGAAGCGAGGCCAGCGCGGGATTGACCACTACTTTTTCTTCCGGCGTTTGCCGGTGCTTTCGTTGGTCGTGGTCTTCGGATGCTTCTTCACTGTCGACTGCTTCACGAAACGCCCCGTAATGGCACTACGTCCGCGCTTGCCTGACATGTCGTCGCCTCTCGGTTCGGAGAATGCGCCTGTCTTCGCGCACACGATCATGATGACGCTGAGAAGATTCGCGCTAATTTATTGCGGTTTGGGCCGGCGTGTTGCCGCAACTCCGTCGGTGCTGGCCAGCATGTCTAAGCAGTTGAGCTGCGCGCTTTCATGCGAGAATGGGGTTCGAAAACGCGCGAATTAACACCACAGAAGGAGGCTTGAGGTTGTCCGGTGACGTCGTAGGCATTGCGAAGCGTCGAGAGGACGACGAGCGAGAGTGTCTCCAGGCCACCTGCGCCAACCCGCGATGCGACGAGCAGTTCCTTCGGCCTGAGTTGGGTCACTTTGGTCAGTTTTGTAGGGTGGCGGTGTCTTGAGCTGGGGTGATGTCTCCGCTTAGTGCCCCTGCTAGGCACTAATTTGGGTCAGTAGGCTGCCTGGATGGTGTGGATTCGGCGGGTGCGCACGGCCTCGGGCGCGACCGCGGTCCAGATCGCCGAATCCGTCGATGGCCGCCGCCGGATCGTGCGCCATGTGGGCTCTGCGCGTGATGACGCCGAGCTGGGTCTGCTGCTCGAGGAGGCCCGCCGGCTGTTGGCCGATGACACCCAAGGCGAGTTGGATCTGGGGATCACGCTGAAAGCCGTTCGGGCCCATATGGTTCCACCGCCAGCTGGCATGCTGTTCACCGAGGATGCTGGAGAATCCGCAGTACGGGAGTTGGTGGTGCGGCCGCGGGTGCTCAAGAGCTGCAGCGGGCTGCTGTATGACGCCCTGGCGCAGGTGTATGCCAGCCTGGGGTTCGACGACGCGGTCGGCGATGAGGTCTTCCGTGACCTGGTCATCGCCCGGGTGGTCGAGCCGACCAGCCTGCTCGACGCCGATCGGGTCCTCGCCGAGCTGGGACGTACCTCAGCGTCACTGTCGACCCGCAAGCGCACCCTGCGCCGTGCCCGCGGTGGTGGTTACCGCGACCAGATCGCCGCAGCGTGTTTCGCCCACGCCCGCACCGCCGGTGATGTCAGCCTGGTGCTTTACGACGTCACGACCCTGTATTTCGAGGCCGACAAGGAAGACGACCTACGCCGCGTGGGGTACTCCAAGGAACGCCGAGTGGACCCGCAGATCGTGGTCGGGCTGCTGGTCGATCGGTGCGGATTCCCCTTGGAAATCGGCTGTTTCGAAGGAAACAAGGCCGAAACTCTGACGATCGTGCCGATCGTGAAGGCATTCCAAGCCCGCCACGAGATCACCGACATTGTCGTCGTCGCTGATGCGGGCATGCTGGCCAGCGGCAATCTGCGCGAACTTGATGAGGCAGGGTTGCGGTTCATCGTCGGATCGAGGGTTACCAAAGCGCCCAACGATCTGGCCTCGCACTTCCATTGGCACGGCGACTTCTTCACCGATGGCCAGATCATCGACACCATCACCCCACGCGATCGACGCGGCACCGCGACCAAGACCAGCGACCCCAAGCGCAAAGCCGAGCCCGTCTGGGATCCGGCGACCCACACCAAGTCCTGGCGGGCGGTGTGGGCGTACTCGACCAAACGCGCGGTGCGCGACACCAAGACGCTCAACCTGCAGGAGAACAAGGCCCGCGCGGTCGTCGCCGGCGAGAAAGCCGCGCGGGTACCGCGGTTCATCAAGAACTGCAACGGTTCCCAAGAATTTGACGAGGCGTCGTTGCAGCGCGCCCGCCGCTTGGTCGGGCTCAAGGGCTACGTCACCAACATCGACGCCGCACTGATGCCCGCGACCGAAGTGATCGCCAGCTACCACGACCTCTGGCACGTCGAGGCGTCCTTCCGGATGTCCAAATCCGACCTCGCTGCCCGGCCCATGTTCGCCCGCACCCGCGACGCCATCGAAGCCCACCTGACCATCGTGTTCACCGCCCTGGCCGTCAGCCGCGAAGTCCAGACCCGCACCGGCCTGTCACTGCGCCGATTCCTACGCACCCTCAAACCCCTGCGATCAGCCACCATCGACCTCAACGGCGTCATCGCCACCTACCCGCCAGCCCTAAACACCGAGGTCAACGCAATCCTCAACGCACTGAACGCCGAGAATTCAAGGCACTAAGCCAAATGACCCAACTCGGGTGCGCGCTTTCATGCGAGAATGGGGTTCGAAAACGCGCGAATTAACACCACAGAAGGAGGCTTGAGGTTGTCCGGTGACGTCGTAGGCATTGCGAAGCGTCGAGAGGACGACGAGCGAGAGTGTCTCCAGGCCACCTGCGCCAACCCGCGATGCGACGAGCAGTTCCTTCGGACTGCAGGGCCAGGACGACGCAAGGACTTCCACAGTGAGGACTGTCGTCGCGCCGCTGAGCGGGACTACCGCCGGCTGGCGAGCCGACTTGAGCACTACGAGCGCCAAGCCGAGCAAATGCGCGCCCGCCTCGATGCATATTTGCGCACCAACATCGAGGAGGCCGTGGCCGAGCGGACTGGGCCCACGACGGCCGAGGTATCGCGGGCACGGGAAGCGATCGCCGAAGTACGAGGAATGGCGCTGTTCCTGCCTCACCATCAAGGCGAATTTGCTCAGCAATTGCTAAAGCTGTTTGAAGCCGTTGAACCGCTTGTGCCCTCCGGCCGTAGCTAGTGCGAGCCTCAGGCGATGCCACAGCGCAGGGCACGACCGATGAAGACTCGGTCTGCCGTTGACAGGTCCTGCACCCGAGGCTTCGGCCTAGGAAGCGATGTCACCTGGCCGAATTGCCTTGTCGATACCTTCTTCTCTGCGACGTTGAGTAGGTTATCGGTGGAGCGGCCTCAACACGGCCGTCGTGATTCATCTCTTCGACATCTATCGAAACTCGTCTGCGCCCGCTCAAGGGCTCGTAGGCCGACCATGGAAATGGCCTTCGCCGCGCTGATTCACGTGACAAGAAGTTAAGCAGGCTGAAGTACCACATCCCCAATGATTGACGTTCGGAATCGTGCAGTATTACTTGGCCTGCAGCAGGGTGCACGATGCCTTTGTCAAGAACGCACACTCGGTTAAGCCATTCATAGGGAATCCCGGTATCTCGGCATTCTGCCAAGACCCTCCCAGCCTCGACCGATGGCCAGTTTGCAGAGGCGATATCCGTCTCGAACGCAAGAACCGACGAGAAGAACCTAGGGAAGTCGCCGTCGGTTTTGAAAGGTACTTCGCGGTGAGTCTCGATGCCCCAGCCATTTCCGAACGGACGCATCGAATATAGCGTCTTTACGGATTTAACTGCTTGTCGAATGTCAGCTCTGGTGAGTTTCGACTTGACTTCAACAGTCGCTAAAAGCGCTTCGGCACCAATGATTTCCGCTCCGCCCTCCCTGTCGGCGGGCAGAATCGGCGCTGCCGCAGATCCGTCGTAGATCACTACATCTAGTTGGGGACTCCGGCGACCTCCTTGGTCGATTACTTCTCCTGTCGTTACGGCGAAACGGCTGGGCAGTCTCTGCCGAAGAAAATCCGCTACCGCGCTCTCACGGTCACTGCCCTTCAGCACGCTGTGCTTGAACGATTGCGAGGTGGTGAAGCTCGTCCAAAGGCGGTTCTCAGCCTCTGCGAGAACACTCTGGACGGTGTCGTGCGCCGCGTTCGCCATGGACTTGTTCCTACACGGTATGGCTAGCGGTCTAGCAAGCCTGGGTGCCCTAGGTCTCAGCTTCGGATACCGGACTCGCGCTCTAACGGTTTTGGCACAGAACATTTAGGGACGGCGCACGGGCGTCTTCCTGTCAGGGTTGGAAGAGCGGGAGCAGATCGCTGCCGCGAGGACCCACCCGACACGCGGGGTGACCACTTGAAGTGCGACTAGATTCGGTGCAATTTGAATCGAGTCAGCGGTTTTCGCGGTCTTTTTTGTGCGCCGAGAGCAGGTAGGTGACGGCCTCGATGACATCTGGGCCGATCTCGTTCAATGCGTCGCCGACGACCAGCCACTGCTGTGCGCCGTCTTGGTCTGTATAACGAAAGACCTGTTCGAACGCAAAGACCGGCTTCAGCGTCACTTCTGTTTTCCCTGGCTGGGTGGGTCTGGCGAACTCGACCCGGGCCAGGACCGATCCCTTGCCGACGACACCTTGGTTCACCGTGGAGACCACGCCGCCGGGAGGCTCCGGATCAACAATGACACCGCCCAGGTCGACCTGGGTGTTGGCCACGATGTTGAGCAGCTGGTGCTTGTCGGTGTTCGACAGGAACTGCAGTATGTGCAGCGGATGCAGCGTGCCGGTACCCACGGCGTTGAACGGCTGACTGCTCTTGAACACCTCGAACACCTCCGGCCCGTACCAGTCACGGCGGGCCTGCGCCCACTTGGCGTAGCTCTGCTCGGTCGAGCGCAGCCCGAACGCCACCTCGGTCGGTCTCTTCTCCTGAATGTGCGCCGGGGTGATCGCCCACACGGCGTGATCCAGCGCAGCGCGCAGGTTGTGAATGAAATCCCCCAGGAGCAGCGCTGCCTCGGTGTAGTCGAGATCTGAGTCCAGCACCCACTCCGCCCAGGCCGTGCGCGAGCTGTACTCACTGCTGTTGTCGCGCCGGAGGTAATGCCGCTCGATCGCCTGCTGCTCGGCCAGCACATCGCGCAGCCGGTCGCGGACCGCGAAACCATGCGTGAGCTTGTGGAACGCCGACTGTCCCAGCAATTCCGTGTCGACGCCGTTCTCCTCGGTCATCGGCGTCCCCAACCGCCGGTCTCGGGGTCATCGGCCGCGATCTGCTCGACGACCTTGATGATGCCGCGCAGCGCCTCGTCCTCGGTGGGGGCCAACCAGGACAGCGAGGGGAACTCTGCGACCAGGCCCATGAACTCGTTGTCCGCCGGCGACCACTCGACCCGGAAGGCGAAATCCGGCCTGGCGGCGGCCTCGGCGGCCCGCGTGTGCCGCAGATGGTTGCGGATGGTGGTGACGATGAACGCCGCCCGCTCCCGAGGGCTCCGCCCATATCCGTGGGCCGCGATCGTGCCGGTGGCGATGAGGTCTCCCTTGGTGATGCCGGGCTGCTGCTCGTGCAGGTCCAGTTCGATGTCCCAATCACCGCCCCGCTCGCGGAAGTAGAAGCTGTGCCCGTCGACCTGGCCCTCCCACTGCTCGGGCACCTGCCCGCCGTGGCGGCCCACGACGACGCCCGGCTGATCGGCCAACCACGTCTGCAGGTCGGCCTCGGCGGCCTGCCGGGCGGCCTGGAGCTGCTGGCCTTGCGGTGACCGCCGGAACTCGTCCATGTGATCAAAAAGCTCCTGGAGCGTCTCTGCTGATCGCCACCGCCGGTCTCCCTGTGCGTTCTCCGTGTCGTCGGGCATCAGCGGGTCACTTCTGCGGCGGGTCGAGCAGGGCGCGGGCGTCTTTGATCAACAGCAGCAGGTGCAGCGGGTCGGTCGGCGAGGGCTCGAAATCGAAGTGCGCGTAGAACGCCCGTGCCTGCTCGTGCAGCGCGTGCACCACCAGCGCACGCACACCGATGATCTCCGCAGCTGCCACCGCGCGGGTGATCGCGTCCCGCAGCAGCGCAGCACCCAGGCCCTGGCCCTGGTCCTTGCGGTCGATCGCCAGCCGTGACAACAGGATCACCGGTACCGGATCGGGCATGTTGCGCCGCACCCGCCCGGGTGCGGCGGCGCGCTCCACCGCCGCTGAGGCCAGCGCGTAGAACCCGACGACGCGGCCGTCCCGGCACGTTACAAAGCACCGGGAGGCACCTTCGACGTGGTTGGCCAGGGCGCGTCCCCGCAGGTACTTGTCCAGGGCAGGCTCGCCGCTGTCGAAGTCGGCGACCACATCGTGTTCGCTGATCGGCCGTGGCGCGCTGTAGCCGCTCACTCGTCGAAGATCGAGGGCTCCGCGAACAACTTCTCCAGCCGCGGCTTGTGCGACACCGGCCGGTCCAGCACCGACACGAACTCCGACCAGGCCGGGGCGTCGAGCATGAACAGCCGCCGATCGGCAAGCACGTCACGGGCATGAGCCAGCGTCGCGGTCACCGTGAAGTTGGTCAGATCGGTCCCCTCCACTTCGGCGGCACGACGAATCAGCGCGTCCTGCTCAGCAGTCAGGCGCACCGCGAACCGCTCCGTCTTCATAGCCATGCCATCCATTGTGTGCCTACTAGGCACACAATGCAACGGGGTACTGACCACGCCTCTGACCAGCGGCGATGCGTACCAACACTGTGAACCGGGCTCCGAGTCGCCGGAAAGTATGCCGAGGCCAATGGGTCGCAGTGGGGACGACCACGGTCGTCTCGTCGCTTTCAACCCCTTGTGAGGGGGAGGCATGTCTTCTCTTCTGCTGACCGCGCTCAAGCACCTGCTGACCACGGTAGCCGTCATCGCCCCGTCCTGGCTCGCGGTGTGCGTTGTCCACCGGCCACACCGATGTCCTGCCCGCCGTCGGTGCGGTGCTGGTCTACCTGATCGAAGCGCTCGTCACGCGCCCGATGCACGACCTGGCCACCATGGCGCCCTAGTCGTGGATGCGGATGTCGTCGATGGCCTTGACCGTCATGGTGCGCCCAGCGGCGGCCACCCCAGTCCGGCAGCCCCTGCACAGTGATCTGGTCGCTGAGTAGGTCGCGCTGGGTCCCGGCGTCCTCGATGGCGTAGGCCGTCACGAACGCCTCGGCGTCCTCTCCGAAAACAGGTGCAGCTGTCCGCTGAGATAGCGGTCGAGGTCAGGGGTGAACTAGCCGCGCTTGCCGGCTTGGAAGAGGTCACCGATAACGGTGAACTCCACGACGATCACCGCAGCCCCGGCCGGCGGCATGCTTGCTGAGCCCGGCGCGCGCAGCGAACGGCCTGAGGCCAGCAGCACGGTCGATGGCCGCCAGGCGGTCGGCGCGGGTCTGGTCGACCCCTTGAGGAGCGGTGCCGAGGCGCTCCTCGTCCGCCTCGCACACCTGGCACTCCCGCGACCTCTGTCGTTTGGGGGCAGTTCCTTGGTGACATGTGCTCCCCCGGGGCCCAAATGACGCCTCCCAAAGTGAGTCATCCCCGCGCATGAGGTCCGGCACCCCCAGGTGCAGTGATCAAAACCGGTGGTGAGCGGTCAGGCGCATCGTCTTAGGCTGCCGACCTCCTGCGTGGCGGAGGCCCCCTCTGTGAAGCAGCTCGCCGAACCTCGGCGCACAGCAGACCCGATGAATCGTCCTTGGCAACAGCGCCGTTGAGGAGCAAGGTCACCAAGTGGCCCAGGCTCGGGGGCGGCCCCGGGTCCGCAATGGCGTTCACGCTGATCAGCCGCTGAGGGCGTCGCCGCGTGACTGCGTCGCACCGGTCCGGGTCAGTGCCAGCACTCGAAGGGCGACGTATTCGGGTTTGAACTGGGTCTCGTGTGGCGTCGCGATGAGTTCGTCCCTGCGGTGCAGTCTGAGCTGCATGGGCAAACTCATCTATGGCTTCAACGTGTCGGTGGACGGGTACATCGCCGACCTACAGGGCAACATCGACTGGAGCGATCCGAGCGAAGAACTGCACCAGTATTGGAACGATTTCGAGCGGGAGACCGCCCTGTCGTTCTATGGCCGGCGGCTCTACGAACTGATGTCCGCGTACTGGCCGACCGCCGACGAAGCCCCGGATGCCACCCCACTCATCGTTGACTACGCCCGCGTCTGGCGTGACATGCCCAAAGTCGTCTTCTCGCGCACCCTGGAGTCCGTCGACTGGAACTCCCGCCTGGAACGCGGCGACCCAGTCGAGGTGGTGACGAGGCTGAAGGCCGAAACCGACGGCAACCTGGAGGTGGCCGGCGCGACGCTGGCCGCACCGATCGTGCAGGCCGGACTGGTCGACGAGTACCGGCTCGTGGTCGCACCCACCGCGGTGGGCGGCGGTACCCCGTTCTTCCCGACCTTGCCGTCGTGGATCCCGTTGCGCCTGTTGGAGAACCGCACCTTCCCGGGCGGCACGGTCCTGCTGCGCTACGAGGCGAGTCACGACTGATCGGGCATATGCGGTCAGAGGAACTGCGGATGCACCGTCTGGATGTCGCCGGCGTGAACCGCCGGTGAGTGTCGGTTATTGCGCCGCCCCCGCGGTGGTGCTGAAGACCGGCCAGCAGATCTCGGTGGCGGTGAACCTCGCCGGATCTTCGTGCGTGCCGCCGAGGTAGTGCTCGCGGATGGGTCCCTGGCTGCTGATCAGATGCTCGTTGACGTAGATGCCCAGGGCTGCGTAGCTGCGGTCGATGCCGTCGTGACCGCCCGGGTGGGTGAGCACCGCGAATTCGGCTCTGGGTAGGACCTCGGCGCGGACGCCCTCCGGGGGATCGGCAGACGGGGGTGCTTCGACGAACATGGTTGCGCTACCGCGCTGTTCGAGAAACAGCGCCCGGTCGTAGACGCCGCCGGGCACCACAGCGGTTTGTGTGCCTGTGGCCATCGCCACGGCCTGGTGCAGTGTGGTCAGCGACGCGCCGAACCAGTCGTTGATCTCTGAGGTGTCGATGATCGCGCCGACCGACCACACGGCAAGCCTCGGTTCGCGACGCAACGTGACGTCGGTGGGCGTCCGCACAGGGGAGAGCAACTCGCGAAGCGCGCCAACGGCGTCACGGGTCTGCTGCAGTTGTGCCTCCATGTGCTCGAGATGGGTGGTGATGATGTCGGTGCGGGCCTTTGCGTCGTCGGTGCTCAGCAGCGCCTTGATGTCGGGGATGGACATGCCCAATGACCGGAACCGGCGGATGATGTGCGCGTGATCGACCTGGCTGGTGTCGTAGAACCGGTAGCCGGTGTAGGGGTCGATGTGTGCGGGTCCAGAATGCCGATGTCGTGGTAGTGACGTAACGCCTTTCTGCTCAGACTGGTCATCACCGCGAAGTCACCGATCGAGACCTGTGCGCCCATGGCGTCCTCCTCCGCGTCGCCCTCGCCTACGTCGAACGAGGCCATCCTGAAGCCTCCCCCTGGGTCAAGGTCAACGTCGCGGCCAAGCTCGCAACATCGGGTTGACCTTCCCCTTGCGGGAAGCTCCATCGTGGGGCTATGACCACAACAGAATGGGAAGCACTCCCGGATACTGTCAAAACGTTCATGACTGCGCTCGATACCCGTGAGGTGGATCAAGTGCTGGCCACACTCACCACCGATGCCGTGGTGACCGACGAAGGCCACGACTACAGGGGGCATGACGAGATCGGGACCTGGGTGGCCACCGCGGCCGCCGAGTACACCTACACCACCGAGATCACCAGCGCGACAGTGCTTGAACGGCAGACCGGTACGACTGTCGAGGTCGGGCAGCACCTCACGGGCAACTTCCCGGGCGGGGTCGCCGACCTGCACTACCGCTTCACCCTCGACGGCATTGTCATCAGCCGGGTGGTGATCGAGCCATGACGCGACGTTGGTTCATCACCGGCGGCACCCCCGGTAACTTCGGAATGGCGTTCGCCGAGGCAGCGCTCGAGACCGGCGACCGCGTGGTACTTACCTCCCGGCGTCCGCAGGAGCTGGCGACGTGGGCCGAACAGTACGGCGACCGCGTTCTCGTCGTGCCACTGGAACTCACCGATGCAACGCAGGTCCAGCGTGCGGTGCGTGCCGCCGAGGATCGCTTCGGCGGCATCGATGTGCTGGTGAACAACGCCGGACGCGGTTGGTTCGGATCGATCGAGGGGATGGACGAATCCGCGATGCGGTCGATGTTCGAGCTGAACTTCTTCGCCGTGCTGTCCGTGACCCGCGCAGTGCTGCCGGGGATGCGTGCCCGCGGCAACGGGTGGATCGTCAATGTCTCCTCGGTGGCCGGGCTGGTCCCCGCCACGGGGTTCGGCTACTACAGCGCGACCAAGTTCGCCATCGAAGCGATCACCGACGCGCTGCACGACGAGGTCGCTCCATTCGGCATCTCCGTATTGACCGTCGAACCGGGAGCGTTTCGCACCAACGCCTACACGGGATTCGCCGACGAACCCGTCGACGAGCCGATCCCGGACTACCACAACATGCTCGAAGAGGTCCGCGCCGTCTTCGTCGGGATGGACGGTGTGCAACCCGGCGATCCGCGCCGTGGTGCCCGTGCAGTAATCGCAGCGATGGCCCAGGACTCACCGCCCCGTCGGCTCGTCCTGGGCAACAGCGGATACGACGCCGTGATCGATACGCTGGAGGAAAAACTGGCCGACATCCGGGCGAACGAAACACTCTCTCGTAGCGCCGATTTCCCTACCTGACGGGCCTCAAGGCGCTTTGGCGGGCGTGAGTTGTCAGACCCTGCTGCTTGAATAGGGGCATGCCCTCGGCCGTAGCTGACACTCCCACTGTGCTGACACAGTCGGATCGGTTGGAGGTGCTCTTCGACGAACTGTCCCAGTTGGCCGGCCAGCGCAATGCGATCGACGGGCGGATCGTGGAGATCGCCGCCCAGATCAACCGCGACGGGCTCCTCGGGATCACCGGGGCTCAATCGGTGGCGGCATTGATGGCTTGGAAGACAGGGTGTTCGCCGCGCAACGCGGACACCATCATCGCGATCGCCGACCGGCTCGAAGAGTTCCCGCGTTGTGTCACTGACCTTCGCGAGGGGCGGCTCTCGCTCGATCAGGTCGGGGCGATCGCCGAGCGTGCCGGCGAGGGTTCCGATGCGCACTACGCCCTGCTGGCGAAGAGCGCTTCGGTCCGCCAACTGCGCACGGCGCTCAAACAGGAACCACGACCTGAGCCCGAACCGGTCACCGATCCTTTCGACGACGATGACGAACCGGCACCGCCGCCGCCTGCACCGCGGCCAGAGATCACCACCACCAGCGACGCCGACTACACCTACTGGCGCATCAAACTGACCCACCACCAGTCCGCGAAATTCGAGGCGGCCCTGCAATCGCACAAGGACGGGCTGATCGCTCAGTGGAAACGTGACCACGGCATCGACCGTGGCCCCGGTACCGGCGGCGACACCGGCAACGGGTTGACGCGGCCGCCGCTGCCCAGCCGAGGGGATGCATTCATGGCGTGGGTCGACGCCGGCTGGGACGCCGAAACCTTCCGCCGACCGCACGGCCAGCACACCACCGTCATCGTCCACGTCAACGCTGAGACGAAAGTCGCCGCACTGCATCTGGGCCCATTACTGACCGACGAGGAACGACGCTACCTGAGCTGCGATGCCACGTGTGAAGTCTGGTTCGAACGCCAGGGCCGGCCCATCGGTGCCGGACGTTCCACCCGCACCGTCAACCGGCGCCTGCGTCGCGCGCTCGAGTATCGCGACCGCACCTGCGTGGTCCCGGGCTGCGGCGCCACCCAAGGGCTGCATGCTCATCACATCGTGCACTGGGAAGACGGCGGCGAGACCGAACTCGACAACCTCGTGCTGGTCTGTCCCTATCATCACCGGGCCCATCACCGCGGCATCATCATCATCACCGGACCCGCCCAACAACTCGTCGTCTCCGACCACGCCGGGCGAGAACTCAGACCCGGATCACTGGCGCGCCCCCCGACTACACCGCCACCAAAGGTCGCGCCCTACCCCGGGTCGTCCGGAGAACGCGCCCAGTGGAAGTGGTACCACCCGTACGAACCACCACCGCCGATGCGGAACTAGCTTTCACTCGCCGCGCTCGGAAGCCCACAGGCCGATCACGAATGCGGTCAAGTCATTGTGCTGCAACGGGTCTCGACCCGTGATCTCCTGGATCCGAGACAGCCGGTGCCGCACCGTGTTGGTGTGCAGAAAAAGCTCCTTGGCGGTGTCACTCAGAGATCCGTTGCAGGACAGAAATACTCGCAGCGTGCGCACGTGCTGAGTGCCCCGCTGATTGTCCAGCTCCGCGAGTGGGTCGATCAGCAACTGCTTGAACGGTGCCAGCTGCGCCAGCGGCAACTGCTCCAGCAGGCTCTCCAGCGTGCTCAGCTGATCCGGTCCGACCCGTCCGCCGCGCTGCTCTGCCAACGTCAACGCGATGCGGGCCTGCGCGATCGCCGACCCGATGTCGGTCAGCGGCACCGGAGCCGAATGCCCCGTCGGTAACGCGAGGTCGTCGGTCATCCGCACCGGCCCGACCGACAACATCAGGCACAGATCAGGCGCGTCACCGATCAACGCGTCCGGGAAGGCCATCGACACCAGTGCTCCGGCACCTGCCGGCCACGCCGAGCACGCGATCTCACCGGCCGAGAAACCCGGCCACTCCAGCAGCTGGCTCAGCGCGTCCGGCAGAAGCATCCGCCGCTCGACCAGAGACAGCAGCTGCCCGACCCGCTCCCGGGCCAACGCGGCCTCGATGTCGCGTTCGCCCTGGGCGGCGCGCACGAACCGCGCGATCAGATCGAGCAGCGCCGGTTCCGGCCGGTCGCCACGCCCGACCCACGTCAGCGTGCCCAGCCCGGGCACCGGAACCGTCACCGCGTCGTCGTCGTCCGCCCCGCCGCGTCCGCCGGCCTCCACGCCAGGTTCGTCGGGCTCCAACAGGAAGTAGCACCCGAGCACCTGACCCGCGCTGTCGAGCAGCTGACGCGGCGAGTCGTGCCGGCGCAGCGAGGACAGCAGTTCGGGCGCCAGCGCATTGGTCGCGCGGGCAACGGCGATCTCCGAACCCAGCCAGAACTCCGCCACGAAGCGGCTGACCTGACTGAACGGCACACTCGGCGGGGCGACCAGCACCGGCAACCCGCGTCGCCGGCACTGCGCGAGCAGGGCGGCCGGCACGACGTCATGACCGTCGCCCACCCCGAAGCACACGCCTGCTGCCCCGGCCCGGCTCAGCGCGTCGACGAACACCGTGCAGTCGTGTTCGGTCTGCAGACTGATCCCGACCGTGCACACCAGTTCACCGCCGCGCAGGTAGCGGGACGGGTCGCGCATCTCGGTGGTGTGCACCCAGCTGATGGGATGGTCCAGATTCTGGGGCGCACCCGCAGGCACCGACACGCCGAACCCGCCGCTCTCCAGCAGGTCCCGCAGCGTCGGGGCCGCCGACTCTGCATGCACCTCCGACACCCCGCGAGCGTAACGCGGCCGTCACACGAACGAGCGCTGCCGTTGTGCGATCGTTCAACGCCACGGCACCGCCACGGTGCGATCTCTGCGTCTTCGGCCCGATGGCTGGCGTCGTCGCACGTCCGGCGTGATAGTTCTGCCATGTCATTGGTCAGCCCGGCTGAGCAGCAGCCACAGTTGCGCCGCGAGTTCTCCCTCGGATCGGCGTTCGCGTTCGCGTTCGCCTTCATCTCTCCGATCGTCGCCCTGTACGGGATCTTCGGCCTTGCGCTGTCGGCGGCCGGCCCGAGCTTCTGGTGGGGCTTCGCGCTGGTGTTCGCCGGCCAGTTCCTGGTGGCCCTGGTGTTCGCGACCCTGGTGTCGCGGTGGCCGCTGGAGGGCTCCATCTACCAGTGGTCGCGCCGCCTGCTGGGCAGCACGTACGGCTGGTTCGCCGGCTGGGTCTACATGTGGACGCTGGTGATCGCGATGGCCACCGTCGCGCTGGGCGCGGCCGGATTCACCGCCCACATCGTCGGCATCGAGGAACCCTCGGGCGGGACGCTGGCCTGGATCGCGCTGCTGATCCTGCTCGCGGGCACCGCGGTCAACCTGGTCGGGCGTCAGGCGCTGAAGATCTTCATGATCGGCAGCATCATCGCCGAGGTCATCGGCTCGGTGGTGCTGGGCACCTGGCTGCTGCTGTTCCACCGGCACAACTCGCTGTCGGTGCTGTTCGAAGGCGGCGGCACCGATGTGGATCTGTGGTCCTACCTCGGGGGGCCGTTCCTGCTCGCGGTCGCGTTCATCGGCTGGTCGTTCGTCGGCTTCGAGAGCGCCGGTTCCATCGCCGAAGAGGTGCACAACCCGAAGCGGGACCTGCCCAAGGCCGTGCTGTTCTCGCTGGCCTTCATCGCGCTGGTGGTGGGCTACTCGAGCCTGGCGATCATTCTGGCCATCCCCGACCTGGATGCGGTGGCCGAGGGCGCGGTCAGTGACCCGGTGTACGAGACGCTGACCGACGCGCTGGGCGCCGGCATCGCCAAGCCGGTCCAGGTGATGTTCGTGATCGGGTTCCTGGCCAGCTTCCTGGCGCTGCAGACCTCGGCGTCGCGGGTCATCTGGGCCTACGCCCGCGACGGTGCGCTGCCGGCAGCCGGCACGCTGGTGCAGCTGCGGGGCAAGGCCCGCATCCCGGTGGTGGCGATCCTGGTGACGACTGCGATCGGCGCCGGTCTGTTCCTGCTGAGCATCGTCGCCGGCGACATCTACTCGCTGATGGTGAACTTCACCGCCGGCGGCTTCTACCTCGCGTTCCTGTTCCCGCTGATCGGCTTCCTGGTGGTGCTGCTGCGCAAGGGCTGGACGCCTGGGGCGTTCTCACTGCGCGCATGGACGCTGCCCGTGGCGGTGGTGGCCGTGGTGTGGGCGGTGCTGCAGTTCGTCAACATCGCCTGGCCCCGTGTCGCGTTCGAGCAGCGCTACCTGGACTGGTCGGTGTGGATCGGCATCGTGGTGCTCGGGATCATCGGTGCGGTGCTGTACGCCACGGTGAAGTCGAGGATCACCGCGCCGCGTGACGAGGACGAGGACGAACCGGTACTGGCGAATGAGTGAGCAACCGGTCGCGCTGGTCACCGGCGGCGCCAGCGGGATCGGCGCCGCGGTGGTGGAGGCGCTGACCGCGCGCGGCTACACCGTCGGGTGCCTGGACCTCAACCCGGGGACAACCGAAAATGCCGTCGCGACCGACGTTTCCGACGCCGCGGCGGTCGCGCAGGCGGTGGCCGAGCTCAGGGAGCGGCTGGGTCCGGTGAGCGCGGTGGTGACTTCGGCGGGCTACTACGAGATGGCGCCGGTGTCGGAGATCAGCGTGGACGCGTGGCGACGGATGCTGCGCGTGCACCTGGGCGGGCTGGTCAACGTCGCCCGGGCCACGCTGCCGGACCTGCGCGCGGCGCGCGGGTCGCTGGTCGCGGTGGCCAGTGAGCTCGCCGTGGGTGGCGGTGACGAGGACGTCCACTACGCGGCCGCCAAGGGCGCGATTCTCGGCCTGGTGCGCAGCCTGGCCGCCGAAGTCGCCGGCGCCGGGGTGCGGATCAACGCGGTCGCACCAGGCCCCACCGACACCCCGCTGCTGGCCGCCGACTCACCCTGGCGCGCACCGGAATACCTGCAGACGCTGCCGCTGCGGCGGCTCACCACGCCGGCCGAGGTGGCCCGCTGTGTCGAATACCTGGTCTGCGACGCGACGTTCAGCACCGGAGACGTCGTCAACGTGAACTCGGGAGCAGTGATATGAGTACCGATCTGCACGGTCGGGTCGCGCTGGTGACCGGGGCGGCCCAGGGCATGGGCGCCGTACACGCGCGGCGACTCGCGAAAGCCGGTGCGGTCGTGGCCGTCAACGACCGCGAAGACAGCGACGCGCTGACCGCGTTGGCGGCCGAGATCGGCGGGCTGACCGCCGCCGGCGACGTCTCGGATCCCCAGCAGTGCCAGACCATCGCCGCGCACGTGGCCGCCACCGCGGGCCGGCTCGACGTGCTGGTGGCCAACCACGCGTACATGACCATGGCGCCGCTGCTCGAGCACGACGCCGACGACTGGTGGAAGGTGGTGGACACCAACCTCGGTGGCACCTTCTTCCTGGTGCAGAGCGTGCTGCCCTACATGCGGGACGCCGGGGCGGGCCGCATCATCGTGATCACCAGTGAGTGGGGAGTGACGGGCTGGCCGGCGGCGACCGCCTATGCCGCATCCAAGGCGGGGTTGATCTCGCTGGTCAAGACGCTGGGCCGCGAGCTGGCCCGCGAGCGGATCATCGTCAACGCGGTGGCGCCCGGAGTCATCGACACCCCGCAGCTGCAGGTCGACGCCGATGCCGCCGGAGTGCCCGTCGCCGAAATCCGGCACACCTATGCCGACGCGATTCCGTTGGGCCGCATCGGCGAGCCCGACGAGATCGCCGCGGCCGTCGAGCTGCTGGCCGATTTCAGCATGGAAGCCGTGGTGGGACAGGTGATCTCGTGTAACGGCGGCTCCACCCGCACCAGAGCGTAAAGGCAAGAGGAGAGCACAGTGCAACAAGATCCGCGGACGCGGACGGAGTCCGGAGTGCTGGGCCAGATCGATGCCCAGCAGGTGCCGCGCTATGCCGGGTTCGGCACGTTCGCCCGGCTCCCGCAGCGGCACGAGGTCGCCGACCATGACGTCGCGGTGATCGGTGTGCCGTTCGACAGCGGCGTCACCTACCGGCCCGGAGCGCGCTTCGGCCCGGCCGCGATCCGGCAGGCCTCCCGGCTGCTCAAGCCGTACCACCCGGCGCTGGACGTGTCTCCGTTCGCGGCGGCTCAAGTCGTCGACGCCGGCGACATCGCCGCGAACCCCTTCGCCATCACCGCCGCGGTCGAGCAGGTCAAGGACGGCATCCTCGGCCTGGTCACCCGGCCGGAGCAGCGGTTCGTGCTGCTCGGCGGCGACCACACCATCGCGCTGCCCGCGCTGCAGGCCGTCAACGAGTTGCACGGTCCGGTCGCGTTGGTGCACTTCGACGCTCACCTCGACACGTGGGACACCTACTTCGGGGCTCCCTGCACCCACGGCACCCCGTTCCGGCGCGCGTCCGAGCAGGGCCTGATCGTCAAGGGCCACTCCGCGCACGTCGGCATCCGCGGCTCGCTCTACGACGCCGCCGATCTGCTCGACGACGCCGAACTCGGGTTCACGGTGGTGCACTGCCGCGACATCGACCGCATCGGGGTCGACGGCGTCATCGAGCGCGTGCTCGAGCGCGTGGGGGACCACCCGGTGTACGTGTCGATCGACATCGACGTGCTGGATCCGGCGTTCGCGCCCGGCACCGGAACCCCCGAGATCGGCGGCATGACCAGCCGTGAGCTGGTCGCGGTGCTGCGGGCGATGCGCGCGGTGAACATCGTCGGCGCCGACGTGGTCGAGGTGGCGCCGCCCTTTGACCACGCCGAGGTGACGGCCGTGGCCGCCGCGAACCTTGCCTATGAGCTGATCACCCTGATGGTTGGCTGATGGAGCGCTTCAGCTGGCCCGAAGGCAAGACCGCCGCGGCCGCGTTCACGTTCGACGTGGACGCCGAATCGGCGATCCTGTGGGGCAACGAGAGCGTCGGGGCCCGGATGAGTGTGATGAGCCACCAGGCCTACGGTCCGCTGGTCGGAATCCCGCGCATCCTGGATCTGCTTGAGCAACACCAGATCCGGTCGACGTTCTTCGTGCCCGGACACACCGCCGACCGCTACCCCGAGGCGGTCCGCAGCATCGTCGCGGCGGGGCACGAGATCGCCCACCACGGGTATCTGCACGAGCAGCCCACCGCGCTGACCCTCGAGGAGGAGATCGACGCGCTGGACCGCGGACTCGCCGCGCTGGCCGATGTCGCCGGCGTACGGCCGGTGGGGTACCGGGCCCCGATGTGGGATCTGTCCTGGCGCACCCCCGCGCTGCTGGCCGAGCGTGACTTCCTGTACGACTCGAGCCTGATGGACGCCGACCATCCCTACGAGTTGGCGATCACTCCGGACACGCAGGAGTCGCTGGTCGAGATCCCGATCCAGTGGGCGCTCGACGACTGGGAGCAGTACTGCTTCCTGCCCGACATCTCCGGCAGCGGGCTGATCGAGAGCCCACGCAAGGCGCGGGAGCTGTGGCAGCTGGAGTTCGACGCGCTGCGCAAGGCGGGTGGCTGCTGGGTGCTCACCAACCATCCGTTCCTGACCGGCCGGGCGTCGCGGGCCGCCGAACTCGGTGAGCTGATGCGGTACGTGCTCGACCACGACGACGTCTGGGTGGCCTCGCTGCAGGAGGTCGCCGAACACGTTCGGACGCTGAGGCTTTCACCACGGTCGATCACGCCTCCCGACATTCCGCGCTGAGCAGGCTGCGCAGGGTGCTGGTGACGAACTTGCGCAGCGCCACGTCGCGTTCGGACCGGGCCTCGCCGACGGTGGTGAGCAGCGCGTACACGCCGAGGAGGAAGAACGCCGCGCTGTGGTAGGAGTCCACGTCGTCGTAGAGTTCGCCGCGGACGCGCAGGCGCTCGATCTCGGCGGCGAGCAGCACGAAGATCGGATGGTTGGTCCACTGTTCCCGTTCGGGCCGGGTGGGCGAGAAGTACAGACTGATGACGTCGTGAAACAGCGCTGATCCCCAACGGGTCTCGAGTTCCAGCACCAGCTCGACGATCCGTGTCAACACCGCGGGCAGGTCGCGGCGGGTGTCGAGGAACCGGCTCAGCTCGTTGGCCAGGCGCATCTCGTCTCGTCGGATGAGTTCGAGCAGTACGTGTTCCTTGGTGGGGAAGTGGAAGTAGAAGGTGCTGCGCGCGACCCCCGCCGCCTTCACGATGGCGTTGATGTCGGCGGCGCTGGTGCCGGAACGCTGGAACTCCACAATCGCGGCGTCGAGCAGCCGCGCACGGGTGTTTCGCCGCTGGGCTTCGCGTCGCGTCGCACTCTCTGGCACGCGCACCATTGTGCAGCACGGCGCCTTTGCTGACCAGTGTCACCGAAATCCTGAGATCGTCAGTCGGCCTGACCGGGCCGTGCAGGCGGCTCACGATCACACGATAAGCCGACTTAGGCTGCCAGATTCGACCCGATCACCGTGCGGCGGGCCACCCGGGCCGACCCAGGTTCATTGTCATTTGTCAGTGAATTATGCTAGACCTGTGACGACCGGAGCGGCAGCAGATCGAATCAGGCGGAGCGAGCGATGACGACAGCGACGGCGAACACGACGAGGGCGATGAACACCAGAGGCCAGCGCATTCTCCTGTGGACGGTGCCGCCGGCGGCAGCGCTGTTCGTCGTCGCGTTCTTCCTTTTCCCGGTGTTCTCCCCGCCGCTGTCGCCGACGATGACCCCCGAGCAGGTGGCGGCCTTCTTCGCCGAGAACACCACCGGCATTCTGGGCGTCGCGATTCTGTGCAATCTCATCGCGTGCTCGCTGGTTCCCCTTTTCGCGGTGATCGCGGTGCAGATATCCCGGACCGCCACCTCGAGCAGCGTCTTCACCTACGCCTACATCCTGTGCGTCGGCGTCGGACTCACGGCGTTCATCCTCGCCGACTACTGCTGGGGCATGGCGGCGTTCCGGCCCGAGCGCGACCCCCAGCTGATCAGCCTGCTCAACGACATGGCGTGGTTCTTCTTCATCGCCCCGGTCGGCACGATCGTCGTGCAGAACCTCTGCCTGGCCGCCAGCATCTACCTCGACGCGCGGCCGGACCCGATCTTCCCCCGGTGGGTGGCGCACTTCAACATCGCGACAGCCGCCCTGTTGATTCCCAGCGCGTTCTCCGTCCTGCACACCACAGGTCCGCTCGCGTGGAACGGCGCGGTGTCATTCACGCTGCGGCTCAGCGTCTTCGCGTGCTACATCGTGGTGATGTTCATCGTCCTCGTGGGCGTGGTCAACCGCCAGGGCGACGAGCGGGAGGCCCTGGTATGACCCAGACCAGGAAGCTAGACCAGTGGATCGCGTTCTGGTCGGTCCCGATCTTCTTCAGCCTGTTCGGGTTGGTCTTCGTGCCGATGAGTTGGATGATGCCGCCGCGATCGCCGAGCAGTTCGCAAACCGAGATCGGCGAGTTCATGCAGTCGCCCAACCTGCTTGTCGCGTGCGTGATCCTGACGCTGACGTTCGGGCTGGGGCCGGTGTCCAATGCGTGCTACCTGATCCAGATCAAGCGGATGTCGGTCAGCCCGGTGCTGCGCTTCACGCTGATGATGGGGGCGATCACCGGAACCATCGTCGGCATGCTGTTCCCGATGTTCTGCTTCGGGCTCGGCGCGTTCCGCCCCGGCTACGACCCGGCGATCCTGGCGATGCTGTTCGACTTCGGGTACCTGGCGTTCATCGGTTCGCTGGGCTGTTTCTGCGTGATGTGGATGGCCTTCGGACTGGCGATCATCCTCGACCAGAACAACATCCTGCCGAAGTGGCTGGGTTACTACACCGTGTGGCAGTACGTCACCGAGTTGATCGCGGCACCGGTCTGGATCGCCAAGTCGGGTCCGTTCGCGTGGAACGGGGTGATGACGTTCTGGTTCGCGATGGCGCTCTATGTGTCGTGGCAGATGATCGTGTACGTGTGCATCTTCCGGGCGATCAAGAATCAGCCCGACGAGGAGCTGGAGAACGCCTGGCTGACGACGGAATCGGCCGCCGCGCAACCTCCGGCCAAGGCCAGCGCATGACCGGGGTATCCACCGAGCCCACCGCGGTGGCCGGCGTCGGCTCGCGAAAGACCCAGCGGCGCGGTCACGTTCCCGGCGAATCCAGCGTGTGGTTCTTCGTCATCGGCGACCTGCTGATCTTCGGCGTCTATTTCGTCGTCTACATGTACTACCGCGGCCAGGACCAGGATCTGTTCCTGCACAGCCAGGCGAAGCTGAACCTCACCATCGGCGCCGTCAACACCGTCGTGCTGCTGACCAGCTCGCTGTTCGTCGCGCTGGGCACTGCTGCGGCCCGGGCCGGGAAGACCACCGACGCCTACCGGTTGTTCTGGCTGGCGCTGGCCGGCGGTGCGCTCTTCCCGGTGCTCAAGGCGTTCGAGTATATCCCCGAGATCACCGCCGGTCTGACCCCGGGAACGAACCTGTTCTTCATGTTCTACTACGTGATGACGGGGATGCACCTGTGCCATGTGCTGCTCGGCCTGGTGATCCTGGGCTTCGTGATCCGTGATCTGCGCGGCCCGGCGCATCGAATGTCGCTGGTGGAGACCGGCACAACGTACTGGCACATGGTCGACCTGCTGTGGCTCGTCCTGTTCGCGCTGCTCTACCTGATGAGGTGATCCTGCTGACCGGATATCTGCGCCATCCGCTGACCCTGGTGTGGGCGCTGCTGACGGCGGTGACCGTGGCGTCGTGGCTGACCGCCCGCGACGGCGGTGGGGGAGAACACCTCAACGCGTCGGTGACCGTCGTGGTGCTGCTGATCGCGGCGGTCAAAACCCAGCTGGTGATCTGGCATTTCATGGAAGTACGGCGGGCACCGCGGTGGCTGAAGGTGACGACGAACGGATGGCTGGTCGTCCTTTTCGGTGTGCTGCTGGGTCTGTACTTCAGCGCTGTCTAGGGTTGTGCGAACTCAGCCACCGCGCACCTCATCGGTGATGTCGGCGAGCTGGTTGTCGTCGCGGTGGTCGTTGAAGTTCCGGCATTCCCCGTAGATCTCGACCGTGCCGCGGTCGGGGTAGTTCCCGGGGCCGACGAGGACCATCACGCCGCCTTTGTGGACCGCGTCGCCGGCGGGCTGGAAGCCCGGCGGCGGCCCCGGCGCCCAGCCGGGTTGGCCGGCCAGGGTGTCGGCGATCTGCCGGCTGACACTCTGGCCGGGCGGCGTCTCGAACGCCACGTCGACGCGGCCGTGGAACGGCGGGTCGCCCTGATCGTTACACCACTCCCACTGGAAGCTCGCGTACGTGACACGCAGGTTCGCCGTCCGCACAACATCTTTGGCCGCATCAACGACCTGGGCGCGGGATTCGGCGTCGGACGGCGGTGGGGCGGTGGGCCCCCCGGCCTGCGGTGTGTTCGGCTCGGACGGGGACATCGGTGAGCATCCTCCTACAGCTGACGTCGCGGCGGCGAGTATGACGGCCAGCCCCGCGATACGACGACTAGTACCCGTGGTCATTGGTCACCGATCCTCCCGCCCGGTTCCACTCGGGGTCATATGTCACCGGCGTCTCGACGTTCATGTGCGGCGACGGAACCTCACCGAGGATCGGGACGTCGAGCTGCTGCGGTGTCGACACCGTCAGCTCGGTGCGCGGCTGCGCCAGCAGGCCGAGTTCGCCGAGACGGTCCGGATTGCCGGTGACGATCTCGGTCATGCTGCGCAGCGACTCGCTACCGACGGCGTAGTAATACGAATGGTCGGACGGGTCGATCATGTCGGCACCGGGAACCTCGGCCCGGAACCGCGTCGCACCGAAGTCCTCGAAGGCCGGGTCGGCGCCCAGACCGGCCGTCGGGCCGACCATGTTGCCCAACGAATCGTTGAGTTCGCCCGGCAGCGTGTTGCCCATCTGGCCCAGCCAGCCGACCGGGTCGGTGGACGCGTCCCCGATGTAGACCTGCCCGCCGTCGAGGTTGAAGTCCGCGGCACTGCGCGCCACGTCGGTGCCGGGACTGCCGAGCAGGATCGCGTCGTCGGCGCGCATCCCGCTGTTGGCGAACGCGTCGGCGACGGTGGTGGAACCGTAGGAGTGCCCGATCACCGTCACATGCTCGCGAACGCCAGCCTCGTGGGTCACGCTGAGCCCGTTGACATCCCACGCCAGGGTGGCGCCCCCGGCGCGTGCGAGGCCCGCGTTGGCGATGTTGGGGTCGGTGAAGCTCTCCGGGGTGTCGTAGCCCATCCAGGAGATCACCGCGGTGGGGTCACCGGGATCGGCCTTGAGTGATTGGCCGTAGAGATTTATCGCGTCGTTGTGCCCGTCGGACAGCCAGCCATCGCGGACGCTGGCGCTGGTGCCGGGCACGATGACCGCGGTGTTCGACGCCTTGTCCGGATTGCCGATCGAGACCGCCGCGCGGCCCTTGCCGTCGAAGGCCTGTGGGTCGTAAGCCCACAGCATGGTCGGCCGCCAGTTCCTGTCGTGCCGCTCCTGTGCGCCGATCTCGCTGTAGCGGCGGGACTCTCCGTCGGGCGCGCCGAGCTGATGCAGCAGTCCTTCCTGGGTCCGCTTCGCATTCTGGTAACGCGTGACGTCGCCGTCGGTCAGCCCATAGCGGCCCGGATTGCCCACCACCTCATCGGCCGGGACGTGGTTGCGGGACGCCACGTTCTCCACCCGGTCGAGGTCGTCGTCCATCACCGCGACGTTGACCTGGTCGCGCACTTCGGCAGGAATCCCGTTGAGATTGCCCAGGATCGGTGGATGCCGGTCGATCAGCCCACGGCGCTGATCGTCGGTCAGCGCGTTCCACCACGCCGTCACGCCGGCAGGATCGGTGTCCGCCGACGGGATCGCGATGTTCTGCCCGCCCACGGCCACGGACGGAGTCGGGATGTCGACTCCGGCGGCCTGATCGATCGCCGACGCGGTGTTCTCGTCCAGGTCGGTGAACAGCTGCAGCATCTTCTTCAGAAACGCGGTGAACTTGTCGGCCAGGCTGTCCAGAAAGCGCCCGACAAGCCACTGCTGCGGGGTGACCGTCCCGTCGTCGGCGACGGCGAACCCGAACCGGTCCAGCGTTGACACCAGGTCCAGCAGAGCATCCCGCAACGCGGCCATCTGCACGCCGCCGTTGCGCAGCGCGGACTCGAGGTTGAGCAGCCGCCGGGCGATCCGGTCCTGCTTGGCGAGGTCCCTGACCCCCTGCGCAGCCGCGCCGGTGGCGGCCTGCCCGGTCCAGTGCTCCTGCAGATGGACCAGCATCTCCCGTTCGCCGGTGAGGATCGTCTCGAGTTCACTGCGCCGGCGACCCAGGGCGTCGGCGGCGTCGACCAGCCGGTCGGGATCCGAGTCCCGCACCGTCGACACTGAAACCGACATGGCCCTCCTGTTCCGGTCGCAACGATCGTTCCACATCGAGGGCCGGCGCCTGCGGAGTTAATGTGGGCGGATGGGCACTCAGGTGATTCCGGGCGGCGTGGTGCACGAACTTCCCGATGATCTGCGCACCGCGCTGACAGGGAACGCGACGGCGCTGGCGGCGTGGCAGGACATCACCCCGCTGGCGCGCAACGAGTTCATCTGCTGGGTCGAGGACGCCAAACAGCAGAAGACCCGCGAGCGGCGGATCCGCCGCACTCAGGAGGAACTGGAGGAGGGCATGCGCCGGCCGTGCTGCTGGCCGGGCTGCAAGCACCGCGAGCGCAACGGCAAGGCCTAGCGGCTGCGCCGGCTCTCCCGCCGGTTGGCCTTCTTGATCTCGTCGACGAGTTCGTCCTTGGTCATCGTCGACCGGCCGGGGATGTCGAGGCGACGTGCCAGGTCGACGAGGTGCTTCTTGGTCGCGTTCGCGTTGACGCCCTCAGCGGTGTCGCCCTTGGCCTGCGGCCCGCCGCTCTCGGCCCGCTCGTCCGACGGCCCGCGCTGATCCTTCTTCTCCCAGTGGTCGCCCACCTTCTCGTAGCTGTGCTTGAGGGCGCTGTAGGCGACGCGGTGCGCCCGTTCACCCTCGCCGTATTCCTCGGCGGCAGCGTCGTGCGCCTTGGCGAACGTGCGCTGGGCCTTCTCCTCGGAGCGCTGCAGAGTGCTCGGCAGCTCCCTTTGCTTGGCCTTGCCGGATTTCGTGGTTTTCGGCATCGTTGACCTTCCTTTCTGGGAGTTGTTGTCGCGCAATGGATTCGCTGTGCATAACGGTGCAGCACCTCCATCGTGTTCGTCTCGTCGACCAGCGGACCGAGCCGGCCGGTTGACGACGTCGTCATAGCGGGGGTCCAGGACGGTCGGTTTCTTCGTCCGCACGGGTACCCGGCCGACGGTGTGCGACACATCAGGAGCCGCCCTATTGAGCGGGCGGGGGGTACAGGCGGGCGGGTGCGGCAGAATCGAGCACTTCACGGCAAGGCGATGCTTTGCGCGGAAAGCTGGGCCGAGCCGAACCGCTGCCCTGCATGGCAGATAAATTCTGTGCAGAAACGTGAATTCGCGGCGTGCGGAAGGTGAGCGGTGTGATCATGAAGTTCGCGGCAATGCCGACGACCTACCGCTAGAATGACGCCGCAATCGACTTCGGAGAGGCGGGACGCCCGTGTTCACAGGCAGGAAAACGCCTCTCACCGCGGCGGTCGCGCTGGTGGGAGCAGGCGTCATCGCCGTCACCCCCGTCGAACCCGCTTCCGCGGCGACGCCGCCGATCAACCCGGCCGTGCGGCTCGCGGCGATACCCAGCCCACTGCAGTTCTATCCGCAGGTGCTGCTGCGTGCGGCCGAGAACACCGCCGCGCTTGTCGAGGCGTACTTCGCCGACCCGCTGCCGCTGACGCGGCTGACCATCGAGAAGCAGGCGCACGCGCTCGTCGAGGCGTGGGACGCGATCGGCGCCGGCGACGGGGCGGCGGCATTGTCCGCCGTCGGCAGAATGGTCTTCCAGCCGGTCGTGACCGCCGCCGGTGCCTGGGAGTACTTCGACGGCCTGATGGACAATCCCAACGCACCGGGGGCGTTGTTCCAGATCGTGTTCAGTCCCGTCCTCGGCGGATTCGCGGCCCTCGGCGTGGCGATCGACGAGGTTGTCGACGCCGCGGTGGCCCTGGATCCGGTCGGTCTGCTCAACGCGGTGCTGAACATTCCGGCTCGGATCCTCGACGGTGTGCTCAACGGCGGGTACGGCTCTCCGTTCGGCAACTTCGACAATCTGCCGGGGCTCGTCACACCGCTGACGGTCGAGGGGTACCTCGCGCCCGGGCCGATCGCGCTCGCGATCCGGATCGGCCAGGACGCGGCCGACCATATCGAGCAGTCGGAGGCGGTCACGGCGCAGGTTGGGGCTGAACACGCTGTTGCCGTAGAACCTTCGGATGACAGCGGGGCCGGACCACAGTCGGAGATCGGAGGTGAGAAGTCCGAGCCGTCGGACGACCTCCTCGCCAAGGCGAATACCTCGGAGACCGGCGGACCGGCCGTGGCCGAGGACACCGCGACGAATGTGCCGGAGCTGGCGAATTCCGTGCCGGAGCCGACGGAAACAGAGCCGGACCAGCTCGACTCGAGGTCACACTCAGAGCCCGAGGCAGAAGCAGACTCCGAACCGGAGCTGGAATCGGAGCTGGCGCAGGACGCCGGTCCGGCGCAGGCGGTCAGCGCAGCGCGGCCCGACCCCGGACCCGAAAAAGCATCAACCTCGGCAGCGTGACGGCCGGCAGCAGCGCCGTGCTGCCGGCGGCCTGGAACACCTGATCCCGGCCGGTCCGAAGAGGGTCACCGAGGCGCCGATCCCCGCGGTGCGCGCAGACCCAGAGTCCGGCGGCCGGCGGCGATCAGATGCTCGCGGAACGCGTCCTCGTCGAGGTCGTCGAAGTCATTGCGGGCGGCCCCGGCGAATCCCGACATCACGATCGTCGCGTTGATCTGACCGCTGACGCCGGGTTCGACGTCGGCGAGCAGCCGCATCTGCCGGGTCACGATCGACCTCCAGTCCGCTCGCGAGCGCAGCAATTCGTAGACCAGCGCGTCACCACTGAGCACCGACACCAGGTCGCGGTTCGCGGCGGTCAAGGTGGCGTATCCGACGAGCATCCGGTCGGCACGCGCACGGGGGGTGCGTTGCGCCTCCGCCGCCTCGACGAGCGCCGACACGTCGGTCAGCACCGGTTCGAGGATCGCGTTCAACAACTCGTCTCGGGTCCGGAAGTGGTGATAGATCGCCGATTTCGTCAAGCCCAGTTCCTCGGAGATCATCTGCAGCGATGTACCTGCGACGCTGTGCTGCTTGAACAGTTCGATGGCGACCTCGATCAACCGCACGCGGGTCTGCTTACTGGTCTCGGAGGCAGAACCGGGCACTCCGCCCCTGGCTGTCACGCCGCTCACAGCGCGATCGTAGCTGACCAGCCGGCTGGTCTGACCCATACGTTTGGTCAGCTGTTCCTGTACGATTGGTCAGCAAGCAACCTTGTGATCGTCCAGGACGCCGAACGACGGCGGACCTGCGGGCGGCCGCCATGGAGGCCGTTGAGGGCTGTCTCAAACGCGCGATCACCGCCCACCGAGAACCCGCCCACATCGGAGGAACAACTGCATGGCAATCGATTTCGATCGCAGAGAGCACAAACCTCTTGATCTCACCGGCAAGGTGGTGGTCATCGTGGGCGGTGGTCAGATGCCCGGACCCGGAACGGGCAACGGCCGCGCCACAGCCATTCTGGCGGCCCGGCACGGCGCCGAGGTGGTGGCCGCCGATCGTAATCGGGCCGCCGCGCAGGAGACGGTGGACATGATCGTCGCCGAGGGTGGACGCGCCTACGCCGTGCAGGCCGATGTCTCCCTCAAAGAGGACTGCCAGAAGATCTTCGACGTGACGATGCAGACCAGCGGCCGAGTGGACGGCATGGTGTACAGCGTGGCGATCAACCCGCCGTTCGAGCGCGAAGCGAACTCGATGACGACCGAGGACTTCAACCACGGCATCAACGTCAACGTGCTGGGCTGCTACTACTGCAACCTGTACGCCGCGCAGTGCATGGAGAAGAACGACGGCGACACCACGGGCAGCATCGTGAACTTCTCGTCGATCGCCAGCTTAAAGAACGAGGTGGGCCTCAACATCGGCATCATGCCGTACGCACTGGGCAAGTGCGGCCTGAACTACATCACCGAGCTGACGGCGGTGCAGTTCGCCGCTGCGGGTGTGCGCGCCAACACCCTGATGCTCGGGCCCATCGATTCCATTCTCGGCAACCATGATTCGCAGACGCTGTTCGGTCTGGAAGCCGAGGAGGTTGAGGCGACTTACCTCGAGGTCGTGAAGCTGAAGATGGGTCGGGGCAGTGTGTGGGAGACCGCGTGCGCGGCGCTCTTCCTGCTGGCCGACGAGTCACGCTTCATGACCGGCCAGCAGATCCGTCTCGACGGTGGCGCCACCCTGGTGCGCTGACCGCTCCGTCCGCCTTCTCCAATAACTCGGGGGGCTCAACCCTGTTCGCCGCGGCCGGTGCGCTGTTGGAGGTCGTCGATCAGCTCGGAGGCCTGTGCCTTCGTCGCGTCCTCGGGAACCTCGACGCCGGCCTCCTGGGCCAGCGTGTGCAGGTAGCTGCGCTGCGCACCTGTCATCGGCTCATCTCCGGTGACCCACTGCGAGGTGTCCTTTTCGGCGTTCTCCCGAGGTGCCTGTGTCGTGTTCTCGCTCATGCGCTACGGGATGCCAATCGCACGTGCGTGCGGCTCCTCAGGTTCTCGTGGGTAGCTGGGGGTGGAGTCCGCCGCGGCAGAGGTAGATCATTGAGGCCAGTGTTTGGGCGGAGTGGTGGCCGTATCCGCGGGCGTTGATCAGCCTGGTCGTGGCGTTGATTCCTTCGAGTAGGGCGTTGGATATGCCGAGTTCGATGGCGGCGAGGATCGGCTCGAAGTAGGCCTGAAAGCGTTTGCCGAGCGAGATGAAGACAGGAATGCGGGATCGTTTGGCCGCGGTGATCCAGGCTTTAAGAAGTCGCCGGGCTTGACCGGGTGGATGGTCGTAGCGGTAGAGATCTCGGACCTGTTCTTTCAGTGCCCAGGCCCGTCCGATATGGCGGTTGGTCTTGGCGATGTGGTTGACCAGGTCGCGTTTGGACTCGCTGAGTTTGTCCTCACCAGTGCGCAGCGCCCAACGGCCGGCTTTCCAGTCCGCGGTGCTCATCATGGCGCGGCCGGGGCCGGTGGCCGCGCCGGCATAGACGCGATCGAGAGCTCGGTTGACCCACTGCATCAGGTGGAAGCCGTCGTAGCAGATGACAGCGTCTGGCAGATGCTCGGCGGTGGTGCTGGTGTAAACGCTGGAGAAGTCCATGCTTACTGCCTCGATGCGATCGAGAATTGAATCTGGTTGGCTGGTATAGAAATTGGCTAGTGATTCCTTGCTTCGTCCGGGCTGGATGTCGATGACGGTGCCGGTGTCGTGATCGCCGATGATGGTCAGGTAGCGGTGCGGGTGGCGGTAGCAGACTTCGTCGACACCGATGCGGTAGAGGGTGTCGAGTCGGCGTTGATCGAGGAGTTCGGCGACGCCGCGGTTGATGATGGCGGTGACGGTTTCCCAGGCGCAGCGCATCAGCGTGGCCACCGATGTGCGGTCGGTGCGTTGGGCCAGCCACAGCACCGTGTCTTCGAAGTCGCGGGTGTGGCGGGCACCGGGCCGCGCCCACGGCAGCTCCTCGGTGATCACGCCGCACTCGGGGCAGTCCAGGCGGCGGATCTCGTAGACCAGCCATAGCCGACGATGGGCCAGATCGAGGTGGCGCCAGCGTCGGCGGCGCCGGTCGTAGACCGACCGGAGGCGTTTGCCGCACGGGCAGCTCAGCAGGCGTGCGGTGGGCCGCAGCACCACTTCGACATCTCGGTCGCCGATGCTGACTTCGGTGACGGTGGCTCCGGGAATGGCCAAGAGACGGTTAAATGCAGTACTGACGCGCACGCGAGTCGTCCTAAAGGTTGCGGTTGGTGTGGTAACCCCGAAAACCTAAAGGCCCGACCGCGTGCGCGTCGCCCGTTTCACAGCCGACTCGCCGAACCTCTTACACACCAACCAAAATCGCCGCTGAGCAGCACAAAAGCGCCCACTAGAACACTAGGAGCGCCACGTGCGTTCGAAACGCTCCGGGCGAATAGATCATGCGGACGGACGCCCCGAAAGCCGACCTGCCAGTATCGACGCGTGGGCAAGAACGAACGCGCAAAGATCGTGATGACCGACGACGAGATCACCGAGTTCATCGAACGCAGCCGCACGGCGACCATGGCTACCGTGCTGCCGTACGGCAGGCCGCACCTGGTCGCCATGTGGTACGCCGTCCTCGACGGAGAGATCTGGTTCGAGACCAAGGCCAAGTCGCAGAAGGCCGTGAACCTGCGCCGGGATCCGACGATCACCGTGATGATCGAGGACGGCCTGTCCTACGACACGCTGCGCGGCGTGTCGATCGACGGTCGGGCCGAGATCTACGACGACCCGGAAACCTCACTGCGCGTGGGCATCAGCGTCTGGGAGCGCTACACCGGCCCCTACACCGACGAGATGCGCCCGTTCGTCGACCAGATGATGAACAACCGGATCTGCGTACGCGCCGTGCCGTCCCGGATGCGCAGCTGGGATCACCGCAAGCTCGGCATGCAGGGCATGCCGGTGTCGGGCAGCACCGCACAGTACCTCAGCTGAGCGGGCGCCACCTCAGCTGAACGCGCGCGGCGGGTTGAACCCGGGGTTGGCCAGCGCGGTGGCGGTCGCCGTGCCGATCGGTCCGACCTCGTCGACCACCACCGCGGTGCCGGTCGCGACACCGGCGTGGCTGTCGTGGGTCAGCGCAGCCAGTCCGAGGTAGGGCCCTTCCGGCAGCCGGCTCAGCGTCAGCGTGTAGTCGGCGTTGATGAACGGCAGCCCGTCGGCGCCGAAGTGGGTCAGTGAGCTCGCCATGTCACCGGCGAGCGCCGCCCGCGTGAACGGTGTCAGCTCGGTGCCGCCGACGATCGGGCCCAGTTCCCGGGTCCAGATGTACTTCGGGCCCTCGTGCGCCCACGCGCCGAGCCCCAGGCTCGGGGTGTCACCGTCCTTGCCGTAAGTCCACACCACCGTGACGATGTCGTCGGGAACGGAGTCGGCGTGGGACGGGATGGGCGGCATCGTCACTCGGGTGCTGAACCGCTCGCCCGGCGGCTGCTCGCCGCGGCGCAGGAACAGGGCGTTGGCCCGGGCGACGACGGCGCCCGACTGCGTCATGACGGCGTCGACCAGTTTGAGGCGCCGGCCCTCCCGGACCACGGTGGTCTGCACACGCACGGGTTCGGCGAGCGCGGCCGGCCGGAACAGGTCGACGGTGAGGCGGGCCGGTTGCAGCTCGGGATCTCCGGCGTCCCGCTCGATGACGTGGCCGAGCAGCCCACCGACGTAGTTGCCGCTGATGGTCTGGCCCCAGGGGCCGCGGGCCCAGTCGGTGGGACGGAACGCGCCACCGTCGGCGACGAAGAAAGCCCGGCTGCTCACCGCGGCGACGATAGCGGCCGCGCCCGGGTCGGGTCAGCGCAGCCCACCGGTGGTGTCGCGGTCAGCGCCGGGACAGGATCCGCTTGACGTCGGCGGTGACGGGATCGACGAGGTCGTTGAACTCGGGGTGCTTGTCGATGAAGCCGGCGACCATCGAACACACCGGCACGATCCGCAGCCCCGCGGCACGGGTGGCCTCCAGCGCCTGCTGCACCAGAATCGTCGCCAGGCCGCGCCCGCTGAACGCGTCGTCGATCTCGGTGTGCGGGAAGATGCGCTGTCCGTCGTGGTCGATGTACTCGGTGAAGCCGGCTTTCGTGCCGTCGACGGAGATGGTGAAGCGGTCCGAGTCGTCGGTGACCTCGGTGGGGGCGCCGTTCTTGTCGGTGGTCATGGCCTCCTCTATACCCCGGGATGGGGGCGGGGACGCAGGGTGGCGTTCGGCAGTGGTGGCGCGGGCAGTCTGGTCGTGGTGCCGCGGTAACCCTCGACGGCGCCGAAGCGGTCGTCGTGGTTCTGCCACTGTTCGCGGTATCTGACGATGTCGTCGTGGCTGCGACCGACGAAGTTCCACCACATGATCAGTTCTTCGGTGAACGGGGTGCCGCCGAGCAGCAACACCCGGGCCGGGGTGTCCCCGCGGTTGTGCAGGTGCAGCCGGTGGTGGCCGGCGCCCTGGAACGCGAGGTCGGCGACGGCGAGGCGGGAGCCGCAGGCCTGGACGTCGCCCTGGTCGACGAGCACGCCGTGTTCGAAATCCCGGTCGATGTCGAGGGTTACGTCGACGCCCGGCTCTAGGTCCAACTGCGCCCCGAGCAGCGGGGTGAAGGTGTGCACGGGCGAGCGGTGGCCGTCGAGTTCGCCGAGGAACACCCTGGTGGTCACGCCGCCGGTGTGCCCAGGAGCGGGCGCGTAGTGCGCGAAGTCGCGGCCGGTGTCGCGGTCGGACTCGGGCAGCGCGACCCACAGCTGCGCGCCGTGCAGGACGGTCGTCGACGCCGTGGAGACCTCGGAGTGGCAGATGCCCGCGCCTGCGGTCATCAAATTCAGCTCGCCCGGCCGCACCATCGCGTGCACGCCGGCGCTGTCACGGTGTTCGACCTCGCCGCTGAACAGCCAGCTCACCGTCTGCAGCCCGGTGTGCGGGTGCGGAGGTACGTCCATACCCGTGCCTGCGCGCACGTTGTGCGGGCCGTAGTGATCGGCGAAGCACCACGCGCCGATCAGCGACCGTTCCCGTTGCGGAAGCGTGCGCCGGACCCGGATGGCCCGCGGACCGCCCAGCGGGACCTCGCGCGGGTGCAGGACACCCGCGAATCCCGCGGCCGCGCAATTGATTTCAGGAGGCGCCAGATCGGTGTTGCTCATCGGTTCACAGTAGTCTCCTCTGCGTTCGGGCGGACCATCGCCGAATGGATCACCTCGAGGTCGTGGTCGTCGATCCGGAAGACGCCGAAGCGGAACTTGTAGCCCCACCGGGATTTGTCCTCGATGAAGTCGAGATCGCCGAGCAGCGGCCGGATCGGCGTCTCGACACAGTCGAGGAAGTCCACGTTGCGACGCCACGGTTGAAAGTCCGGCGTTATCTCTGCCTGATAGGGCTCGTCGTCGGCGACCTGACCGATCGCGGTGAACGCCTGCAGCGGTTCCCCGTCGGGATACGCGGTCTTGGGGGAGTAAAAGACAATCCAGTCGCCCCGGGACATCTTGCGCAGCATGTGCGGCTTGCCGTGGTTGGCCTGAGTGAAACGGCCGCGAACACCGCGCTCGACGTGGTCGCGGCTGACCGTGTTGATCCAGTTCGTCATGACCGCACGCTATGCCCGCGGCCCGACATTCCCCAGGGGCCGACCGCCCGCCCTGTGGATAACTCGGGCACTACTCTGACGCCATGAGCGACGGCGCCGTCACGGCCGACTATCTGCGCAGCATCACCTTCGAGAAGCCGCCGTGGGGCAAGCGCGGCTACAACGAGAAGGCGGTCGCCGATTTCCTGGCGTTGTGCGCGCGCCGCCTGGACGGGCGCGGGCATCTGACCGCCGAGGACGTGCGCAACGTGCGCTTCAACAAGCCGCCGTTCGGCAAGCGGGGTTTCAACGAGGAGCAGGTCGACGCCCTGCTCGCCGAGATCGCCACAGCCATCGCCGAACTCGATGCGCAACCCGAACTCGATGCCTGACCCGGAACCGATCCGCGGCGACCTGGCCGAACTGCGGCGCCGCCGTGCGCTCACCGAGGACGCCGCGCGTCCGGACGCCGTGGAACGCAGGCACGCCCGCGGTGGCCGCACCGCCCGCGAGAACGTCGACGATCTCGTCGACCCCGGCACGTTCGTCGAGTACGGCCGGTTTGCCATCGCGCCGCAGCGGATGCGCCGCGACGTCGAAGAGCTGGTCGCCCGCACCCCCGCCGACGGACTGGTGGCCGGCACCGCCCGCGTCGACGGGCGTCCCTGCGCAGTGCTGTCCTACGACTACACCGTGCTCGCCGGCACCCAGGGCGCGCTGGGCCATCGCAAGAAGGACCGGCTGTTCGAGCTGATCGAGCGCATGCAGCTGCCGACGGTGTTCTTCGCCGAAGGTGGTGGCGGCCGCCCCGGCGACACCGACTACCCCGTGGTCTCCGCACTCGACACCCGCGCGTTCGCGCTGTGGGCCAAACTCTCCGGCGTCGTGCCGCGCATCGCGATCGTCAACGGCCGCTGTTTCGCCGGAAACGCCGTCATCGCAGGCGCTTCCGATCTGATCGTCGCCACCCGCGACGCGTCGCTCGGCATGGGTGGGCCGGCGATGATCGCCGGCGGCGGCCTCGGCAACGTGCCACCCGACGAGGTCGGGCCGATGACGACGCAGGAACCCAACGGCAACGTCGACGTGGTCGTCGACGACGAAGCCGCCGCCGTCGCGGTGACCAAGAAGCTGCTCGGATACTTCTCGGGCCCGGTCGACCCGTGGACCGCTCCGGACCAGACGGTGCTGCGCACCGCGGTGCCCGAACGTGCCCGCCGCGCCTACGACGTCGCCCCCGTCATCGAGACCCTCGCCGACGAGGACTCCTTGACGTTCCTGCGGCCGAAGTTCGCCCGCGAGATGGTGACCGCGCTGGCGCGCATCGAGGGCAGGCCGGTCGGGGTGATCGCCAACGACACCCGCTTCACCGCCGGCGCCATCACCGCGGCCGCGTCGGACAAGGCCGCCCGGTTCCTGCAGTTGTGCGACGGGTTCGGGCTGCCGGTGGTGTCGCTGATCGACTGTCCGGGCTACATGGTGGGCCCGGCCGCCGAGGCGGAGTCGCTGGTGCGCCGCGCGTCGCGGATGCTGGTGGCGGGCGCCGCACTTCGCGTGCCGATGGTCGCGGTGATCCTGCGGCGCGGGTACGGGCTGGGCGCGCAGGCGATGGCCGGGGGCAGCCTGCACGAGCCGGTGCTGACGGTGGCGTGGCCGGGCGCGCACCTGGGTCCGATGGGCTTAGAGGGCGCGGTCCGGCTGGGGATGCGCAAGGAACTCGACGCCATCGACGATGAGCAGGAGCGCGAGGAACGCGTTCGAGCGGCCACCGCGGCGGCACAGGAGAACGCCAAAGCGCTGAATGCCGCGATGCTGTTCGAGATCGACGATGTGATCGACCCGGCCGAAACCCGCGCGGTGATCGCGGCCACCTTCGCCGCAGCGGAGATGGGCACAAAAAAACCGGCTCCTGTGGGGAGCCGGTTCATCGACACCTGGTGAAGAGAAACCAGGTGGGCGGTGACGGTGCCGCCTGCGCCTCTCGGCGAGTGGTCGCTCGAAGCGACGATTGTGGATGGGGCCCGGGGCATGCCCGGCACCGTCGCATGATGTAACCGGCGGGCGGCTGGTTGTATTCCGGGCCGCGTCCGCCGCCGACCCGAAATCGGCGCATTCTGCCGAATCTGCAGTGCAAGCGATCTGAGCGTCTCGTACCCTGAGTTGTCTATAGCTGAAGGGGGAGAGCTAATGCCGCACGTGGGGACTCTGATCCGGGCAGCAGCGTCGGTTGCCGTAGTCGTCATTCTGGTCGTGTGGTCTGTCCTCGATTTGGACACCGCATCGAAGGTTGCCGGTGTCGGTGCCTGCCTACTGGCTCTGCCCGCCATCTGGGCGGTGGGCCGGCGGCGCCGAGGGCGGCAGACGGATGAAGACACGTCGGCGTCGGCGGCCCAAAGCATCCGGGGTGTCCGAGCCGGGGGAAGTGTCCGACAGCGCAGCTCGACCCCGACGGATCAGCGTATCGCTGGTGTGGTGACTGATCGCGACGTCGAACAGAGCCAATGATCCACCCGGCCTACAGCCAGAAGATCGAGGGTGCCCGCGCCGGGCGCGATATCAACCAGAGCCTGAACGTTGTCGATGGATCAACGCGCGACGCGGGGATCTGGCACTGGTCGAGCTGGCGCGAGAAAGCCTTGGCCTTCCACCTGAACAGCGCGGGTGCGCACGCCACTCGCCTGCTCGCGTCAGGGCTCGCGCTCCCTCGACCGGAGTCGACACTGATCGCCGAGTCTGCCGAGCGCTTCCTGAACGACGACCCGCATGCTCCTCAAACGGTCGCGCTGTACGGAAAGCACGGGACGGGTCGCAGCACACTGATGATGGCCGTCGCATTCGAGCTCGCGGACAAAGGGTTTGAGGACATCTTTGTCGCCGACGACTACATGCGGTTCGCGCAGACCGATCTGCGTCGGGTGCTGCCCACCGATCGGAAAAGCGTCCTGATAATCGATGACGCTGATCTGCAGGGGGCAGTGAGACCGGTCTACAACTGCCGGGGATCGGGCATCCTGGCGCTGGGCTCCTTTTCGAGACGCCGTGGCGCGACAACGTTCCTGGGTATCGGAGGCCGCCAGTACGAGCCGGTGACCCTGGCTGACCGGCCGGACGCTGAGCAGCTCGGGCAACTGGCGGATGTGCTGCAAGCGCCTCGGTTACCGAAGGACCGCCAGAACCAACTCAATCGGTGCAATTTCCGGTCGGCGTATCGCATCTTGAAAGGCGAGCCGCCCCCACTGGACTTAGCTCTCCAACTCGTTGACCTGCGCTTCGAGGGCCACGATATCGAGCTCGCAGTGTCCTTGTTGACATGGTGTGGGACGCACGATGTCCTGGTACCGGTTTCTGTCCTGCGAAGAGCCGTCAACACTCCCGTCATCGAAGAACTCGAGCCCTGGCTTCAGTCCCGCCCGATCTTCGATTCCGCCGGCGAGGCGTCGGCGGTGTGGATCGAGGACCAGGCAGTGATGAATCTCGCGATGAGCGAGTGGAAGAAACACCACGTCGTCGACAAGGCCAGCTTCGATTGGGAGATCGGCCGAAACATCGACGCAGTCCTCGGCGTGGTCAACGCGACCAAAGCCCCGGAACGCGTGTTCACCCGCCAGGTGATTCGAATCGCTGAACCCCAAGTGGCGCGAGAGGCGGTGGAACGCGGCTTCACAACGATCGTGAACTGCATTCACGACGAAATCGACCGAGGGGCGCTTTTGGCTTGGGCATCGGCGATTCCGCCGGGTAGCGATGCCGCCTTCGCCCAGCTGCGCGACGCGGTTCAGGATCACATCCTCCAGACCAATCCCGATTTCGGTGCAGTAATCGCGTTCGTCACCGGCGAGTCAGAGCGCGAGATGTCTGACGACGCTGTGGCGACAGCCGCGAAAATGATCCCGATAGAGCAGTGGGCGGACGTTCTCGAACTGTGTCAGGGCCGGTCGGGCGGCGTCCTCGGGGTACCGACATTTCACACCGCGCTCAACTTCATACGTCGGCACCCCGACGCAGAAGAGATCCTGTAGATTAAGAACAGCGCTCAGATCATCGCGACGCGCCTGATACGGGACCCTCAGCCTGGACCACGAATCTGGCTGCGGGACCTGTTGATTGATCAAGACAGGCTGTCCCCGGCCGATGGAAAGTCGCTGTTGGCTCTGTGCGAAAGGTGCATCGGGCAGCGCCGGCACCGCGTCACGATGCAATCGAAGTGGGATCCGCCGAACGCCGACCAGAACATGGTGGACAGCCTGCGCGGCGAGTACATGCGCCTGTGGGAGACACGTGCGGCCGACCGGGTTGATGAAGTCACCGATGTGGTTCTGACACTGTTGAATTCGGGCAGGGCAGCAGGAGGGCAGGCGGGTACCCTGTGGGCAGCACTCTTCAAACTCGCCCGAAACTACCTGCCTGAGCGGGTACCGCATATGGTCGAGCCCATGTGGACGTTCGTCCGGTCAGCCTGGAAAACCGCGCGCGTCAGGGACTCGAGTCTGGCCGCTCAACTGTTGTTGAGAACGGACGCGGTCGGGGGACATCTCAGCCCGCAGACGATCAGGGAGGCCTTACAAGCGCTCGACGGGGACAAGTTCGAGCCCCTGCTCGTGCGTCTACTCGGAGATAGCGCATGGTGCGCCGGTGATGCCTCGGTGGCGCAGGCATCGATCTGTATTCTCCGTTCGTCGCTCGAAAGCGACCCGCAAAGGCGGGCCGACGGCATCAGCCGTGGTTGGGAGAGTCTTCTTCGTGCAGTCAATTTTGAGCCCCGGGGCGCACTGCGGGCGATCGACGGCCACGACATGGGGCGCATGATCGATGCTCTGCCGAGCGAAGTCATCATCAACGTCGGCGCGTTCCCGGATACGGACAGAGAAGCAGATCTGGCGTCGATGGTCCGCAGGTGGGGTCACAAACAGGCCATCAGTCTGTTCTCCGTATGCCTCTCGCACAACGCCCTACGCCTCGCCATGGACCTGGTTCCGAACAATTGGCCCGACGACCGCAATTGGTCGATTCAAATGGCGAGGCTGCGTGCCCTCCAAGGTCGGCTCACAGATGCGCGCAAACTGCTCATCGAGGGCGCGGCATTGGGCGGGTCCAACCCCACGTCCGTTTCACGCGCTCAGCACGAGTTGGCCAAGCGGACAACAGGTTACGAGAAGCAGATGTGGCAGATGCTCACAGCATTGAACAGGCCTCGCGTGCTCGACGAGCTTCCGGAAGGTTAGCCAGGCGTTCCTCACGACCCGGCCGAGACCCGCGCGGTGATCGCCGCCACCTTCGCCGCAGCGGAGATGGGCACGAAAAAACCGGCTCCTGTGGGGAGCCGGTTCATCGACACCTGGTGAAGAGAAACCAGGTGGGCGGTGACGGTGCCGCCTGCGCCTCTCGGCGAGTGGTCGCTCGAAGCGACGATTGTGTATGGGGCCCGGGGCATGCCCGGCACCGTCGGATGATGTAACCGGCGGGCGTCCGGATGTATTCCGGGCCGCGTCCGCCGCCGACCCCCCGAGCCCGGCGGCGGACGAGCCGCTCGTCACGCACTTTCGGCGTAATAGACCCGGCGCTCTCCGACGGGGTAGCCGTTCTGCTCGGCCAGCGACTTGAGCTGTCGCAACGCGAAGGTCCGGCCACGGCCGCCCTCCGGGACGTAGATGCCCGCCCACAGGCCTTCAGCGCGCGGCGACTCGCAGGCCTCCCGGGCGCACAGCCAGCGCCGCGGGCAGGAACGGCAAATCGCCTTCGCCTCGTCGTCCGCGGTGGTGGTCCAGCGCTCGGGGTCCCTGGTGCACTCGCCGACCGGCGTGTCGTCCCACGACTTTGCGTTCATCGTTGTGCTCCTCTGTGCGCTGCGGCGGGGTCACCGCGATGGAGGACAACGTAACCGACCAAACCGTAGCAGTGCAACAGTTACTGCAGCGGTTACCTGTCGCGAGCACGGTGCCTTCTGTCAACTTAGCCGTATTTTCCAGCAGGAATGCCGCTCAGCGAGCGTCGCAAGAAGGGGCAGGAATCTGTTGCATTGATGCGGTATAGACCGAAGAAGTGATGTAGTTTGGACATGCCCCGGCGCGTTCGGCGCCCCGGTACGCCACTACATTGCTCACTACGACGCGCACCACGAGAGTGCGCCGATCACACAGCTGAGGGACCCGGGTGATGACGAACGCCGAGCCGGTCGAGGAGTCGACCGGTGCGTTGGACCCCGGCATGGTCCGGGCCGGCGCGGCGGCCGCGGCCCGCCGGCGCGAACTGAACATCAGCCAGCGCAGTCTCGCCGCCGACGGCGTCATCAACGCCGGCGCGCTGATCGCGTTCGAGAAGGGACGCAGCTGGCCACGGGAGCGGACCCGGGCGCGGCTCGAGGAGATCCTGCAGTGGCCACCCGGCGCCATCGCCGCGATCCGGCGGGGTGAGCCGGTGCGGCCCGGTGCCGCACCGGGTACTGCGGCGCCGGGGTCCCCGGCCGGCAGTGACGAGGTGTCGCTGATCGCCCAGGCGGTGATCACCGCCGTCAACGCGTTCGCTGCGACGGTGGCGTCACTGCCGCCCGAGGACGACAGCACGTTCGTGCCCCGGGTCAGCGCGATCCTGGCCGATCTCCGGCAGCTCGAAGCGGTGGCCGCCCGGGCCGCGCGCATCGGCCGCGTGACACCGGCGTTGATCAAGGCGCTCAGCACGGTGCGCGGCCTGTACGACGACCTGATGCTGCGGGCCGCCCGTGCACCGCTGGCCACGCTCGGACAGCGGCTCTACGCGGCTCGGCGCGGGGCCAACCTCACGGTCGCCGAAACCGCGCAGGCGGCAGGCGTTTCCGAGCAGACGATCCAGCAGGCCGAGGCCGACGAAGCTCTCTCGCCCGCCGACATCGCCGCGATCGAGGCGCTCGTCAGCCAGATCGCGTGACCTGCGCGGGAAAGAACCCCGCCAGCGCGGCGGCCACCTCGACGAACTTCTTCCGGGTCGGAGCCGACATCTCACTCGTCCCGTCGATCACCCCGCCGGGCCGCAGCTGCCCGTCGAACGGTACCTCGATGACGTGCTGGCCATGTGAAGAGAACTGTTGCGTCAGAAGCTTTCTGGTGCGCTTGTCGGCGTGGCCGTCGGAATCGTTGAGCAGCACCACGGTGCGCTGCAGCAGGGTGGTCATGCCGCGCGCGGCCAGCCAGTCGAGGGTCTGACCGGCCGCGGCCGCGCCGTCGACCCACGGCGAGGACACCACGACCAGCGCGTCGAGGTCGCGCAGCGCCTCCTGGGTCACCGGCGAATCCATCGTGGAACTGCAGTCGATGACCGAGATGGTGAAGTGACGGTCGAGGCGGGCGACCGCTTCACGGTAGATCGCCGGATCGAGCACCCGACGGCGCGCCGGGGTGCCCTCACCGGCGAGCACGAAAAGCCCGGCGGCATTGCAGCCCAGCCGGTTCCGGACATCGGCGAAGGTGTCGAGGTGCTGGTCGCCGGCGAGCTCCCAGAACGATCCCTGCGCCTTCGGGTCGACCCGACTGCCCAGCTTTCCGAACGCGGTGTCCGCGTCGACGGCGACGACGCGCACGTCCTGGCGCAGCTCGGCCAGGACCGATCCGATGGCCGCGGACACGGTGGTCTTGCCGACGCCGCCCTTGCCCATCACGCCGATCTTGAAATTGCCGCGCAGCGGGCCCCGGATGACGGCCTCGAGTGCGGCGATGCGTTTGTCCTCCGGTGACGGGCCGAGGTTGATCAGTCCGAAACTGGCCTTGTAGACAGCCCGGCGCCACCCGCCCCCCGGGGCGGTCTTACGGGCGGGGACCAGCTCGTCGGGGCGGATCCAGTCGGCGAACGTCGTCGGCTGGGGCGCGGTCCAGGGCTCTTCGGCGGGTGGGGGATACGACAGCGGAGGCGGCTGCGGTACCCAGCCCTGCGGGCGCTGCGGCGGACGACCGTCGGCTCGACGCTGCGGTGCGGGCCGAGGCGGGGTGGGCTGGCGGTGCGCATCCGCCGCCCGGGCCGGGGCCGGCGGCGGCATCATCCGGGTCTGTTCGGCGGGGTCGCCGGGATCGGTCGGGTGGTCCCGCCGAAGATCATCGCGGTCGGTCACCACACGCCTCCTCTTCGGTGTTTATGGCATCGCCGCACCAGACTAACCGTGCGCAACTTTCAGCAAACTCATAGACGTTGCGATGGGGAGGGGCTGACGCCGGCTGGTGCGGCTGTACGTGGGGCGGTGCCGACCTCCGGCAAGTGCATCCGAACGGCCTCGTGTCCCTGGCCACGAACGTTAGCGGGAGTGGCAATGGTGCAGTTCCCGCTATCGGTAGCCATTGCTGTAGGGCCGTTCAGGGTGAACTCTGAGTCCATCCGCGGCGAGCAAAAAAGTGTCCGTGGGGGTCCTGCACCGCTGGTACGCTGCCGATGGGAAGGGGACCAGACCATGGCTAAGTTCGGCGGTCAACACGCGGCGGGCAAATTCGGCAACGCCGTCGGCCACGCATCCGCCGTCCGCCGGCGCGGTCTGCCCCGGTGATGGCGAGCCCGTTCTTCGGAGACGGCGAACCCACCCACTACGACGATGTGGTGGGTGTCGAGGTGACGATCGACGGGATGCTCGTCATCGCCGACCTGCTGCACTTGGTCGACTTCCCGCTGTCGCTGGGAATCCGGCCCAACATCCCCTACGAGGATCAGCGCAAGATCGTGTGGGATCAGGTGACCCGAGACCTGACCGCTCAGGGCATCCTGACCGCCTACGGCGATCCACATCCGGAGGTCGCCGCGATGGTCGACGCGTTGAGCCGTCCCGATCGCACGCTGGACTGCCGGTGGTGGCGCCGGGATCTCGGCGGCAAAATGGTCCGTTTCGTGGTCTGCCGGAAAGGCGAGCGCCACGTGGTGGCCGCCCGCGACGACGAGATGCTCGTGCTGCAGCGGGTGGCACCGCAGATCGGTCTGGCCGCGATGGTGACCGTCGTGATCGGTGAGGCCGAGCCTGCCCAGGTCGAACCACTGACGGGCATCGCGGCCAAGCTCGTGGAAGCCCGCACCGCCGAGCAGATCGGCAGGTACGGGCAACCGCCGCTGTCGGCGAAGATCTACGCCGAGGCGACGGCCGACCCCGACAGCTGGGTGGAGATCACCGCCACCGAACGTCACCCCGGCGGGACCTACTCCGAGGCCGGGGTGGGCGCCGGCGTGCTGGACTCCGGCCACGGCCGGATCGTCTCCATCCCCCGGCAGGTCGGCCGCGAGCTGTACGGAAGCTTCCTCCCCGGCTCCCAGGAGAACCTGCAGCGAGCCCTCGACGGCCTGATGCAGTTCCTTCCGTCCCAGGCGTGGTTCGACCACAAGAACGCGCTCGACAACGCGTACTCGGATTGAGAAAGGCGACAGACACGGTGGCCAACCCTCCGCCCGCGAACCCCGACGACGGGGAGCACGACGATCTGGCGGCGCTGGACTTCAGCCTCGCCCGGTCGCAGGGCGAGACCGACCTCAGTGTGATTCTCGGTGACTACGCGGCAGACGATGACGAGCCCGGCGACGATCTGTCCGCGTTCGGTCTCGACCCCTCCGTTGACGCCGACCCGATGCCGACCTTCACCGTCACCAATCCGCCGGGCACCGTGACGGTGACGACGTACATGGACGGTCGCGTGCACCAGGTCGATCTGTCGCCGAAGGCCGCGGAGCTCCCCGAAGCGGTACTCGCCGACGAGATCGTCGTCATCGCCGGCCTGGCCACCCAGGACGCCAGGTCCGCCCAGTACACGTTCATGTTGGATGGGATGAGGCAGCAGGGCCACGACAATGTGGCCACCCGCGACTTCCTCACCCGCGACCTCGATCTGCCCACTCCCGAACAGGCACAGGCGGCCCGCGCCGAACTGTTCACGACCCGTTACGCAGGTGACGAATGACCGAACACCTGGCCGGCATCTTCGGGACCGCGGTGGGGTTGCTGCCCACCTCCCAGGCGCGGTCACTGGAGTTGTTCACCGAGATCACCACCGCTGATGAGGCGGCATGCGACGCGTGGGTAGGCCGCATCCGATGCGGTGACACCGACCGCGTGACGATGTTCCGGGCGTGGTACTCCCGCAACAACTTCGGTCAACTCGCGGGCACCGCCGAGCTGTCGATGAACAGTCTCGGTGCCCGCGTTCCGATCGGCGGCATATACGGCGACATCACCTATCCGGTCAATTCCCCGTTGGCGATCACGCTGGGCTTCGCGGTCAGTGAGGCGACGCTGGGCAACTACGCCGATGCGATGGAAGCCCTCGACGATGCGCCCGCCGCCGGCGGCGAGCATCTGATCGCGTGGGTCAAGGCGGTCATCTATGGTGCTGCGCAGCGCTGGACCGACGTGATCGACGAGGTGCGCAGCGCGGGCACCGCATGGCCTGACAAGTTCCTCGCCGGAGCCGCGCTGGTGGCCCACGGTGTGGCCGCGGCCAACCTCGGCCTGTTCACCGAAGCCGAACGCCGTCTGGTGGAGGCCAATTCGGCCCCGGCCGGGCAGGCGTGCAACAAGGCGATCGCGTGGTACTCCGCGATGGCCTATCGAGCGCTCGGCAACGAGGAAGCCGCCGTGCGCCTGCTCGAGTGGCTGCAGGCCTCCCATCCGTCCGCTGAAGTGGCTGCGGCGCTGCGGGATCCGGCATACCGGCTGCCCACCACCACGGCCGAGCAGATCGCCTCGCGGCGGGACCCGTGGGACCCGTCCAGCGTGGTGGCCGACAACTCCGGGCGGGAGAAGCTGCTGGCCGACGCGCAGGCCGAACTCGACCGCCAGATCGGCCTGACCCGGGTCAAGGAGCAGATCGAGCGATACCGGGCGGCCACGCAGATGGCGAAAGTGCGTGCCGCCCGCGGAATGAAGGTGGCCCAGGCGTCCAAGCACATGATCTTCACCGGACCACCCGGAACCGGCAAGACGACGATCGCCCGCGTGGTGGCCAACATCCTCGCCGGCCTCGGCGTGATCGCCGAACCCAAGCTGGTAGAGACCTCCCGGAAGGATTTCGTCGCCGAGTACGAAGGCCAGTCCGCGGTGAAGACCGCCCGCACCATCGACCGCGCGATGGGCGGGGTGCTCTTCATCGACGAGGCCTACACGCTGGTGCAGGAACGCGACGGCCGTACCGACCCGTTCGGCACGGAGGCGCTCGACACGCTGTTGGCCCGGATGGAGAACGACCGTGACCGGCTGGTGGTGATCATCGCCGGCTACGGCAACGACATCGACCGGCTGTTGGAGGTCAACGAGGGCCTGCGGTCCCGCTTTTCCACCCGGATCGAGTTCGATTCGTACTCTCCCGACGAGATCGTCGACATCGCCAGAGTGATCGCCGCCGGCAATGATTCGAGCCTGAGCGACGAGGCGGCCAAGCACGTGCTGGAAGCCGCGACGCTGCTGAGCCGCAGCACGTCCAGCGGCAAGCCGGCACTAGACGTGGCGGGCAACGGGCGGTACGCCCGCCAGTTGGTGGAGGCCGGCGAACAGACCCGGGACATGCGGCTGGCCCGGTCGCTGGACTTCGACGCCCTCGATGTCGAACAGCTCAGCGAGATCAACGGCGAGGACATGGTGGCGGCGATCGCATCGGTGCACGGACGAATGAACATCAGCGAGTAGGTCATGGCGGGATTCCGGCTCACCACCAAGGTGCAGGTCAGCGGCTGGCGGTTCCTGCTGCGCCGCGTCGAGCACGCGATCGTGCGACGTGATACGCGCATGTTCGACGATCCGTTGCAGTTCTACAGCCGCGCGGTGACGGCCGGAATCGTCCTCGCGGTGCTGATCTGCGTCGGCGCGGTGCTGCTCGCATACTTCAAACCGCTCGGAAAGCGCGGCGGTGACACGCTTCTCGTAGACCGCACCACCAACCAGCTCTTCATCGTGCTGCCCGACAGCAGCCAGCTCCGCCCCGTCTACAACCTGACCTCGGCGCGTCTCATCCTCGGCGAGGGTCGGACTCCGGTTGCGGTCAAGTCCGAAGAACTCGACAAGATGCCCAAGGGACAATCCGTCGGCATCCCGGGTGCGCCGTACGCCACCCCGGTCACGTCGTCGCCGGATTCGCAGTGGACGTTGTGCGACACCGTTATCAAACCGGACAGCGTAGCGCCTGCGGTGGAGTCCTCGGTGCTGATCACCCCGCTGGCGCTGGACGCGTCCGTCGCCGCGATGCGTCCGGAGCAGGGCATGCTGGTCTCCTTCAAAGATCAGGACTGGCTGGTCACCGCGAGCGGCCGGCACCTGGTCGACATGGCCGACCGGGCGGTGACCTCCGCGGTGGGCATCCCGGTGACCGCGCGGTCCACCCCGATCTCGGAAGGCTTGTTCAACGCGCTGCCCAACGCCGGCCCGTGGCGGTTGCCCGACATCCCGGCCGGCGGCACCCCGAACTCGGTGGGTCTGCCCCCGGTGCTGGTGGTCGGTTCCGTATTCGTGACCGTGACCGACTCCGACGAACAGCACTACCTGGTGTTGCCCAACGGTGTCGCGAAGGTCAACAACACGACCGCGGCTGCTCTGCGCGCCACCAACTCCTATGGGCTGATCGAGCCGCCAACGCTGGAGTCCAGCGCGGTTGCCCGCGTTCCGGAGCAGGTCTATTCCTCCCCGCTGCCCGACGCGCCGATGGAAATGCTGCCGCGCCAAGAGGTTCCGACGCTGTGCTGGGCCTGGCAGCGGGTCGCCGGGGACCAGACGCCCAAGATGACGGTCATCGCCGGCCGTCGGCTTCCGCTCTCCCCGCAGATGCTGCGCTCCGGTATCGACCAGATCACCGGCGACGCAACGGTCTACATCGACGGCGGGCAGTACATCCGGCTCCAGTCGCCGGATCCGCGCTACGGCGAGAACCTCTACTACATCGATCCGCAAGGGGTGCGCTACGGCCTGCCCGACGAGCAGACCGCGGCGAAACTGGGACTGTCCTCGCCGCGCACCGCTCCATGGCAGGTGGTGAGTCTGCTGGTCGACGGCCCGGTGCTCTCGCAGCAGGCGGCGCTGGTGGAGCACGACACGTTGCCGCCGAACCCGAATCCGCGACGCGCCGGGGGCGACGCCGCGGTGGCGGGCGCAAGCACTGGAGGCGGAGGATGACCACACGCAAGTTCACCCCGATCATCAAGCGGGGACCGCGTCTGACGCCCGGGGAGATCAATGTCACCCCGCCCGAAGATCTCGGCGTCGACATCCCGCCGTCGGGCATGCAGAAGGCGCTGCCCTGGGTGATGGGCGGCTGCATGCTCGGGATGATCGCGATCCTGATCTTCGGTGGGCTGCGCGCCTTCTCGCCGTACATGCTGATGATGCCGCTGATGGTGGTGATGGGCGCGGTGGGTATGATGGCCGGTGGCGGCAGCGGCGGCAAGAAGGTGCCCGAGATCAACGCCGACCGCAAGGAGTACCTGCGCTATCTGGCCGGATTGCGCACCCGGGTGACGTCCTCGGCGTCGGCTCAGGTCACGTTCTTCAACTATCACGGGCCGCATCCCGAGGATCTGTTGTCGATCGTCGGTACGCACCGGCAGTGGTCACGACCGTCCAACCACGACTTCTACGCGGCGACGAGGATAGGGCTGGGCTCCGAACCCGCCGTCGACCGGCTGCTCAAGCCCGCGGTCGGCGCCGAGCTCGCCGGACCCGCCGGCGCTCCGCAGCCCCATCTGGAGCCGGTCAGCCACATGTGGGTGACCAAGTTCCTGCGCACGCATGGGCTGATTCACGATTGCCCGAAACTGGTGCAGCTGAAGACATTTCCGACGATAGCCATCGGCGGTGACCCCGAGGGCTCGGCGGCGCTGCTCCGCGCGATGATCTGCCACCTGGCGGTGTTCCATCCGCCGGACATGTTGCAGATGCGGGTGCTCACCGACAACCCCGAGGATCCGGCCTGGGCGTGGCTGAAGTGGCTGCCCCACCTGCAGCATCAGTCCGACACCGACGCCGCGGGCGCCACCCGCATGGTGTTCACCCGACCGGACGCGCTGAGCGACCTGGCCGCGCGCGGCCCGCACACCGCCGACGCGACCCCGAGCGGACCGTACGTCGTGGTCATCGACTTGACCGGCGGCAGAGCCGGTTTCCCGATGGACGGGCGCTCCGGCGTCACTGTCATCACGCTCGGTAACCATCGCTCCGCCTACCGGATCCGGGTTAACGAGGACGGCACCGCCGACGACAAACTGCCCGGTGCGTCGTTCCGGCAGGTAACCAGTCAGGTTGACGGGATCGCCCCGCGGCAGGCCGAGCGGGTGGCCCGCAAGCTGGCAGGGTGGTCGATCACCGGGACGATCATCGACAAGGGCACCCGGGTGCAGAAGAAGGTCGCGACCGAATGGCACGAGATCGTCGGGGCGCAATCGGTCGAGGAGGTCACCCCGGCGCGCTGGCGGATGTTCACCGACACCGACCGGGACCGGCTCCGGATCCCGTTCGGCCACGAACTCAAGACCGGCGACGTGATGTACCTGGACATCAAGGAGGGTGCGGAGTTCGGCGCGGGTCCGCACGGAATGCTCATCGGCACCACCGGTTCCGGCAAGTCGGAGTTCCTGCGCACGTTGATCCTGTCGCTGGCGGCCACCCATCACCCCGACCAGATCAACCTGCTGCTCACCGATTTCAAGGGCGGATCGACCTTCCTCGGCATGGAGAAACTGCCGCACACCGCGGCGGTGGTCACCAACATGGAGGAGGAAGCCGAGCTGGTCAGCCGCATGGGTGAGGTGCTCACCGGTGAACTCGACCGCAGGCAGTCCATCCTGCGGCAGGCGGGCATGCAGGTCGGCGCGGCGGGTGCGCTGTCCGGCGTCGCCGAATACGAGAAGCACCGCGAGCGGGGAGCCGATCTTCCGCCGCTGCCCACGCTTTTCGTGGTGGTCGACGAGTTCGCCGAACTGCTGCAGAACCATCCGGACTTCATCGGGTTGTTCGACCGGATCTGCCGCGTCGGCCGGTCGCTGCGCGTGCACCTGCTGCTGGCGACGCAATCGCTGAACACCGGTGGCACCCGCATCGACAAGCTCGAGCCCAACCTCACCTACCGAATCGCGTTGCGCACCACAAGCTCCGCGGAGTCCAAAGCGGTGATCGGCACACCCGAAGCGCAGTACATCACCAACAAGGAGAGCGGTGTCGGCTTCCTGCGGATCGGCATGGAGGATCCGGTGAAGTTCCAGAGCGTCTACACCGGCAATCCGTATGTGCCCACCGTGGTCAGCGCGGGAGACGACGAGGCTCCGAAAGCGCATGCCGACAGAAACATCCGTATCCACCGCTTCACCACGGCGCCGATCATGGATGCGAGGGTGAGCTGATGACGGTCGAGTCCGGGCAGAAGGTGCTGCGCGAAGTTGTCCTTGAGCAGCTGACCACCGGTGAGAATCATGCCTACCGGATGTGGTTGCCGCCGTTGGCCGATCCCACACCGGTCAACGAGCTGATCGCGCGCGACTACGAGCGGCGGCCGTTGCGGATCGGGCTCGGCATCATGGACGAGCCCCGCCGGCACCGGCAGGAGGTGTGGGGTATCGACGTCACCACCGCCGCAGGCAACATCGCGATCGGCGGGGCGCCTCAGACGGGTAAGTCGACGCTGTTGCAGACGTTCATCCTGTCGGCATCGGCGTCGCACACCCCGCGCCAGATTCAGTTCTACTGCGTCGACATGGGCGGCGGCGGGCTGATGTACATCGAGGACCTGCCACATGTCGGTGGCGTGGCGACCCGGGCCGAGCCGGACCGGGTCAACCGTGTGGTCGCCGAGGTGAAAGCCGTGCTGCGGCAACGTGAGCAGACGTTCAAGGAGTACCGGGTCGGCTCCATGGCCGACTACCGGCAGATGCGGGACAACCCCGATCACCCGGCGTCGGCGGACCCTTTCGGGGATGTGTTCCTGGTCATCGACGGCTGGCCGGCGTTCGCAGCCGAGTTCGCCGAACTGGAAGCCACCGTGCAGGACATCGCCGGGCAGGGACTGGCCTACGGCGTGCACACGATGATCTCCACTCCGCGCTGGACGGAACTGCGTGCCCGGGTGCGCGACTACCTCGGCACCAAGATCGAATTCCGGCTGGGCGACGTCAACGAGACCCAGATCGACCGGATCACCCGCGAGATCCCGATCAACCGCCCAGGACGGGCCGTGTCGACCGAGAAGCACCACCTGATGATCGGGGTGCCCCGGCTGGACGGCGTGCACAGCGCCGAGGGACTGGTGCCCGCAATGTCCGCGGCCGTCAAGGAGATCGCGGCGCGTCACACCGAGGAAGCCCCGCGCGTGCGGGTGCTGCCCAGCCGCATCTACCTCAACGAGCTGGATCCGAACCCGCCCGGTCCGGACGCGGATTACCGGACGCGCTGGACGATCCCGGTCGGCGTGCGCGAATCGGACCTCACGGTGGCGCACAACCATATGCACACCACCCCGCACCACCTGATCTTCGGTGCGGCCAAGTCCGGCAAGACCACCGTCGCGCACGCGATCGCGCGGGCGATCTGTGCCCGCAACACTCCGCAGCAGGTCCGGTTCATGGTGGCCGACTATCGGTCCGGTCTGCTGGAGGCGGTGCCTGAGACCCATCTGCTGCCGGCCGGCGGGATCAACCGCAACCACAGCGTGCTGGAGGAGTCGATCAGGGCGCTGGTGTCGAACCTGGTGAAGCGGCTACCGCCGACCGACCTCACCCCGTCGCAGCTGCGGCAGCGGTCGTGGTGGACCGGACCCGACGTCGTGCTGTTGGTCGACGACTGGCACATGATCACCGCCGCCGGCGGCATGCTGTCGCCGATGGCCCCGCTGGCGCCGTTGCTGCCGGCCGCCGCCGACATCGGTCTGCACCTGGTCGTCACGTGCCAGATGAGCCAGGCGAGCCGGGCCACGATGGACAAGTTCGTCGGGACCGCGTACGGGGCGGGCACCCCGACGATGTTCCTGTCCGGAGAGAAGCAGGACTTTCCGTCCCGCGAGATCGTGGTCAAGAAAAGGCCCCCTGGCCAGGCGTTTTATGTGACACCGGATGTGAAGGAAGTGATCCAGGCGGCGTATGTGGATCCGCCCGAAGAATAAGTGTTCAGAGCACTCTCTGACGGCGGTTAATATTGGGAAGTGCTTTTCCAGCAAATGGGAGAGTAGCCGAAAGGCAATTTTTGCCGGGGGGGTCAAAAAACATCCCCGCTGGGTATCGGTGCCGATACTCCACAACTAAAGACATCCATGTGTTTAGACCAGCGAGGTAACAGCAAATGCAGCCATTGAGTCATAACCCGGGTGCTGTCGGCGTCGGCGGGCAGGTCACCGCGAACGGCGCGCGGGGTCTTGCGACGGGCACCGCGGCCACCGCCGAGGTCAGTGCGCTCGCCCCGGCAGGGGCTGATGAGGTCTCGGCCGCGGCGGCGTTGAACTTCGCTGCCGAAGGCGTGCAGACCCTCGGCATCAACGCACTCGCGCAGGAGGAGATCGCGCGCGCGGGCGCCGCCGTCATCGAGATCGCCGGGGTGTATCAGGCCGTCGACGCTGCGAACGGCGCGACGCTGATCTGAGCGGAGCAACCTGAGTCATGGCCGCCATCGGCATTCCCATCCCACCGATCTGGGTAGCGTTCCCTCCCGAGATCAATACGTCGCGGCTGCAGGCCGGTGCCGGTGCGGTGCCGATGCTGCAGGCGGCGGCGGGCTGGGAGGCGTTCGCGATCTCGCTGGAGACGCAGGCCGATGAGCTGACGGCCAGCCTCGCCTCGCTGGCCCAGATGTGGCAGGGAATGGGCAGCGAGCGCGCGGTTGCCGCGGCGATGCCGATGGTGTTGTGGCTGCGAATGCTCTCGCTGCAGGCGCACAAACGGGCCGCCCAGGCGTCGGCGCAGGCGTCGGCGTGGACCACAGCGGCCACCGGCACCCCGCAGTTGCCCGAGATCGAGCAGAACCACATCACCAACGCGGTGCTCAACGCCACCAACTTCCTCGGCGTCAACACCGTCCCGATCGCGGTCAATGAGGCTGACTACGTACGGATGTGGAACCAGGCGGCCGCGGTGATGACCGCCTATGAGACCGAGACCATGCTGAACTCGACCTTCGAACCGGTGGCGCCGCCGAAGCCGATCGTGCTGCCGGGCGGAGCCGAGTCGGCGCTGGCCACCGGACTGGCCGGCGCCGCCCCCGGGATGGCGACCGCCGTCGCCCGCAATGCGACGTTTACCAAGGTGAGCAGCATCGGCAAGCTGGACGAGCTCAACCAGAAAGCCGGAAAGGTCGAAGGGACACTGCATCAGGCCGCGAATTCGGGCCGCTCCCAAGCCGAGCAGGGCCAGCTGCTGCAGCAGGCCCCCCAGCAGGGAATGCAGATGGGCATGCAGATGGCCTCCCAGTTGGGCTCGACGCTGGGCCAGGTCCCGCAGCAGATGATGCAGGGGGTCACGCAGCCGTTCCAGCAGCTGACGCAGCCGCTTCAGCAGATGTCCTCGCTGTTCGGTCAGATGGGCGGATTCGGTGGCGACAAGGGGGCACAGATCGGAATGCTGGGCGCCACACCGTTTTCCAACCACCCAGCGATCGGTGGGAACGGTGCTGCCGCCGGTGCGGGTCTGGTGCGCGCCGCGTCGTTACCCGGTGCGGGCGGTACTGCTGCGCGGACCCCACTGATGTCGAACCTTGTCGGTTCAGGACTGCAGCCGACGATGAACGCCGTGTCGGTCGGAGCGGGAGCCGGTGCGGGCGTCGGCGCCGGCCTGGCTCCTGTCGGCGCCGGAGGCGGGATGGGCGCCGGCGGACCGATGGGGATGCTGGGCCAGCGCGGCAGGAGCGGTGGCAGCAAGCCCGGATTGAACGCGCCCGCACCGCTGGAGCACGACCTCAGCGAAGACGAAGACGACGACTGGTAGTCGTCCACCACAGACTTGCCGGCCGCCTGGGTCGGGAGGGCTCGCCGATGCGGCGAGAGCACAGGGAAACCGAAACGCCGGTAACAGAGAGAAGGTCATCACATGGCACTTGAGGCAGATGTTGCGTCGTTAGCCACAGAGGCGGGGACATTCGACCGGATCGCGGGCGAGCTCACTGCGGTGCGCGCCCAGGTCGAGTCCACCGCCGCGGCTCTGGCAGTCAACCTGGATACCCCGGATGCGGGCAGGGCGGCGCAGGCCGCGCTGCTGCGTTACCAGGAGGCCTCCGATCAGCAGATCCGTCTGCTCACGGACATCTCGCAGAACATCCAGATCAGCGGCATCAAGTACGAAGCCACCGACGCCGACAACTCCTCGCGCGTCGCGGCCTCGATGAGCAACGTCCTGTAGCCCACACCCTCAGACCTTAAGGAGAACCATTGTGACTAGCGGAGGCTCGATCAACTACAACTTCGCCGGCATCGAAGCCGATTCCGGTGAGATCAGCGCGGCCGTGGGCAAGGTCAACGGCCTGCTCGCCGAGGGCCAGGGCGCACTGAACCGGCTCCAGGGCACGTGGCGCGGGGACGGCGCGATGTCCTACGAGGCCGTCCAGCAGCGCTGGAACCAGAACTCCGAGGAACTGAACCTGGCGCTGCAGAGCCTGGCGCACGCGGTTCGCGACTCCGGTGTCGACATGGGCGGCACCGAGCAGAACGTGATGGGAATGTTCACCTAACAGCTGCACCACGCCGGTGGGCGACCGGTCCCGGGACCGCGATCGCCCACCGCGTGCACAGCTCGCTTCACACCGAAACCCCTTGAGAGGTGCACATGTCGGCCGACTATGACCGGCTCTTCCACTCCCCGGATGCCGTCCGAACCGCCGACGAGGATCCCGACCGGGACCCCACGCCGGCAGGGCGGGACACCGCGGTGCCGCCGGGGAACCCACCCAGCGGGGACGCGACCCCGCCGCCCATGCCGGCGGCATCTGCGCGCACCCAGACGGCGCAGGCACCTCCGTCCTGGCACACCGAGGTGATGAGCCCGGTCAACGATCTGCAACCGCCACCGCAGGCGGCTCCGCAGCATCGGGTGCCCAACAACGGGATGATGCGTGCTCCACAATCCACGCCCCAGCCGGGGGCACGCCACGAGCAGCAGCGCCCGATGACCGCCCCGGCGCCACGGCCGGCACCGGCGCCGCCGCCGTCGCAGTTCTACGGCGACAGCGTCGATCACCGACCGCCGGCGGCACCCACCTCGGCGGCCACGATGGGCAATCACCGCGCCATCGACGCGCTCTCCCACGTCGGGGTGCGCTCGGCGGTCAAGATGCCGTCCCAACGCGGCTGGCGGCACTGGCTCTACGTGATGACCAGGATCAACCTGGGGCTCTCCCCCGACGAGGTCTACGAACTGGACCTGCACACGCGGATCCGCCGCAACGCCCGCGACTCGTACCACATCGGGGTCTTCGGGCTCAAGGGCGGTGTCGGTAAGACGGCCGTCACCGTCGCGTTGGGGTCTGCGCTCGCCAGCATCCGCGGAGACCGGATCCTCGCCATCGACGCCGATCCGGACGGCGGCAATCTCGCCGACCGCGCCGGCCGGCAGTCGGCCGCGACGATCGCGGACCTGCTGTCGGACAAGGAACTGAAGCGCTACAACGATATTCGGGCCTACACCAGCATGAACGCCGCGAACCTGGAGGTGCTGTCCTCGGAGGAGTACAGCGCCGCCCGGCGCGAGTTCAACGACGAGGACTGGCGTGCCGCCACCGAGATCGTCTCCCGTTACTACAACTTGGTGCTCGCCGACTGCGGCGCGGGGCTGTTCCAGCCGGGCGCCCGCGGGGTGCTCTCGACGGTGTCCGGACTGGTGATCGTCGCCAGCGCATCCATCGACGGAGCGCGTCAGGCGGCGATCACGATGGACTGGTTGCGGCAGAACGGATATCAGGACCTGCTCGGAAGGTCCTGTGTCGTGATCAACCATGTGACCCCGGGCAAGCCGAACATCGACGTCGAGGACCTGGTGCAACAGTTCGAGCGGCATGTGCCTGCCGGACGGGTCATCGTGCTGCCGTGGGACAAGCACATCGCCGCGGGCACCGAGATTCAATTGGGGCTGCTCGGCAAGACATTCACCCGCCGGATCGTCGAGTTGGCCGCGGCGCTGTCCGACGACTTCGACAGGCTTGAGCGGCGTTGACCGCAACGGTTGCCCCTCCGACGTCGTCGGGCACCACGCCGGGGCGCCCGTCGACCACCCGCGTCACGATCCTGACCGGCCGTCGGATGACCGATCTGGTGCTGCCGTCGGCCGCGCCGATCGAGACCTACGTCGACGAGACGGTGTCGGTACTGGCCGACATCCTCGCCGACACACCCGCAGACGTGTTGGCGGGCTTCGACTTCAAGGCCCAAGGAGTCTGGTCGTTCGCCCGTCCCGGCGCGCCACCGATCAAGCTGACCGACTCCCTCGATGACGCAGGCGTGGTCGATGGATCGTTGTTGACCGTCGTCTCGGTGAGCCGGACCGAACGGTACCGCCCGTTGGTCGAGGACGTCATCGACGCCATCGCCGTGCTCGACGAGACCCCGGAGTTCGACCGCGGCGCGCTGTACCGCTTCGTCGGGCTGATGCTGCCGCTGGCGGCGCTGATGGTCACGACGGTGGGGGTTCTGTCGTGGCAGTCAACCGGCCGCCACTGGTGGTGGGCGGTGGCCCTTGGCGTGCTCGGCCTGGGTCTGACGGGCGGCAGCATGCTCGCCCAGAAGCGGTTCGACAACTTGAACATGGCCGAGAGCCTGCTGGTGTCGTCGATGGTGGCACTCGCCGGTGCCGTCGTGTTGGCGGTTCCGTTGCCGGACGGGGTGGAGTCCCTGGGCGCGCCGCAAGTCGCGGGCGCCGGGGCGCTGGTGCTGCTGATGGTCCTGGCCACCCGAGGCGGTCCGCGCGGCCGGGCCGAAGTCGCGGCGTTTCTGGCGGTCGTCTCGCTGGCGCTGACGATCGCCGCCGTGGCGTACGGCTACGGATGGAACAGCTGGGTTCCGGCCGGGGCGATCGCTTTCGGGCTGATCGTGGTCACCAACGCCGCGAAACTGACGGTGGCCGTGGCGCGGATCGCGTTGCCGCCGATCCCGGCGCCGGGTGAGACGGTGACCAACGACGAGCTGCTGGACCCGGTGACCACGACGGATGCGTCCGAGGAATCCGAGACGTGGCAGGCGATCATCGCGTCGGTGCCGAGTTCGGCGGCGCGGTTGACCGAGCGCAGCCGACTGGCCAAACGCCTGCTGATCGGCTTCCTGAGCGCGGGAGCACTGATTCTCGCCGCGGGCTCGATCGCCGTGGTCGTCCAAGGGCACTTCTTCGTGCACAGCGTGATCGTCGCCGTCCTGGTGACGATGTTGTGCGGCTTCCGTTCCCGGCTGTACGCCGAGCGGTGGTGCGCGTGGGCTCTGATGGCGGCGGCGGTGGCGATCCCGACCGGAGTCACGGTGCGGCTGTGCCTGTGGTACCCGGAACGGGCCTGGCTGCTGCTCGCGGTGTACACGGCGCTGGCGGTGGTCGCCGTCATCCTCATCGGTGCGAGCGAGGGTGTTCGGAGGATCTCGCCGGTGACCAAGCGGATTCTCGAATTGTTGGACGGGGCGACGATCGCCGCCGTGATCCCCATGCTGCTGTGGATCGCCGGGGTGTACGACGTCCTGCGGAACCTGCGGTTCTAGGAGGCCGATATGGCGACCGGAGGCACCCCACCACCGCTCTCGGTGAACCCCGAGGAGCTGAGCGCCGCCGGTGGTGCACTGTTGAACGCGGCAGGTCAACTACCGGAGGCGCCACCACCTTTCATGCCGGTGGGCACGGATCCGTTGTCGGTGGCGATCATCGGGCAGATCCCGGCGGTGGAAGTGCCCATCGCCACGCAGCTGCCGTTGATCCAGGCGCAGGCGACGACCACCGCGGAGAACGTGCAGAACGCCGCGCAGGCCTATGCGGCCACCGACGCACGCAACGGTGCCAAGATCACCAAGCTCATGGAGAATGCTCCGGAAACGCTCGGAATGGGTTCCGGCGGAGGGGGAATGGCGGCGGGGTCCGGCGGCGCCGGGTCCGCGGGTCAGGTGATGAGCGCGCCGATGCAGATGGCCGGTCAGGTGGCGCAGATGCCGATGCAGGTCATGGGTGCGGTGGCCGCGGTGCCGCAGGGAATCATGCAGGGCGCGCAGCAGGCCGGCCAGCAGGTGCAGCAGATGGTGGGGCAGTTCGGTCAGGGCGGTGCAGGAGGTCAGACCGGCTCGTCTGCCGGCGATAGTCGTGCCCCCGAGGTTCCCGGCGTTCCGGACACGGGTTCAGACGGTGCCGCCGCGGGAGCACCCGATGCCGAACGTGCACCGGAGGCCAAGGAGAAGGCTGATGCTTCCGGCGAACAGCGCGAGGGTCGTCATCGCGCCCCTGACCCCGACGAAAGGATCAATCTGTGACCGCACCCCTGGAAGTCGACACCAGCGTGCTGCGCCGGGTCGGCGGCGACTTCAGCGCCGCCGGCGACCGGATGGCGGGAATGCGGGCCGACGCACCGCTCGCAGACGCGGCGGCCGGAGTGCCCGAATTGCAGACCGCCGCGGCGTGTTACGCCGCGCAAAGCACCATCGCCGCTGAGATGGAGACCATCGCCGGCAACGCGCGCACCTACGGCACCGATCTGAAAAGCGCTGCCGACCGGTACGACGCGACCGACGAGGCGTCCGGCGAGGCGATCGAGGGCGTCGGCATTCCCGCGCCGAGGTGACTACCTCCGGACGGCGCGGCAGGCGTGGTCGGTGAGCGCTTGCAGCTGGTTGGCCGCGTCGTCGAGGTGGCTGTCCGGCAGCCCGTAGCTCGGGAGCGCCAAGGCGAAGGCACGTCGGTAGTGGGACGACAGCGCGGCGAAGTCCGCGGCGGTCAGGTTGCCGCTCAGCAGGCCGAGAAGCTGAGTCCGGTCGGCGTTCTGCGACATGATGCCCGCGGTTCTGTCATCGAGCTGACGAAGCTCCGTAGGGCGTTGCGAGGCAGGCACATTCCGGTCGTGCCGGTCGCGCCATTCGCGGGTCTGGTCGGTGTATTCGATCGTCATCGAGATCCATTCGTCGCAGAAGGCGGAGGGCTCGACGATGAACCGCGGCGGTCGGCCGGGGTCGGGCAATCGCTCCTCGGGAACCGGGGGAGGTCCAGGCAGGACCAGAGGTCCGCGGTCCGCTGCGGCGCCGAAATCAATTGCCGCGCAGATTGACCGGATAGCTCCGACGGCGCCGGCTGCCGCACGCGCGAGCTGGTCTGCCGCGGGACGGTAGTTGCCGACGCTGCCGGCGTAGGCCCGCCAGTACGCGATGGCCTGTCCGTACAGCTCCCGCATGACCCGGTGCGGGGTCTGCTTGGCCAGCGGGACCGTCTTGTCTGCGGCTCCGCGCATCGCCTCCGCCACCGCCTCGTACTGTCGGCGCTGATCCTCAGTCCACTCGGATCGGGGGATGGCCGGGTCACGACGGTGCCAGCCGTTACCGAGCTCGGTGCCGAGCGCTGCGATGATCGGTTCCCAGTCCGGGCAGGTGGGGTCTTCGGTGATGATGCTGACCGGATCCTGGTCCTCGGCGCTGGCGATCTGCTCCGGTTTGACGGTGGGGCTGGGGGGCGGCGCCGGCGCGGCAGACTGCGCGGCCTGGTCGGATTCCCCACGGGAGATCCACAGCACGGCGGTGACGAGCACGATGACCGCGAGCAGGGCGCCGACCATGCGGGGCAGGTGGAGACGTCTCAGCTGAGTCATCTCCACCGACGGTACCTACACCGTGGCGTCCACGCCGACGGCGTCGCTCATCAGTACCTGAAGGTGCTGCCAGTACACCCAGTCGGCGATCGCTCGTCGCTGGTCAGCGGGTTCGGCGGAGATGTGGGCGTTGTACAGCGCGATCTCCTGGGCGTGGACGGCGTAGGCGACGAACGCCTTGAGGTGCGGAACGCTACGTTGCGGATTGGTGCTCATCAACGGTCCTGAGTTTGGACATTTTGCTTAGTACCCAGGTGTGAAGCCAAGATCGGTGAGGATCTTGCGCTCGGTGTCGGGAATCGCCGGCGGGAAGGTCTGGGTGGCCCCGTTGATAGTGATGGTCGCTGAACGCAGTGGCCGCAGTTGCTTGATGACCTTGGCGATCGACAGTCCGGTGCGCGATTGGATGGCATGAGAGACGGCCAGGGCGGCGAACACGATGGTCAGGTGCGCCTCGATGGCATCACGCATGCGGTTGAACATGGGCCGGGCATCGAGATCGGTCTTCGACATCCGAAAAGACTTCTCCACGTGCCAGAGGTCGTGGTACTTGGCGATGACCTCCGCAGCCGACATCACGGTGACCGGCACGTTGGTCACATAGCCCTTGAGCCCGACCAACGATTGGGCCCGGGCCAGACTGGCCTCATCGACGGCGCGGTCATCACCGCTGGTTTTGACGAATCGTGCTGTCTTGGACTTCTTCTCACCGGCGACGATCGCCCGGGCCCGGGCTTCTTGAGCCGCGAGGGTCTTCTGATCGCGGCGAGCTCTTTTGGCGGAGTACGACCAGATCGCCCGCCACGCACCGGTATCGCTGTCGGGGTTCCAGATGGGTTCAACACGCAACTTGGTGTCGTTGACGCGGGTGTTGCCGTGGCGCGGCGTCACCGTGTCGATGATCTGGCCGTCGGTGAAAACGTCACCATTCCAATGGAAGTGCGATTCCAGATCTCCGGGCGCCTTCGTCATGCGGGAACCCACGATGAACGACAACTCCTGCTCATCGAGGGCGGCGAGGTTGCTCTGCGACAGCATCCCGGCATCAGCGGCCACCACCATCGGTGCGCCGGCCAGGTTGTGACGGGCCAGGAAGCTGGTGATGATCGGCACGATCGTGGTGGTCTCAGCGGTGTTGCCTTCGAAACAGCCGATCTCCAACGGGAATCCGGTGCGGTCCACCAGCAGGCCGACGACGATCTGAGGATCAACCCGACGTTCCTTGGAGTAGCCGACTTTACGCAGCGCATCCTCGGATTCGGCTTCGAAATACAACGTGGTGACGTCATACAAGATCAGCGACAGCCCGCCGCAGTCAGTGGCGTAGGCGAAGCAGTTCTCGGCGATCACGTCGCGGTGCCCGCGGGCATGGATGTTGCGGACATGACGGTCGATGGTCTTGTAGGACACCAGCTGGGCACCAAGATCAGCGAGCACGCGGGAGGCGTCGAGCTTGCTGGTCGGCTCGACGATCCGGGCGATCACCAGATCCCGGAACACCGCGTCGCCGACGGCATCGAAGCCCAACCAGTCGTAGACGTGGCCGAGCAGGTCATAGAGCAGCCGCGAGGCGGTCCCGACTGTGCGTCCAGGTGGCGCCACGGGAGCCGCAGCCGCAGGCCCGGACCGCTCAGGGATCAGTGCCTGTGCACGAAAGTCAGCGACATCGGCCATCGATTGGGCTCGAGCGGCCACCTCGAAATCCAGCGCTACCTGGCCGCCGACGACCATCGCCTTGGCCTGCTCGAGCAGAATGCCCAGCTCAGCGTCGGTATGCGCGGAACCCAAATGGGCCAGGATCACCACCTTGCCCGCGTCCTTGCGGGCCACCTGCACCGCCACCGCGCCCGAGGCAGTGCGCACCTTCCGCACGTACGCCACCGCACGAACCTACCCCGATTAGTACCCCAAAACACCCACCAGCCAGAGCAACGCTGCAGGTCAAGCGACTACAGAATGTGAGAATCAGCCAAGGTGTCCAAACTCAGGTCGGATTCCCCACGGGAGATCCACAGCACGGCGGTGACGAGCACGATGACCGCGAGCAGGGCGCCGACCATGCGGGGCAGGTGGAGACGTCTCAGCTGAGTCATCTCCACCGACGGTACCTACACCGTGGCGTCCACGCCGACGGCGTCGCTCATCAGTACCTGAAGGTGCTGCCAGTACACCCAGTCGGCGATCGCTCGTCGCTGGTCAGCGGGTTCGGCGGAGATGTGGGCGTTGTACAGCGCGATCTCCTGGGCGTGGACGGCGTAGGCGACGAACGCCTTGAGGTGCGGAACGCTACGTTGCGGATTGGTGCTCATCAACGGTTTGGCCACTTCAAACCACAGCCGCGCAGTGTCGTCGGCGGGAGCCTCGATGTCGGCGGAGGCAGGAGGAAGCAGATCATTGAGCCCGAAATCGCTGACCGCGCCCAATCGTTGGGCGGCGTCGGGGGCGATGACTTCGAGACGGCTGCGTCCCTGCATTTGGCCCGTCTCGGGAATGTCGTCCTGGGTCAGGACGATCTTGGCGACGCCCGGGTCGAAATTCGAGAACTGTTCTTCGGTGGCGACCACCGCCCGTAGCTGATGGTTGTGGTGATGTGCCCAACCCTGAACGGCGAGAATCGGATAGGTGGCCCACCTGGCGCGTTCGGTGGCGGGGATCGATTCGTCGGCGGTGGCCATCCGCACTTGCTCGGGCAGGTTGACACCGTCGGGGATGTAAGCCAGGCCGTAGCTGTTCGCGACGATGATCGTGCCGTCGGTGGTGACACCAGTGACCCAGTAGAAGCCGTAGTCCATGACGCCGACGTTGAGTGCCGCGCCGATATGACGGGCTTGCTGCAGGGGATCGCTGCCGTTGTTCTTGCGGCGTGCGGCGCCGGCCGTTGAGGCGGACAGGATCGCGTCGCGTTCGGCACGGGCTGCCGACACTGGAACGGGTGCGGCGGCGGTGCCGCCAGCGTTGGACGTCGACATGGGCGCGACGCCGGGCCCGAGGGACGCGGTCGAGGCGCCGCCAGGTGTCGCGGTCGGCGGGGGCGGTCCGGGAGGAGGTGGCGTTGTCGGTGGTGCGAGCGGAACCGGCGGCGCGGCGGGGGGACCACCCGTCGCGGGCGGGCCGACGGGTGCAGCCCCGGCCGAGCCTCCGCCGGACACACCGCCTCCGCCGCCGCCCATGCTCGCACCGCTTGATGCAGCGGGCGGTGGTGCTGCAGCGGGTTGGCTGCTGGGCTGCGGAGCCGGAGCGGGGGACGATGCCGGCGCGGACGAGGCGAGCGGTGGCGGGGCCTGGTTGCTCAGCGGCTGCATCGGGTTGGCGCGAGAGGCTTTGGCTGCCTCGGCCGGCGCCGCGGTGGTCGGCTGACCGGCGGCCGCACCAGCGGGGGATGCGGTGCTCGTTGTCGGCGAGCCGGAAGCAGAGGACGAGTTGGCCGCAGACGAGGCGGATGGCGAACTTGAGCTGCCTGCGGATGGGCTGCTCGTGGATGGGCTGGTGCTGCCGAGCGGACTGGAAGGGGACGAAGGACTCGAAGGGGAGCCGGGGCTGCCGAGTCCGCTCGGGGTGCCGGGGGTTGAACTGTTCGCTTCCACGGGCGCGTTCGGCGGCAGTGGGCGCGCAAGCAGGGGATCCTCTGTGACCCTCGCAGGATTTAGCAGGGGCGACGTACCGGTCGGCGCCGTCCGCGCCTGGAAAAACTGCACGTCGCGGCTGGACTTGGACGGTAGATATGAAGGCATCGGCGTCGGCTGCTGGGTGGGCAATGTAGCGAGACGTTCCGGCGGCGGTGGCGGTTGATACTGCTCAAAGGCCGTGACTTGAGTGGTTGCGCCAACAACGAGCGATGTGTTCAGCGCGTTCTGTGAGACGACCCATGCCTTTATGAGGGCATCCTTCTCTCCAGCGTCAAGATCTGGCAGTTCTCGAATGGCTGCAAAATACGCTTGGGCGTCTTCAAGGTTCTGGTTTATCGTCTCTTTGGTCTGGAGGATGACCTGGGCGACTAAGGTGTACCAGGCAATGGACTTCTCTATATGTGAGTACAGGTCGTTCATCTGGTTGATGCGTGTTTCGACTGCCGTACTACCTCTCTCTGCGGCACTTCCTTTCCACATTCCGCCGGCGAAAACCTCTGAATGCTTGCCCTTCCAGGACTCCATAACTCCTATAAGTTCGGAAGCCTTTTGTGAGTAGGTTACTGCCCGTCCACGCAGCAGATCTTCGTCAATGTCGGGCCAACCGGCCGGCTCGGTCATCTCTTCAATAAACTCACCTGGAGATTTCGCAATTCCCATTCTTATGCTCCAACGGCTCGGCACGCTTCGCTTATAGCGCCCGCCAGGGAGCCAGCAACTACCTGAAGGTAGTCATCCGCAGGTGCGTATGTTAGGAGTGCGCTTGAGTATGCCCGCCTGTACTGCGCACTCAGAGTCGCAAAGTCTGCCCAGACCGCATTGTCGCTTTTCCGTCCTACGCGTTGGGTTTCATCTGCGAATGCCTGCATGATTGGAAATACTGCTGCATTAATCGCGCGCTCTGCAGGTTGCAATTCTGTAGCCGGAATGTTCGGATCAATCGTACGCCACTCGGCGGTCTGATCCGTGAAAACTCTCGCGCCATCGAGCCATTGCGAACACATGGGATTTGTCATTGAAAGAAAAATGCCGGGGGCATCGGTATCCGGCGCGTTAACGCCACCAGGTGGCGGTGCTGCTCTCGCTACGAGGGGTGAACGTGCGCCCGCTGAACCGTAGGTGATGGCATTGCAAATGGCATCGAGAGATTCCGAAATTGCTATCGACACGCGTACGAAGTGATCGGCAGCGGGCGTGTAAGTGGCAATACGGTCGGCGTATTCGCGGCTATACGCTATGAACTGCTCGTAAAGCTCCCGCATAACTCTATGAGGTGTCTGTTGCGCCAGCTTCGCTGTGCGGCTTGCAGTGTCGTGGAGCGCGGCACCAACAGCGTCGTATTGATTCCGGACTTCGGCAGTCCATTGCGTCGCTGGTACCGCTGGATCGCGGACGTGCCAGCCATTCTGCTGGGCTTGCGCGAACGCCGCCGATATGGGCCTCCAAGGCTCACACGTAGGATCCTCAAGAATGATCCCGGCCGGGCTCCTGTCACCGGCACTGGCAATCTTCGGAGTATTGGCTGTCGGGTTTGGCGGGGCAGATGCGCTCGGCGGGTGAGGAGCACCCGAGTCCTTATTGAGGATGAGGACTACTGACACCACAGTGAGCACGACGATCACAAGCGCAGCCAGTCCGCCCAGCACCCACTTGCCGGTATTGCCCGATGCTCGAGCACCAGTCAGCTGCTGGCCCTGAGGCTGCGTCCCCCAAGGCCCGGCTGGCGGATCGCCCGGCATGGGATGGGACGGCGGCGGGGGCGGTGGCCATTGTCCGGGCGGCGGTGTGCTCACGTGGCCGCCCCCCGTTCGTGCCCGATCATCTCCAACCCCTTCCGGGTCGAAGAAGACCCGCCGTGGAATCATCAGCCGTCGTCCTAATCAGAGTACGAGACACACGGTCAGCTACTGGACGCTGATTCTGGCTCGGGGCACAGTGCGCCGGGAACGCGCTCCGAGGCGAACTCCATGACCCGCTGACGCACCGGACGGCGCCGAGCCCGCGAATCGGATCCTCCTTGAAGGACCTATGCCGGTGATGTTTCAGGAAGGCTCTCGCAGCATTACCCGGCCCAACCTCCGGTGAGCATGACTCGCAATCGGCGGGTTTCACGAGGCCAGTGCTGTGCATCCACAGTCGAACAAACATCAATTGCTTACCCCTCCCAGAGTGCCTGCGACCCAGAAGGGCACGATCGTGAGCGGAATCGTCGCCAGTGACAACACGAGTCCCGTGCAGAACTGCGCCGTCACCTTCAGGGCCAGCGTGAGCGGAAGCCCCACGACCAGTAGACCGACAAAACCTGCGGCAAGCCCGAACACCCCAAACAGGAGCAACACCAGGCACAGGGTCCCTAAGATGACCCCGACTAAGCCTGAATCCACCGATGAATTGCCTGGTAGGCGAGTGTTGATATGAGGAAAGTGCCCTCTGAGCTGCGATGATGAGTGTTCCTTACGCACTTATCGGCACAACTTCAGAAAGGCACTTCCGGTGAAAGTGTCCCATAGGTTCACTGCCTCGGCGGCCGTCTTCGACGACGAGCATCTCGTGTCCTGCGCCGGATTGGTCCCGGTCATGGCATTGGCCGCCCAGACGGCCTTGCCGCAGCTATTAACCGACAAGGTGCTCATCGTCGAACCGAGGATCAAATCCGGGTCGGCCAACCCTGCACCGAAACTAAGCACCGTGATTGCCGGGATGTGCGCCGGCGCCGACAGCATCGACGACCTCGACGTCGTGCGATCAGGCGGCATGAGAACCCTGTTCAATGGGGTGTACGCGCCCTCGACTATCGGAACCCTGCTGCGGGAGTTCACCTTCGGACACGCCCGGCAACTGGAGTCCGTGCTGCGCGAGCACCTGGCCGGGCTCTGCACACGGGCCGATCTGCTTCCCGGCGCCGACGACCGAGCGTTCATCGACATCGACTCACTGCTACGTCCGGTCTACGGACACGCCAAACAGGGCGCCTCCTACGGACACACCAAAATCGCGGGCAAACAGATCCTGCGCAAAGGCCTGTCACCGTTGATCACCACAATCAGCACCCCCACCGGCGCGCCGGTGATCGCCGGCGCCCGGCTGCGAGCCGGCAAAACCAACTCCGGCAAGGGCGCAGCCCGGATGGTCGCCCAAGCCATCGCCACCGCCCGCGCCGCCGGGGTCACCGGCCCGATCCTGGTACGCGGCGACTCGGCCTACGGCAACAGCACCGTGACCGCCGCCTGCCGCCGCGCCGGTGCTCAGTTCTCGTTGGTGCTGACCAAAACTCGCGCTGTCACGGCGGCCATCGCATCCATCGACGAGCACGCCTGGATTCCCGTGCAATATCCCGGCGCGATTCGTGATCCCGACACCGGAGCATGGATCTCCGATGCCGAAGTCGCCGAGATCACCCACACCGCCTTTACCTCCACCGACAGCCCGATCACCGCACGGTTGATCGTGCGACGGGTCAAAGACGCCCGCTTCCCCGATGCGCTGTTTCCGGTGTGGCGGTATCACCCGTTCTTCACCGACACCGACGAACCCACCGCCGCGGCCGACATCACCCACCGCCGCCACGCGATCATCGAGACCGTGTTCGCCGATCTGATCGACGGACCCCTGGCGCACATGCCCTCGGGACGATTCGGCGCGAACTCGGCGTGGATCCTGTGCGCTGCGATCGCCCACAACCTGCTGCGTGCCGCTGGCGTGCTCGCCGGCGGCGCCCACGCAGTGGCCCGGGGAGCCACCCTGCGCCGCAAGATCATCACCATTCCCGCCAGACTGGTCCGACCCCAACGCCGCCCCGTTCTGCATCTACCCAGCCACTGGCCCTGGGCACAGCACTGGCTCACCCTGTGGCGCAACACCATCGGCTACAGCCCACCACAACCGGCAACACCCTGACCACCCGGCCGAACAGGCCCCTACCGGAGCGCACAGGAAAAGCTGGGCAGACCAGCGGATCCCACCTGCCCGCACCAAACCCAGCCACCGAAATTACCCCCGGCCACCATCAGGAAGGCCGATCCACGGATTGAGGCTAAGCCTGAATCCACCGATGAATTGCCTGGTAGGCGAGTGTTGATATGAGGAAAGTGCCCTCTGAGCTGCGATGATGAGTGTTCCTTACGCACTTATCGGCACAACTTCAGAAAGGCACTTCCGGTGAAAGTGTCCCATAGGTTCACTGCCTCGGCAGCCGTCTTCGACGACGAGCATCTCGTGTCCTGCGCCGGATTGGTCCCGGTCATGGCATTGGCCGCCCAGACGGCCTTGCCGCAGCTATTAACCGACAAGGTGCTCATCGTCGAACCGAGGATCAAATCCGGGTCGGCCAACCCTGCACCGAAACTAAGCACCGTGATTGCCGGGATGTGCGCCGGCGCCGACAGCATCGACGACCTCGACGTCGTGCGATCAGGCGGCATGAGAACCCTGTTCAATGGGGTGTACGCGCCCTCGACTATCGGAACCCTGCTGCGGGAGTTCACCTTCGGACACGCCCGGCAACTGGAGTCCGTGCTGCGCGAGCACCTGGCCGGGCTCTGCACACGGGCCGATCTGCTTCCCGGCGCCGACGACCGAGCGTTCATCGACATCGACTCACTGCTACGTCCGGTCTACGGACACGCCAAACAGGGCGCCTCCTACGGACACACCAAAATCGCGGGCAAACAGATCCTGCGCAAAGGCCTGTCACCGTTGATCACCACAATCAGCACCCCCACCGGCGCGCCGGTGATCGCCGGCGCCCGGCTGCGAGCCGGCAAAACCAACTCCGGCAAGGGCGCAGCCCGGATGGTCGCCCAAGCCATCGCCACCGCCCGCGCCGCCGGGGTCACCGGCCCGATCCTGGTACGCGGCGACTCGGCCTACGGCAACAGCACCGTGACCGCCGCCTGCCGCCGCGCCGGTGCTCAGTTCTCGTTGGTGCTGACCAAAACTCGCGCTGTCACGGCGGCCATCGCATCCATCGACGAGCACGCCTGGATTCCCGTGCAATATCCCGGCGCGATTCGTGATCCCGACACCGGAGCATGGATCTCCGATGCCGAAGTCGCCGAGATCACCCACACCGCCTTTACCTCCACCGACAGCCCGATCACCGCACGGTTGATCGTGCGACGGGTCAAAGACGCCCGCTTCCCCGATGCGCTGTTTCCGGTGTGGCGGTATCACCCGTTCTTCACCGACACCGACGAACCCACCGCCGCGGCCGACATCACCCACCGCCGCCACGCGATCATCGAGACCGTGTTCGCCGATCTGATCGACGGACCCCTGGCGCACATGCCCTCGGGACGATTCGGCGCGAACTCGGCGTGGATCCTGTGCGCTGCGATCGCCCACAACCTGCTGCGTGCCGCTGGCGTGCTCGCCGGCGGCGCCCACGCAGTGGCCCGGGGAGCCACCCTGCGCCGCAAGATCATCACCATTCCCGCCAGACTGGTCCGACCCCAACGCCGCCCCGTTCTGCATCTACCCAGCCACTGGCCCTGGGCACAGCACTGGCTCACCCTGTGGCGCAACACCATCGGCTACAGCCCACCACAACCGGCAACACCCTGACCACCCGGCCGAACAGGCCCCTACCGGAGCGCACAGGAAAAGCTGGGCAGACCAGCGGATCCCACCTGCCCGCACCAAACCCAGCCACCGAAATTACCCCCGGCCACCATCAGGAAGGCCGATCCACGGATTGAGGCTAAGCTTGCGGGGCCGAAGAATTGGCTCAGTCCAGGACTGCCTTTCATAGCATCATCACCGCAGCGGCAAAGACGAAGAAGCCGGCGACAGCTACCGCGACCGATGTCCCGCGCATCCAGGGCGACACCGTAAGCCGCAGAACAACGAAGCAAATCCCCAGAGCGGCGAGGGTGGTGCCGACCGCGATTGCCTGGGCACCCGAGTCCGAAAATTCAAAGTGGCCCAGCACCATCACAACGACCAGCGTGCGCAGCAATGCTGCTGCCAAAAGGAGCGGAACGCCGAGGGTGGCTGCCACCCAGAAGTAGGTCTGTGTGTGTTGCGGCACCGGAGCGCCGAAGTGTGCAGTCATCGATCGCCCCTAACGCACCACGACGACGTTCGGGACCTGGTCGGTCGGTCCCAGGTCTGTCGGCATGTTCGGATCGACCCATTCGCGAACGCCCGGGACGATGTCGATGAAATCTCGGAACGCTCCTGGCACCGGTGAAGCGTATGGCGCGAAAGCTGCTGAGCCCTCGCCGATTCGATGGAAGAACGGCAGCTCCGTCAGCGGCCCGAAAGCGTTGCCGCTGTCCGCGGCGTCCTGCGCGAGAGTGTGAGACGAGCCGTCGGGCATGCTCTGGTAAATCTCCAGCGACGGGTAGTCCCCGATGATGCCGTCGACGGCGGCAGGCCGGCCGCCAGCTCCCGGGGTGATGACGACATCCCCACGCACCACGTGCCCAGACACCTCCGCTCGCGGCGGGGCAAACGCGTTCTTGGCCTCGTACTGGATCCTGACAGCGCCTCCCGGGGTCTGCTGAACCTTCACCTCAGGTAGCAACACCGCCACGTCGCCGTCAACGTCCACGGACGGGTTCTGCCGCGCGATGACCAACCCGTTCTCGTAATCGACATACAGACTCACACGCGTGTCCCCCGGCGCGAAATCTGGATCGAACCCGCGGTTGTCACCCAGATCGTTACGGGGGATGTTGAATACCTGATCGCGGGGTATGAAAAGGCCGGCCTTGATAAACCCTTGGCCGGGAACAGGTTCAATCCTTCCCACCACAATGCTCGGCGGCTTTCCGCTGTACCTGGTCGCGTAGCTGTGCGGGTCGAGGGCGGCCGCGGTCTGCCAATCGACCGCCGACGTCGGCTTCCGCCCGAAAATCTCCATGAATGCGGCGCTCTCATTGTCGCGCCGAATGACGTCGAGAACAGTGGGCGTTTGCCAGGTCCCGGGGAAGTCTTCCACCCGCATGTGCATGCCGGTGCGTTCGCCGCAGAGCGCCGCGGCGGTGGCCGTGTCGGCAGCCGTGAACGTCGCCAGCAGATTCCTCAGGACCGCCGAGTAGGCGGTGGCCACGTCCAGCGACATAAACCGGCCGATACCCAAAGATGTGACACGCCCGTCATCACTGAGCACACCGCCGAACTTGGCAACCTGGACAACCGCGGTCAGGACTTGTTCGCGAAGTTCGGAGAGCACACTGCCGCCGCGCGACATGACCTGCTGCGTCGTGTCCAAGCGGTCCCGCAGGGCTTGATGGGCAGCCACAATCGACCGGCCGCGATCAAGCGCCGCCAACCCGGCGTCGCCAGACCAACTTTCACTCAAGGCCTGCAACAGTCCGTGCTGGCCTTGAATCATGGCGTCGACGTCGGCTATCGACTGCCGCATCGCTTGAGCCGCACCGGTCAACCGGTCCGGCTCCGAAGACCGCACAACAGAGATGGTCACGGACACGGCTATTCCATTTCCGGAATCTCCGCCGTGATCTCGGCGACCACTGCGTCGATCCGCTCACGGTCGGCGTCGATCGACGCCGATGCTTGTTCACTCGCCCTGTGCAGAGCCTCGTTCACCCGATGCTCGACTTCTTCGGCGCCCAGACGCAGCAGGCCGTCTTGGATGTAGACGTCCTTGAGCCACTGATGCCCGTTGAGCGTCACCTCGACGGTGTCGTGTTCGTCAGTCGCGGTGAACGATGAGGTCGCCATCTTGTCGAGCTGCTCGTCCATCAACGATTGCAGTCGCCGTGCTTGCCGTAGCACCGCAGCCACTTCCGGGTGCATGTCGTCGGTCACTGCGTGTCCCCCTTCTTGTCCTCGCCGGCGCCGCGTCGCCGCGGCCGAACACCGATGACCTGCTCGGTGTGGGGCCGGTCCTCGACATAGAGCGGCTCGTCGGGCGACAGCTGCGGATTGCGTTTCTTCTCACCGCTTCCGCTGCCGTGTGCACCGCCCATCATCGGAGCCATGCCGCCGCCACCCATTGCTCCGGCAGCCGCACCGCCGGAGCCGCCGGTCGCCCCCGGGCCTGCAGCCGCCGGCAAGACCGGCGTCGGTGCCACCGTCTCCGCGCCGACCGCGGGTTGCATCGGCATGGCGGGGATTCCGCCACCACCGCCGCCTGCGCCTCCGCCCCCTGAGCCACCGCCTCCGGCCGCCGCGGGCCGCAAACTCGGATCGATCGGCAATTTCGGTTCGCCCTTCCCGACACCCGGCGACCCGCCTCCCGGAGAGCCGCCCGGCGACCCGCCGCCCGGAGAGCCACCCGGCGACCCGCCACCCGGTGACCCGCCGGGCGATCCACCTTGCGAACCCCCTTGCGGCGAGCCCTGTCCGGCCTGCGGTGCTGCCTGCTCGGCTGCCGACATCGGTGACACCGGCGCCCCCTGCGGCGTCTGCGGTTGACCTCCCGGCTGCTGCCCACCGGCGCCCGACGACGACTGTCCGCCACCGCCACCGGTGCCGCGCCGCTCCTCGGGCTCGGTCTGCGCCGGGACACCCCGTTGCCGGGGATCGCCGTTGCGCGTCACCGGTGCCGTGGGTGCCACCGCGTCGGGACGCGGTTGCGGCGGCTGCACCGGCGTGGGTTGGCCGGCCCTGGCGTAGGTTTCGCGGATCGCCTCGGACTCCTGGTACAGCTGCTCCATCTGCAGCTGAACAGCGCGTCGGGCGCCTCCATCCATCGGTGTGGTCATCAGCTGGGTCTGCAACGCCTCGTACTGAGCCCTGATCGGCGCATTGGCAGCCTTGGCCTGGTCGTGGGCGAGCGCCAGCTTCTCGGCCTCGGCCGCCAGCTGAGTCCACTTGCCCGCCAGGGCTTGCAGCCAGCCTCCGAACGACTTGAACTTCACATACGCAGCTTCGGCGGCGACACCTTCCCAGTTCTGGATCCTGATCTCGAACGGGAGTGAGGCTTCGGCCAGCCGGGCGGCGTTGGCGCTCCACTGGCCGGCTGCGGCCCGCAGCGCGGCGGCCTGGTCGCCCTCCAGCAGCTTGTTGTCGGTCTCGATGGGGTCCAGGATGTCGCCATCGGTGGCGACGTTGTCGAAGCCGGCCATCGGCGGGGGTGGCGGTGGCGCGGGTGTTGCGTTGGCTCCGATCGGCACCGGCGCACCCGGCGGTGACGACGTGCCGCCCGGAATCGTGCTGTCGATGTTGCCCGCTGACGCGGCGTCGACGGCCCGGTATGCCTGGCCCACCAATCGCAACGTCTCAGCGAGTCTTCGGCTTTCGGTCTTGCCCCACTGCTGCTCGGCGTTGAGCGCCTCGGCGTTTTTGATCAGGTTCCGTACCGATGCCGTTGTCGGGGTGAGTTTGTCCGGTTCGACGACCGTGACCGCTGTGGGATCCTCACCCCACGGGATTCCGTCGATCATGGTGGCCTTGCTGTCGAGATCGTCGGGATCGACCTTCAGTTCGTCGGCCATTACGCGTCCTCCCGATGCCGCGAATGCCCGGTCATGGCTCCAGAACCATCTGGTAGCGGCTCTCCTCGCGCGGATTGATCAGCCGGATCGGCAGCTGCTTGTGGCGTGGAGTGGCGATGAAGTTGTCCCGCAGCATGACTCGGCCGACTCCGGGATGCGGCCGAAGATACGTCGTCGCGGTCGGCCACACGACTTTCGCGACCTGCCCGATCCTGGCGTCGACGATCGCGGCGAACTCTTGGAACTGCGGCTGCAGGGTGACGACCGCGCCGGCCGCCGCCGACCTCACCACGAACTGGGTGAACAACCGGGCGTTACCCAGGTTCACGCTGACGTCCACGTCGTCGAAAGGCATGTACACCGGATAACGGTCCGCTGTCTCTCCCACGAGCACCCCGGCGGACCCGATCGGCAACTCGTAATGCCGGTCGGTCACCGGGTTCTCACCCAGTAGCGCTGCCCGCTGGCCGCCGTACAGACACGAAAAGCCGCGCGGGGTGGTCGGATTCGCCAGCGTCGTCAACAACACGGTCGTGGTCGGCGCCGAACCCGGCGCGATCCGCACTCGGGTCAGGGTGTGATCGGCCCGCGCCGACCACCACACGTCCGGGCCGCCCGGGGCGTGATAGGCGGCGGTGAAGGTGCTGCGGCCCTTCACCATCGACCACGTCTCGCGTTCGTAGCTGATCTCGGTGGCGCGGTCGAAGTCGTCGAAACTGCGCGCGGGCCGGGCGTCGACACCCGTGCCGGCCAGATGGTCGGCGATCCGGGTGGTGGACGACACCAGATACTGCGCCAGGCCGGCCACCCCGTCGTTTCGCCGCAACGCCGATTTGCGCGTCTTGTCCGGATCGGCGCGCAGCACGATCCAGGTGCGGCGGCTCGCCGGAGCGGGGTAGGGGCCGACGACCTGCTCGTAGAGCGCGACCAGCGCGGCCGGGGCGGTCTTGCCGACGCGGTATCCCGCGGAAACGATGTCGGCCTCCAGGTCCGGGCAGTATGCGCCGAGCAGCTCTTCGACCAGCTTGGTGTCGACGACGTCGTCGGTGGCGGCCGCACCGTTGACGATCACCGTCGGGGTGAACGGCCGGGGGATCAGCTCGATCACCGACACCATGTAGTCGCCCTGCCAGCGCAGCGCGACGTGGTCGCCGGGGATCACGGTCGCGCCCACGGCGGGCTCGGAGGGTTGCGGCGGCGCCTGCTTGTGCCGTCGCCGCCACGCGAACAGCGCAGCCACCCAGCCGCCGGGGCGGCGGCCGCGGATCGTCACCACCGCGGCCAGACCGATCAGCACCGACAGCGTGATGCCGAGCCACATCAGGTCCAGCTGGGCGAAAATCAGCAGGCACGCCGGGATCAGCACCGCCGCCCACAGCGCATGTCCAGCGCTGAACCGCAGGCCGAACAGGGACAGGATCTTGTTCATCGGCGCCTCAACGCGCGCCGCGCCAACGCTCCGATACCGACCAGCGCCGCCACCCCGACGCCGACCACCACAACCCCGGTGATCGGGCTGCGATCCGGCGGCGGCACGTACACCGGCGGCGGAATCTCCTTGATGTTGTAGGGGACCTCGGCCGGTCCGGGCGGCACCTCCCAGGTCAGTGCAGCCACCGGATCGATCACCCCGGCGCCGACGACGTTGTTGACCCCGCCACCCGGATGTCGGGCGGTGGCGGTGATCCGGTTGATGACCTGGGCGGGCGTCAACTCCGGAAAGCGCTGCCTGATCAGCGCCGCCAACCCGGACACGTAGGCGGCCGAGAAGGAGGTGCCGCTGATCGGGATGGGTCCGTCCTCGCCCTGTAACGCGTTGACGGGGTTGCCGTCGTACCCGAGTGCGATGAGGTTCTCGCCGGGCGCCGCGGCCCCCACCCAAGGTCCCTGCATCGAGAACCCGCTGGGCTGACCGTTCGGGGCGATGCTGCCGACGGTGAGCACCAGCGGCGAGTACCAGGCCGGCGACACGATGGTCTGCACTTCCCGCCAGCCGCGCGGATCGGCCGGTACCGCGGCGTCGGGGGGCGGGTTCTGGGTGCAGTCGTTGCCGGTGTTGCCCGCGGCGACCACGATCACCGACCCCTTGACGTTGACGGCGTAGTTGATCGCCGCCCCGACGATGGCTTCGTTGATGGGGCGGGTGATCTTGTAGCAGGCGGCCTCGCTGATGTTGATGACGTGGGCGCCCATGTTGGCCGCATGCACGATCGCCCGCGCCAGGCTGCGCAGTGAGCCGGCGGTCTGGGTCGCGTTGGGATCGTTGGGGTCGTTGCGGGCGCCCACCGGGGAGAAACTGTCCGAGGTCTGCCGCAGCGACAGGATGCGCGCGTCAGGGGCGACGCCGATGAACGCGTCGGTCGGTGCCGGCCGGCCGGCGATCACCGCCGCCGTCAGCGTGCCGTGCGCGTCGCAGTCCGACATGCCGTTGCCGCTCTGATCGACGAAGTCACCACCGGGTTCGGCCGGCACCCGCGGCGAACCGTTCACGCCCGTGTCGATGACGGCCACAGTTATCCCCGCCCCGGTTGCGAACTTCTGCGCCTCGGGCAGCCGCAGGTAATCGTTGGCCCAGGGCCGGTCGGCGAAATTCGAATTGGGGAACACGGTCGGCGCCGCACAGATGCGGCGCTGCTCCATCGGCTGGTCAGGGCCGGTTTCGTCGGGAGGAATCGCCGCCGGATCGATGATCGGCGGCTCGATCGCACCTGCGGGCGGGGCTGTCAGCAGTACCAGCGACAGCGCGGCGATCAGCGCACCAATACGCCGCACGCGATGTCACCCCCCGCCTCACCTGACCGGCACACGCTGTGCCGGCGATCTGGCAGCAAACTCGCCGCCCATCGTCGCGCAACCCGAGAAACTGGCCTCGGGCTACGTGTTGAATGCACATCGGCAATGCTAAGGGCGCCGGGACGGGGGTCATTCCGCTTTCTTGGCGCCGAGATCGCGTCTGTTGAGGTCGTTGGACCGCTTCAGCCGCGTGGAATGCGATTTCGGCGGGATTGGGCGCTACGCGTCGAGGTCTTGCTGGACCAGCTCGGCGACCTTGTTCAGCGCGGCCTCGTCGTCGGACGACACAGTGACCTCGGCGCCGTTGCTGGCGCCGAGCGTCATGATCATCAGCGCCGAGCCGGCGTCCACAGGCTCACCGCCGTCCATCGACAGCGTGACGGGCACCCCGGCCTCGACCACGGCCTCGGCGATGATCGCGGCGGGCCGGGCGTGCAGGCCGATGGCCGATCCGACGATGACGGTCTTGGTGGGCATGGATTCTCCTTTATGGGTGTGGGGTGGAAACCGGTCAGGCGGTGACGAGTTCGGGTTCGGCCTTGTCACCGGCCTTGATGAACTGCTTGGCCGCGATCACGGCCAGCGCGGCGGCGACGGTGCCCGCCACCAGCGCGATGAGGAACCCGAGCTTGTTGTCGATGGCGAACAGCACGAAGATGCCGCCGTGCGGGGCCCGCGAGGTGGCACCGAACGCCATGCACAGCGCGCCGGTGATGGCGCCGCCGAACATCATCGACGGGATCACCCGCAGCGGGTCGGCCGCGGCGAACGGGATGGCGCCCTCGGAGATGAACGACGCACCGAGAAGCCAAGCGGCCCGGCCGTTCTCCCGCTCCGGCTCACTGAACAGCTGTGGCCGGATCGTGGTGGCCAGCGCCATCGCCAGCGGCGGCACCATGCCGGCGGCCATCACCGCGGCCATGATCTCGAACGACGCGGTGGTCTGGGCGGCCAGCCCGGCGGTAGCGAACGCATACGCGGCCTTGTTCACCGGACCGCCCAGGTCGAAACACATCATCAGGCCCAGGATGATGCCCAGGAACACCGCCGACGTGCCGGACAGCCCGGACAGCCAATTGGTCAAGCCGGTGTTGATCAGCGCCAGCGGGCGGCCCACCAGGAAGAACATGATCAGCCCGACGAACAGCGACGCACCCAGCGGCACGATCACGACCGGCATCAGGCCCCGGAACCATTGCGGCACCTTGCGATTGCTGATCCACAGTGCCGCGAAGCCGGCCAGCACACCACCGACGATGCCGCCGATGAAGCCGCCGCCGATGAACACCGCCAGCGCGCCGGCGGTGAAGCCGGGGGCGATACCGGGCCGGTCGGCGATCGCGAACGCGATGTAGCCGGCCAGCGCCGGCACCAGGAAGCTGAACGCCAGCCCGCCCAAGGTGAACAGGATCGCGCCCAGGTACTCCAGGAACCCGCCCGGCGGCAGGTTGGTCAGCGAATTGTTCAGCGCGATGTCGTTGCCGGTGTCGGCGATCTCGTACCCGGCGAACAGGAAGCCCAGCGCGATCAGCAGACCGCCGGCGGCGACGAACGGGATCATGTAGCTCACGCCGGTCAGCAGGATCTGCCGGGTGCGGGTGCCCCAGCCGACGTTTCCGGACGGCGCCGCCGCCGTCGCCGCGCCGGACCCCTCAACCCGCGCGGCATTCGGATTGTCGGCTGCGGCAACCGCTTCGGCGATCATCTTGGCCGGCTCGTTGATCGCGCGCTTCACCCCGGAGGCCACCACCGGCTTGCCGGCGAAGCGGCCCCGGTCCTTGACCCCGACGTCGGTGGCGAAGATGACCGCGTCCGCCTTGGCGATGGTGTCCGATGGAAGCGGAGTGCTGCCCGACGAGCCCTGGGTCTCGACCACCAGGTTCACCCCGGCCTCCTTGGCCGCGGCGGCCAGCGCGTCGGCGGCCATGTAGGTGTGCGCGATGCCGGTCGGGCACGCGGTGATCGCGACGACGGTCTTGGCGGCCGGCGTCTCGACCGGAGTCGCTGGGGCGGCGGGCGTCGGAGAAGCCGGAGAAGATGCCGCTGCGGGCGTCGCAGCCGGGGCGGGCGCCGGGTTGACCACCCCGTCGACGAGCCCGACCACCTCGTCGGCCGAGGTCGCCTCTCGCAGCGAGGCCACGAAGTCCTTGCGCACCAATGCCCGTGCCAGACTCGACAGCAGCTTCATGTGCTCCTGCCCGCCTGACTCCGGTGCGGCGATCAGGAACACCAGGTCGGCGGGTCCGTCCGGCGCGCCGAAGTCCACGCCGGGCTGCAGCCGGGCGAACCCGATGGTCGGGGTGTCGACGTACGGCGACCGGCAGTGCGGGATCGCGATGCCGCCGGGCAGGCCGGTGGCCGACTGGCCCTCGCGCGTCATCGCCGCGCCGACCAGTCCGTCGGCGTCGTCGGTGCGCCCGGCGGACGCGAGCGCGGCGACCAGTCGGGCGATGACAGCCTGCTTGTCCCCGTCGACCGAGACGTCGAGCAGCACAAGGTCACGCGTGATGATCGGGGTGGTGGAGGTGGTCATGGCATTACCTTCGTCCTCTTGTCGCTACTGGGTGGCGGGAATGGGCGAGATCGGTGACACCTGAACGGCATTCAGGTCGATCTGGGCGGGGGAGGGCAGTGTGGTGCCGGGCAGTGCGGCCGCGGCGCTGCCGTACGCGACGGCCATCTGCAGCCGCTGGGGTGGCACCGCGCCACCGACCTCGGCGCGCACGTATCCGGCCAGCGACGAATCGCCGGCACCGACGGTGCTGCGCGGCACGATGGGCGGCGGGGTGGCCATCCACGCCCCGTTGCGATCGACCAGCACGGCCCCGGCCGCGCCGAGGGTGGCCAGCACCGCGCCGATACCTCGGTCGATCAGCTGCCGGGCGGCGGACACCACCGGCTCCGGATCGCCATGGGCCACCGCGTCTTCCAAAACCTGCGACGACAGCCCGAGCACGCCGGCGAGTTCCTCGGCGTTCGGCTTGATCAGGTCGGGGGCGCCTCGGGCGAGTGCGTCGACCAGCGCGGCCAGCGGCGCGTCGGAGGTGTCGACGGCCACCCGGCACTCCCGCGCCGACAGCAGCGCGACGACGTCGCCGTACCAGGACGCCGGGACGCCCGGCGGCAGCGATCCCGACATCACCACCCAGTCGGCGCCGACCGCAGCGTCGAGCACCGCGTCGGTGAGCGATTGCAGCGCCGCATCGTCGAGTGCGGCTCCGGGCTCGTTGATCTTGGTGGTGGTGCCGTCGGGTTCGGTGACAGTCAGGTTGGTGCGCGCGGGTTCGGCGGCGGTGACGATGCGGTACGGCACCGCGGCGTCCTGCAGCGCGTTCAGCAGCGGATCGTTGGCGGCGGCCGGCAGCACCGCGACGGCGTCCACGCCGGCCATCGTCAGCACCTTGGCGACATTGACCCCCTTGCCGCCGGCCTGATTGGTCACCGAGGTGACGCGGTGCACCGCGCCGCGGGTCAGTGGTGACGGCAGTGTGACCGTGCGGTCGATGCTGGGGTTGGCGGTGACGGTGACGATCACGGGCGGCCTCCTGCGCAGATGACCTCGACGCCGTGCTCGCCCAGTTCGGCGGTGTCGGCGGCGGAGATCTCGGGGTCGGTGATGAGGGTGTCCACACTGGAGATCGGGGCGAAGCTGACGAGGTCCTCACGCCCGACCTTCGACGAATCCGCGGCCACCACGACGTAATTCGCGGCCCGCACCATGGCCCGCTTGACGGCGGCCTCGTCGCTGTCGGGGGTGGACAGGCCGTGCCGCACGCTCAGGGCGTTGGTACCGATGAACGCGATGTCCGCCCGCAGGGTGTCCAGCACGCGCAGCGCCTGCTCACCGACGGCGGCCTGGGTGACCCCGCGCACCCGGCCACCGAGCAGCTGCAGCGACACCGACGGCACAGTGGCCAGCCGGGCCGCGATCGGCACCGAGTTGGTGACCACCACGAGCTCGCGGTCGGTGGGGATCTGGGCGGCGATCCGCATCGTGGTGGTACCGGCGTCGAGCAGCACGCTGGCGCCGCTGAGCGGGAAGAACTCCGCGGCGGCCGCGGCGATGGCGTCCTTGTGCTCGGCGCGGGTGACGTCGCGTTCCCCGACGCCGGGCTCGACCAGATGCAGCGCGCGGACGGGCACCGCGCCGCCGTGCACACGCCGCACGATGCCCGCCTTGTCGAGGACGGCGAGGTCGCGGCGGACGGTCTCGGTGGTGACGTCGTAGGCGTGCGCCAGTTCGGTCACCGACGCCCGCCCCTTCGACATCACCAACGAGGCGATCGCCTGCTGCCGTTCCTCGGGGTACATCAGCCTCCGTAAGTGTGGGAATCCAACCAACCGAATGTTGTTATGTTTGGTTTTACTCCTGAACGTGTTGACTTGTCAACAGATTTCTGTAATCTGGTTCACATGACCGCGTCGCCCTCACTCAGCTCACAGGCCGGCACCGTCCTGCACGGGGTGCCCGTCGTCGCCGGTGTCCAATACGCGCCGGTGATCCGCCCCGGCACCCTGCCCGACATCCCGGCTGGTGCCGGCGACGCCGCCGCGTTGCCCGAGGATCAGCGGCCCGCGGAGGTCGAACGCTTCACCGCCGCCGCGGCCACCGTGGCCGGCCGGCTGCGTGAGCGGGCCGCCCACGCCACCGGTGCGGCGTCGGAGGTGCTCGCCGCCACCGCGACACTGGCCCAGGACCGGGGCTGGCTGGGCGCGGCAGAGAAGCGCATCACAGCGGGCGCGCCCGCGGTGCGCGCGGTCGACGGCGCCATCGACCAGTTCGTCGACATGTTCACCAAACTCGGCGGGTTGATGGCCGAGCGCGTCACCGACCTGCGTGACATCCGCGACCGCGTGATCGCCCAACTTCAGGGGTTGCCCGAGCCCGGCGTCCCGCTACCGGATGAGCCGTCGATCCTGTGCGCCGAGGACCTGGCGCCGGCCGACACCGCCGGGCTCGACCCAGCGCTCGTCGTCGCACTGGCCACCACCCTCGGCGGACCGACCAGCCACACCGCGATCATCGCGCGCCAGCTCGGCATCCCGTGCGTCGTCGCCGTGGCCGGACTCGACGACGTCCCCGCCGGAACGATGGTGCTCGTCGACGGCACCACCGGTACCGTCACCGTCTCACCGGATGAGGCGTCGGCCCGCGAGGCGGTCGCCGAGGCCAAACGCGCCGCCGACGCGGCGGCCGACTGGTCCGGCCCCGGCGCCACCGCCGACGGGCACGCCGTCGCGGTGCTGGCCAACGTCCAGGACGGCGCCGCCGCGCGGTCCGCGCGCCAGACCCCCGCCGAGGGCATCGGCCTGTTCCGCACCGAACTGTGCTTCCTGAACACCGACACCGAACCCACCGTCGACGAGCAGGCGAGCATCTACGCTGAGGTGCTCGAGGCGTTCGCTGGCAACAAGGTGGTGATCCGCACCCTCGACGCCGGTTCGGACAAGCCGCTCAAGTTCGCCGGCCATCCCGACGAGGCCAACCCCGCACTCGGCGTGCGCGGCATCCGCATCGCCGCCAACAACCCCGGGCTGCTCGACCGCCAGCTCGAGGCGATCGCCGCCGCCGGGCAGCGCACCGGCAACCCGCCGTGGGTCATGGCCCCGATGATCGCGACCGCCGAGGAGGCCAAAGACTTTGCGGCCAAAGCTCGTTCACACGGGCTGACCCCCGGGGTGATGATCGAGGTGCCCGCCGCGGCGCTGCTGGCCGAGAGGATCCTTGAGCACGTCGACTTCCTGTCCATCGGCACCAACGACCTTGCCCAGTACACGATGGCCGCCGACCGGATGTCGGCCGATCTGGCGACGCTCACCGACCCGTGGCAGCCCGCGGTGCTCGCGCTGGTCGCGATGACGGTCAAGGCGGGCGACACCGCAGGCAAGCCGGTCGGGGTGTGCGGTGAGGCGGCCGCCGATCCGCTGCTGGCGTGTGTGCTCACCGGCTTCGGCGTCACGTCGCTGTCCGCCGCGGCCGCCGCGGTGCAGGGCGTCGGAGCCAAACTCGCGCAGGTCACCCTGCAGCAGTGCCGCGACGCGGCCGACGCGGTGCTCGGCACCGCCACTGCGGCCGAGGCCCGCGCCGCCGCGCTGGCCGTGCTGAGTTAGACCGTCCACCCGGTGGCCTGCGGCCACGCTTCGACATCGGTGCCGCCGCGGCGCAGCTTCACAGAGGAATAGCCGCGGTCGGCCGCCTGCGCGGTCGCGTCCGCGTACACCCGCCGGGCTTCGTCCTCGGCCCCTTGGACGAGAACGCTCTCCTCGGCTCCGTTCGCGGGATTGCCCGGGTCGTGCTGTGTGCCGACGACGACCTGCCAGGTCGCGTCTTCGTTCGGTTCGGTCACCGGTATCTCCTTCCGTGGGGACGGGGATACCCGCGCTCAGGTGCCCTTCACATTCAGCACCTGGCGAAGTGTGTGCTCGACCTCGACCAGTTCGGCGGCGTCGTGCATCACCTGGTCGATGTCCTTGTACGCGTCCGGGATCTCGTCCACCCACTGTTCGCCGTGGCGGTATTCGATACCCGTCATCCGGGCGGCCAGGTCGGCGGCGGTGAACCGTCGGCGCGCTTCGCCGCGCGAGAAGCGCCGGCCCGCGCCGTGCGGCGCCGAGCAGAGGCCGGCGCGGTTGCCCTTGCCGCGCACGAGGTAGGAGCGGGTGCCCATGCTGCCGGGGATGATCCCGCGGACACCCTCGTGGGCATCGATCGCGCCCTTACGGGTCAGCCACACCTCCCGGCCGCCGTGGTTCTCCAGCTGCGTGTAGTTGTGGTGCGTGTTGACGCGTTCGACCTCGATCTCGGCGGCGTCCTCGACGGCCAGCCCCATCCAGCGCGCCAGCGCCTGCCGGAACCGGTCCATCATCTCGGCGCGGTTGTCCAGCGCGAACCGCTGCGCCCAGTGCAAGTCACGCAGATAGTCGTCGAACTGCGGGGTGCCGTGGGTCAGATACGCCAGATCGACGTGGGGTAGGTCGACGTGCCTGCACAGATGCTGAGCCTGCTTGATGTGGTGCTGTGCGATTTTGTTGCCGACGCCGCGCGACCCCGAGTGCAGGAACATCCAGACCCGCGACTGCTCGTCGAGGCAGAGCTCGATGAAGTGGTTGCCGCCGCCCAGCGAACCGAGCTGCTGGGGCCACTTCGGGGAGTGTGACAGGTTCACCCCCTCGACGCCGGCCCGCGAACGCAGCTCCTCGATCCGCTGCTCGGTGAACGGGTACCGGTTGGTCGTGGCGTTGTAGTTGCCCGGGGACAGCGGGATCGCCGCCTCAAGGGATCGGCGCAGCAGCCGCAGGTCGCGGTTCTTGAAATCGGCGGCCGTGTAGACCGTGCGCGCGGCGATCATGCCGCAGCCGATGTCCACGCCGACCGCGGCCGGGATCACCGCGTCGATGGTCGGGATCACGGTGCCCACCGCTGAACCCTTGCCGAAGTGGGCGTCGGGCATCAGCGCCACGTGCGGGTGGACGAACGGCAACGCCGCGGTCTACTCAGCCTGCGCGAGCGCCTTCTCATCGACCAGCGACGCGAAGTTCACCAGCTTGCGCTCACCGACCTGCGGAGTGGTCACGGGTCCCAGTGTGCGCCCGGGTCGGCTCGGTCCGCCCGGGAATGAATCGGACTCTGGTCCGGTTGATTCGGGCATGCCTGCCATCACCGCCGACACGCTCACCCTTCCCCGCATCGCGGGCGCCGGACCGGCCGACACCGAGCGCCCCGTCCGCACGGTCACCACCGGCCCCCGCGGCTACGAGGGCGAGGGCTTTCCCGTCGTCCGCGCGTTCGCCGGCGTCAGCCCCCGCGACCTCGACCCGTTCGTCCACATGGACCAGATGGGCGAGGTCGACTACGAGCCGGGCGAACCGCGCGGCACCGACTGGCATCCGCACCGCGGGTTCGAGACCGTCACCTACATGATCGACGGCCGCTTCGCCCACCAGGACAGCCACGGTGGCGGCGGCTTGATCACCGACGGCGCCACCCAGTGGATGACGGCCGGCTCGGGCATCCTGCACATCGAGACTCCGCCGGCCGAACTCGTCGAGAGCGGCGGCCTGTTCCACGGCATCCAGCTGTGGGTGAACCTGCCGAAGAAGGACAAGTTTGCCGATCCGCGGTACCAGGCCATCGAGGGCAACCAGGTGGCGCTGCTGTCGTCCGACGACGGTGGGGCGCTGGTGCGCGTCATCGCCGGTGAGATCGACGGCCGGGGCGGCCCCGGTGCGACGCACACGCCGATCACCTTGGCGCACACCACGATCGAGCCCGGCGCGCGGCTGAGCCTGCCGTGGAACCGGGACTTCAACGCACTGGTGTACGTGCTGTCCGGGCGCGGCTCGGTCGGGCCCGTCGCGCATCCGATCCAGCAGGGTCAGCTCGCGGTGCTCGGGCCAGGCGACCGCATCACCGTGGCCGCCGACGGCGCGCAGGACTCGCACCGTCCCGCGATGGAGGTCCTGTTGTTGGGCGGCAAGCCGATCGGCGAGCCGGTGTTCCAGTACGGGCCGTTCGTGATGAACTCCAAGTCCGAGCTGATCCAGGCGGTCGAGGACTTCCAGGCCGGCAAGTTCGGCGTGATCCCGCCGGACGCGTTGATGCCGCACCGTCCGCTGGACTGACCTCACTGGGCGTGGGCCTGCTGGGGGTAGAGGAGTTCCAGCTCGCCCAACGCGGCGGCCGCGGTCAACAGCGGCAGCGCCGCGGACACCCCGAGGTCGTCATCGCGGGCTTCCGCGCGCAGGGCCCGCACGAAGTCGTCGCTGATCGGCGCCTGCGGCCGGTCCGCGTCACGTCCGGCGACCCGCGCGCAGATCGCCTCGGTGTGCTCCTCCAGCACCGCCCGCACCTTCGGATACGCGCCCAGCGGCGGGGGAGTCGGGATGTCGGCGACCAGGTCGGCGGCCCCGCGCAGCCGGATCGCCCGGTTGAAGGACCGCACGATCGGCGCCCGGAAGTCGGTCTCCCCGCTGCTTTCCGAAAGGTAGTGTCGCACAGCGTCGTCGATGACCCTCGATGCGTCGAGGGCGTTGTGGCCCAGCGTCGCGACCTCGTCGGTGCGTTCCTCGAACGCGCCGCGGGTGATCCGCAGGACCGTCGCCCGCAGATAGCCGGCGAACACCGCGCGGGCGGAGTCGATGGCCCTGGTCACCGACGCGGTGGCGCCCCGCGGCCACATCAGCAGTGACACCGCCACGCCGACAAGGGCTCCCACGACGACGTCCTCGACCCGGATCAGCCCGACCTGCCACCCGGTCGGCACGATCAGGTTGAACGAGATCAGCACCATCATCGTGAACGCAGCCTGCGCCGCGGTGAACGACGCGATCTCGGGCACGTACGCCGACCCGAACACGACCAGCGGCAACAGCATCCACAACACCACCGGCTCGACGCCGACCAGGCTGATCAGCGCAGCGCCCAGCAGGAAGCCGATGCCGGTGCCGAACACCGCGCGCCACACCCGCGTGCCGGTGGTCAGCGCGCTGCTGCGCAGCACCGACAGCGCGCCCAGCACCACCCAGAAACCGTGCTCGACGGGGAACACGTGGGTGACCGCCACCGCCAGGGCCAGGCCGAGCCCGGTGCGCAGGCTGTTGCGCACCACCACCGACCGGTTCTCCAGGAAGCCCGACGTGATCTGCGCGGCGGCCACGGTCTCGGAAAGCAGCCGGTCCGAGGCGCCGGTGGGTGGGAGCCGCCGTCCCAGCGCGCGGGCCCACACCGGGCGGGCGTCGGCGGCGGCCGCCGCGGCGATGATGCGTCCGGTGGCGCCGATCGTGGCCGCGATGGTGCGCCGGCGCAACAGTTTCCGGCCCATCTCGATGGCCTGCTCGTCGTCGGGCGCGCTCAGGATCGCGTCCAGGTCCTCCCGCCAGCGGCCGCGCGCCACGGTGCGCAGCGTGGTCAGTGCGGCGTCCAAGTCGGCGCGGGCCCGGTCCCGGTCGGCCGGTCGGGCGATCCGCAACACCGCGGCGGCGCACCGCAGCACGTGGACCACCGCGTCCCGGTCGCGCAGCGTGACCCCGGTGCTCTGCCCGACGCGGTCGGCCACCCACTCGAGGTCGTCGACGACGCGGACCAGGGCGCGGCTGCCCGCCGTCAGGCCGACCGGCCGGAAGTCGGCGCCGAGGAAGGTCCGGCGCAGAGCGTCCATCGCCCGCGCGACGTCGTCGGCCGACGCGGAACCGTCGATGCGGTCGGCCAGGGTGCTGCACACGCGCGCGGCCCGGCGCCGCAGTTGACCGTGATGCCGCGGGGGGAACAGGAACAGCGCCGCCGGCACGCACACCGCCAGCGCGATGGCCCACCCGAGCAAACGGTCACCGATCGGGCCCGGCGGTGTGCACGCGGGCAGCACGAACGTCAGCAGCGTGGCCCGCTGCCCCGCCGCGATGGTCTCGCTCAGCACCCCGGAGAACGTGACCGCCACCCCGACCGCGAACATCGCGGCCACCGATAGCCACGGATGCGGTGCGACCAGCGTGCCGAGAGTGATCAGCACGAACCCGTTGAAGCCCAGCCCGGCGTAGGCCACGGCCCGGTTCTGCCGGTTGCCCGGGAAATCGGAGAACACCAGCAGCGCGATGGAACCGAAGATGGTGAACAGCGGGGTCTGCGCGTTGTCGCCGGCGACGACGAAACTCAGGCCGGCGGCCACCGGCACCACCACCGCCGCCCGCAGCGCCCGGCGCAGCGCGTCGTTTTCGGGATCGCGCTGGGCGATTCGCCGCGCGACGCGGTCACGCAGCGCCGCGGCCATCAGTGCGCGAGAACCTTGATGCCGATCACCAGCAGGCCGATGCCGGTGAGCGCCAGCACCGTCAGGATCTGCTGCCACAGGCGCAGCCGGGCCCGCCGGACGCCCAGCAGCGCAATCAATCCCAGCTCGCCGACCAGGATCCACTTGGCGATCCACATCGCGGTGTCGGTGTCCAACAGGTTGATCGCCGCGGTACCCAGGGCGAGCAGCGGAAGCAGCGCGGCCTGCAGGATCTGTCCGGACGCCTGCAGCATCCGCCACAACTGCACGCCCCGCGGGTTTTGCCCGTGCACGCTCATGTGCGCGACCCAGTCGGCAAGCAGGCTGGCCGCCCACAGCCCGCCCATCGTGATCCCGACGTCGAGCATCCGGGCCCACCCGCTGGTGTCGTCCTCGGTGTAGCGCGTCAGCACGACCAGCGTCGCCAGGCAGGAGATCGCGCCGTAGAGACGCTCCCGCAGCATCGCGACGACGTGCTCGACCGGCACCTCGTCGACCTCGGAGCCGGCGGCGGTCTCACTCACGTTCGGGCACCGAGGAGAACTGGCCGGAGTCCAGCGCCTCGCTCAGCTGGCCGACGATCCAGCCCAGCCCGGTGACATCCGGGGGCAGCGTGGCTTGCTCGTACCCGACCAGCACATACACCGCCCAGGCGGCGAACAACTCCGCCTGTCGCGGCTGGTGCAGGATCTCCATCGCGGCGTCGTACATCACGTCGAAGCGCTGCCGGTCGACGGCCTCCTGCACCGCGCGCACCTGCGGAGCCACCGCACTCCACACCCGGATGGCGGCTTCGGCGCCGTGCGGCAGCGTCAGGCCGGCTTCCATCAGCCGGTCGATGCGGCGGCGCGGGTCGGTCTCGGGCCGGACGGCCTCGACGATCTCCAGCGTCATGCCCTCATGCCAGTGCGCAACGAGTTGCTGTGTGAACGCGGGCCAGTTTGAGAAGTAGTGATAGAACGAGCCCGTGGTGACACCGAGCCGGTCACACACCGCCGCGAGCTTCAGACCTCCGTACCCGAGGTCGGACAGCACGTCGAGCCCCGCCTCGAAGAACGACTCCCGCGACGCCACAGCCCCCATGAGGGAGAACATTAGTTCGCATCCCGGCATGGGGAACAGTCCCGTGCCGGTGCGCGAGCCCGCCGTGGGCCGCGGTTCTGGCGTCGGAGTTTGCTGTCAGGTCACCCTCGGGTAACGGGTCGAGGACGTGTCACCGGGGCCCAGGTGACGTGTGGCACAATTTGACCGTGCCGTATACGGCTAGTCGAGGTCCAGGACGTCCTCCCGCAGCGAAGGCCGCTGAAACTCGGGAGCGCATCCTGCATGCCGCCCGCGAGGTGTTCAGCGAACTCGGCTACGACGCCGCGACGTTCCAAGCCATAGCGATCCGTGCGGATCTCACGCGTCCAGCCATTAATCACTACTTCGCCAGCAAACGGGTTTTATGGGGTGAGGTGGTCGAGCAGACCAACGCCTCGATCGTCAGCGCAGGCATCGCCCGGGCGCACGAACAGACCACGCTGATCGGGCGGCTGTCGGCGTTCGTGTCGGTGGCCACCCAGGCCGACGCCGAGGACCGATCGGCGGCGGCTTTCCTCGTGACCTCGGTGCTGGAATCGCAGCGTCACCCCGAACTCAGCAATGACGAACACGATTCGCTGAAGAACTCCCGTGACTTCGTGTCGTGGGCGGTCAACGACGCGGTGGCGCGCGGCGAGCTGAGCACCGACACCGACGTCAACCACCTGGTCGAGATGCTGGTCGCGGTGGTGTGGGGGATGGGCTTCTATGCCGGGTTCGTCGGCGACCGCAGCGAACTGGGCGCCGTGGTGCACAAGCTGGAGCTGCTGCTGGCCAACAAGTTGTGGAATCTCAGCGAATAACCTTCCCTTCTGAATGTTCCCTGTGAATGTGGTGCGGGCGCCGGTTTGACGCGAGTCGCTTAGTTAGGCTTGCAATGTAATGCCTCGTCCGAGCGAAAGAGCGCTGTCATGAGTTCACTCCGCACCGACAACGACACCTGGGACATCGCGTCCAGCGTCGGGGCCACCGCCGTCATGGTTGCCGCCGCGCGAGCGGCCGAGACCGAACGCCGGGACGCCCTCATCACCGATCCGTACGCCGAGATCCTGGTGGCCGGAGCCGGCGCCGGGTCCTGGCAGTACATCGCCGACGACGACTTCGTCGGCAGGGTCACCGAGTCCGATCCCGAGATCGGGACGCTGTTCGAGCACATGAAGAACTATCAGGCGGTGCGGACGCACTTCTTCGACGCGTTCTTCACCGCCGCGGTCGACGCCGGCATCCGCCAGATCGTCATCCTCGCCTCCGGCCTGGATTCGCGCGCGTTCCGGCTTCCGTGGCCGGCCGGCACCGTGGTCTACGAGATCGACCAGCCGCTGGTCCTCCAGTACAAGACCTCGACCCTGGCCGCGCACGGCGTGCAGCCCACCGCCGACCGCCGTGAGGTGCCGATCGATCTGCGGCAGGACTGGCCGGCCGCGCTCACCGACGCCGGCTTCGATCCGGGCCGGCCCACCGCGTGGCTCGCCGAAGGTCTGCTGATGTACCTGCCGGCCGACGCGCAGGACCGGCTGTTCGCGCAGATCACCGACATGAGCGCGCCGGGAAGCCGGGTCGCCGCGGAATCCATGGGCGTTCACGCCCAGGAGCGCCGGGAACGGATGCGGAACCGTTTCGCGGCCATCACCGCCCAGATCGACGTCGAGCCCATGGACATCACCGAGCTCACCTATGAGGATCCCGACCGTGCGAATGTCGCCGAATGGCTGACCGCGCACGGTTGGACGGCCCGGGAGGTGCCCTCGCAGGACGAGATGCGGCGGCTGGACCGTCTGGTCGAGATCGCCGACAGCGACGAGCAGTCCTTCTCGACGTTCACCACCGCGGTGCGAACCTGACACCTGTTCACCAACCGGGTGGTTGGTTACGATGCGGGTACTCCCCCAGGTCAGGAAGGGACCCGTCATGACCACCGAATCCGTCGTACCCGCGCAGGCCGCCGCCGCCGTGACCAGTACCGACATCCCCGCCGTCGTCAGCAAGCTGCGGGCCACGTTCGCCACCGGCCGCACCCGCAGCGTGCAGTGGCGCAAGGAGCAGCTGCACGCGCTCGAACGGCTGATGACCGAGAACGAGGGCGCGATCGCCGAAGCACTGGAGAAGGATTTGGGCCGCGCGCCGTTCGAGGCGTGGCTCGCCGACATCGCCAGCACCGCCGGTGAAGCCGCCTACGCGGCCAAGAACGTCGGCAAGTGGATGAAACGGCGTTACCGCTTGCTGGAGATGTCCCAGCTGCCCGGCCGCGGCTGGGTCGAGTACGAGCCCTACGGCACCGTGCTGATCATCGGGGCATGGAACTTCCCGTTCGCACTCACCCTCGGCCCCGCCGTCGGGGCCATCGCCGCCGGAAACACTGCGGTGCTCAAGCCGTCTGAAGTCGCACCGGCGTCGTCGGCGCTGATGGCCGAACTGGTGCCGCGCTACATGGACAACGACGCGATCGCCGTCGTGGAGGGGGACGGCGCGGTCAGCCAGGAGCTGATCGCGCAGGGCTTCGACCACCTGATCTTCACCGGAGGCACCGAGGTGGGCCGCCGCGTGTACGAGGCCGCCGCCGCCCACCTCACCCCGGTCACCCTCGAGCTCGGCGGCAAGAGCCCGGTGATCGTGGCCGCCGACGCCGACATCGAGGTCGCCGCCAAGCGCATCGCCTGGACCAAGCTGATCAACTCGGGCCAGATCTGCATCGCACCGGACTACGTGCTGGCCGAGGCCCCGATCCGCGACAAGCTCGTCGACGGCATCCGCGCGGCCATCGACACGTTCGAGGCGGGCAACGCCGACGGCAAGAAGATCGTCAACGAGCGCCACTTCAACCGGCTTTCCAGCGCGCTGGCCGCCACCAAGGGCAGGGTCGCCGTCGGCGGCGGCTCCGACGCGGCAGCCCTGAAGATCGCACCCACCGTCGTGGTCGACCCCGATCCGGCCGAGCCGCTGATGACCGACGAGATCTTCGGCCCGATCCTGCCCGTGGTGACCGTGCAGAACCTTGACGAGGCAATCTCTTTCGTCAACTCCAGGCCGAAGCCCTTGGCCGCATACCTGTTCACCAAGGCCAAGGCGGTGCGCGAGCGGGTGATCAAGGAGGTGCCGGCCGGCGGCATGGTGGTGAACCATCTGATCTTCCACTTCGCCACCCACAAGCTGCCGTTCGGCGGCGTCGGACCGTCCGGTCTGGGCGCCTACCACGGCAAGTTCGGCTTCGAGGAGTTCAGCCACCGCAAGTCGGTGCTGACCAAGCCGACCCGACCCGACCTCGGCGCCATGATCTACCCCCCGTATACAGAGAAGGCGTGGAAGCTGGCGCGCAAGCTGTTCTAAGCCGGTCGAACCCCTAAGAGAGGAACATCAGTGCCAGGAGTGCAGGATCGTGTCATCGTCGTCACGGGTGCCGGAGGTGGCCTCGGCCGCGAGTACGCACTGACGCTCGCTCGCGAGGGCGCCAGCGTGGTCGTCAACGACCTCGGCGGCGCGCGCGACGGTACCGGATCCGGGTCGGCCATGGCCGACGAGGTGGTCAAGGAGATCAAGGACGCCGGTGGCCGCGCGGTGGCGAACTACGACTCCGTCGCCGAGCCCGAGGGGGCGGCCAACATCATCAAGACCGCCGTCGACGAATTCGGCAAGGTCGACGGTGTGGTCTCCAACGCGGGCATCCTGCGCGACGGCACCTTCCACAAGATGGAGTTCGGCAACTGGGACGCCGTGCTCAAAGTGCATCTGTACGGCGGATACAACGTGATCCGCGCCGCGTGGCCGCACTTCCGCGAGAACGGCTTCGGCCGCGTCGTGGTCGCGACGTCGACCAGCGGGCTGTTCGGCAACTTCGGGCAGGCCAACTACGGTGCCGCCAAGCTCGGTCTGGTCGGCCTGATCAACACGCTGGCCCAGGAGGGCGCGAAGTACAACATCAAGGCCAACGCGATCGCGCCGATCGCCGCGACGCGGATGACGCAGGACATCCTGCCGCCTGAAGTGTTCGAGAAGCTGACCCCCGAATATGTGGCGCCGATCGTGTCCTACCTGTGCACCGAAGAGGTGCCGGACACCGCCTCGGTGTTCATCGTCGGCGGCGGCAAGGTGCAGCGGGTGGCGCTGTTCCAGAACAGCGGCGTGACGTTCACCGAGGTGCCGTCGGTCGACGATGTCGCCGCCAAGTGGGGCGAGATCACCGATCTGTCGGCAGCCGAGCGAGCAACCTTCAGCCTCGGCTGACAGTAGTGAAAGCGCTTGTCGCACAGGAGCTGACAGGTCCGGCGGGGCTGGCGTACACCGACGTCGAGGAGGTGCGCGGCGGCGATGCCGTCGTCCTCGACGTCGGTGCCGCCGGCGTCTGCTTCCCCGACCTGCTGATGCTGCGCGGTGAGTACCAGATGAAGGTTCCGGCGCCGTTCGTGCCGGGCCTCGAGGTCGCGGGCACGGTGCGGTCGGCCCCGGAGGATTCGGGTTTGGTTGCCGGGCAGCGGGTCTCGGCGTTCAGCCTGCTGGGCGCGTGGGCCGAGCAGGTCGCGGTGCCGGTGGGCAGCGTGGTGCCGACCAACGCAGCGCTCGACGACGGGTCGGCGGTGTGCCTGCTGGGCAACTACTACACGATGTATTTCGCGCTGCACCGGCGCGGCGGGCTGCAGGCCGGTGAGACCGTGCTGGTGCTCGGTTCCGGTGGCGGGATCGGGACGGCGTCGGTGCAGATCGCGAAAGCGTTGGGCGCAAGGGTGATCGCGATGGTGCACCGCCCGTCGGCGGCCGGGTTTGTGGAGTCCCTGGGCGCCGACGTGGTGCTGCCGCTGACCGACGGGTGGCTCGAGGCGGTCAAGGCCGAGACTGGTGGCCGGGGCGTCGACCTGGTGGTGGACCCGATCGGCGGGCACGCGTTCGACGATGCCGTGCGCGCGCTGGCCACCGAGGGCCGGCTGCTGGTGATCGGCTTCGCCGCCGGCGGCATCCCGACGGTCAAGGTCAACCGGTTGCTACTGCGCAATGTCAGTGTGGTCGGCGTCGGGTGGGGCGAATTCGTCAACCGCACCCCCGGAGCGCAGGCCGAGGTCGGTGCCGCATTGGCGGGGTTGGTCGACAACGGCCTCAAACCGCCTGAGCCGGTGCGGTTTCCGCTCTCGGACGGGGTGGCGGCGCTACAGGCCTTCGCCGACGGGGCGGTCAACGGGAAGCTCGTCCTGGAGCCGTGAGTATTCGCGCGCTGGCCTTCGACGTGTTCGGCACCGTTGTGGACTGGCGCTCCAGCGTCATCTCCGAACTCGCCGAGTTCGGGTGCCGCAACGGTGTGTCGGCGGACTGGCAGCGGTTCGCCGACGACTGGCGGGCCGGCTACGCGCCGGCGATGGACCGGGTGCGCACTGGCGAGTTGCCGTGGACCCGCCTGGACGACCTGCACCGCGGCCGCCTCGTCGAGTTGCTCGCCGGTGCCGGGATCACGGTGAGCGACAACGAGATCGACGAGCTCAACCGGGCCTGGCACCGGCTGGATCCGTGGCCGGACTCCGTGGCGGGCCTGATGCGGCTGAAGCGGCGCTTCGTCATCACCACGCTGTCGAACGGCAACGTGTCGCTGCTGACGAACATGGCCAGACACGCCGGGCTGCCGTGGGACTGCGTGCTGTCGGCCGAGATCTTCCGGCACTACAAGCCCGACCGGCAGGCCTACCTGGGCTGCGCCGAGATCCTCGATGTGGGGCCCGGCGAACTGATGCTCGTCGCCGCGCACCCGTCCGATCTACGCGCCGCGCGTGATGCAGGGCTGGCGACGGCGTATGTGCACCGGCCGCTCGAACGGGGTCCCGACCGTACGCCGGATCGCCCGGCCGCCTGCGAATTCGACGTCACAGCAGACGATTTCCTGGACCTGGCGGAGAAGCTGGGCGCATGAGCGGCGGGCGTACCGTGGTGACATGACTGAATCCGCGTTGCGCATGGCCGAGCGGCTGTTGATCGATCCGCCGGAGCATCCCGATGTGAGCAGAGGGTATCTGGACCTGCTCGGCGACGGGCAGGAGAAGAACCGCGGCGCGATCCAGGCGCTGTGGGCGTCGCAGCTGGGGTCGCTGTTCTACGACAACGCCCAGACGGTCATGCGGCGGCTGATGACGGCCTGGCACGAACCGACCGAGTGGCTGAACATCCCCGTCGGGGGCACCGCGCTCGACGTCGGCAGCGGCCCGGGCAATGTCACCGCCGCGCTGGGCCGCGCCGTCGGCCCCGGCGGTCTGGCCCTCGGCGTGGACATTTCCGAACCGATGCTGGCGCGGGCGGTGGCCGCCGAGGCCGGGCCGAACGTCGGCTTCCTGCGCGCCGACGCGCAACATCTGCCGTTCCGGGACGAGTCGTTCGACGCGGTGGTGTCGATCGCGATGCTGCAGCTGATCCCCGACCCCGCGGTGGCGCTGACCGAGATGGTCCGGGTGCTGCGGCCCGGGCGGCGGATGGCCGTCATGGTGCCCACGGCCGGCCCGGCGGCGAACCTGCTGCGCTACCTGCCCAACGCGGGCGCGCACGTCTTCGGCGACGACGAGCTCGGCGACACCCTCGAAGGCCTCGGTGTGGTCGGTGTGCGCACCAAAACCATCGGCACCGTGCAATGGGTCCGGGGCCGCAAACCGTGACCACGTAGGCTCGCCGGCATGAGCACCGGCGGCCTCGTCCTCGTCGCGCTGGCGATCGCCGTCGGCCTGGTCGGCATCGTGGTGCCGATTCTGCCCGGCGGGATCCTGGTGATCGGCGCGATCGCGGTGTGGGCGTTCGTGGTGAACAGCACGGTCTCCTGGGCGGTGTTCGGTGTCGCGGCCGCGCTGTTCGTCGCGTCCCAGGTGATCAAGTACACCTGGCCCGTCAAGCGCATGCGGCGCGCCGACGTGCGCACCTCGGTGCTCGTCGTCGGGGGCATCGCCGGCGTCGTCGGGTTTTTCGTGATTCCGGTGATCGGTCTGCTGATCGGTTTCGTGCTCGGGGTTTTCGCCGCGGAGATGGGAATCCGGCGCGACGTGACGCGGGCGTGGGCGTCGACCTGGCACGCGGTCAAGGGCGTGGCGCTGTCGGTCGGGGTCGAGCTCACCGGCGCGCTCCTGGCTACGGTGGCGTGGGTCGTCGGGGTCCTGCTGACCGGGTAGCTCACCGCCGAAATCGCATTCCACGCGGCCCAAACCGCCTTGAAGACCGCGTGGAATGCGATTTCGGCGGAAGTCGGGGGTCGGGCTCAGCCGTGCAGGGCAGTGCGGAGCCGGCGGACGTCGTCGTCGGTCAATCCGGCGGCTTCCAGATAGCGTGCCAGCGAGCCGAATTCGGCATCGATCGTGCGCCGGGCGGTGTCGAGGTACTGCTCGCGCACGCCGAGCACCGCGTCGGTCAGGCGGGCCTCGGCCAACTGCATGATCTCGGGGGCCTCGGCCGCCCGCGCCCGCACCGATTCGAGGATGCTCTCCCGCAACTGCGGCACCGCGACATTGCTGCGCAGGTAGTCGGCCATGATCGCGTCGCGGTCGACACCGGCGGCCTCCAGCACCACCGCGATGGTGAAACCGGTGCGGTCCTTGCCGGCGAAGCAGTGCGCGAGCACGGCGCGGTCGGAGCCGAGCAGCGTCACCACGCGGTGCACCGCGCGGCGCGCCAGCGGCGCCGCCGCGATCCGCCCGTACTCCTCGGTCATGTACCGGGCCGCGGCCTCGGCGACGGGCTCGTCGTCAGGCTTGTCGGTCATCATCCGCTGGAACGCGTGCTCGTGCGGGGACTCCCCGTCGGCGGCCATGGTCTCGACGAACGGCAGGTGATGGATCTCCACGCCCGCGGGCACCAGGCCCGGGCCGTGCCGCTCCAGCTCCCGCGACGTCCGCAGATCCGCGACGTCGGTGACACCGAAGCCCGCGAGCGCTTCACGGCCGGTGTCGTCGAGCTTGGAGAGCTCACTGGCGCGGAAGAAGCGCCCCGGTGCGATACCGGTCTGCTCCGAGACGTCCCGGAAGTTCCAGGCGCCCGAGAGCTCACCGCCGGAGAAGGGCACTACTGCGTCACCGCCCGCGCCAGAGGGGACTTCTCCTTGCCGAGCTCGGCGCGCGCGATCGTGCGCATGTGCACCTCGTCGGGCCCGTCGAACAGCCGCATTGCGCGGTGCCAGCTGTACAGCCGGGCCAGCGGGAAGTCGTCGCACACCCCGGCGCCGCCGTGCACCTGGATGGCGCGGTCGATCACGTCGCAGGCCATCTGCGGTGCGACGGCCTTGATCTGCGCGACCAGCAGCTGGGCGTCCTTGCTCTTGTTGCCGTGCTGGTCGATGGTCCAGGCCGCTTTGTGGCACAGCAGCCGGGTCTGCTCGATCTCGTTGCGCGACTTCGCGATCGCCTCACGCACCACACCCTGTTCGGCCAGCGGCTTGCCGAACGCGACCCGCTTCTGCACGCGGTCGACCATCAGCGCGAGTGCCCGCTCGGCTGCGCCGATGGCGCGCATGCAGTGGTGGATACGGCCCGGCCCGAGACGGGCCTGCGCGATCGCGAACCCGGAGCCTTCCTCGTCGAGCAGGTTCGACGCCGGCACCCGCACGTTGTCGAACACGATCTCGCAGTGCCCGTGCTGGTCCTGCCAGCCGAACACCGGTAGCGAGCGCTGGATGTCCACCCCCGGGGTGTCGGCCGGGACCAGGATCATCGACTGCTGACGGTGGCTGGGCCCGTCGGGGTTGGTGCGGCCCATCACGATCAGGATCTTGCAGCGCGGATCCGCGGCGCCGGTGATCCACCACTTGCGGCCGTTGATGACGTAGTCGTCGCCGTCGCGGAGCATGGTCGTCTCGATGTTGCGCGCGTCGCTGGAGGCCACCGCCGGTTCGGTCATCGCGAACGCGCTGCGGATCTCACCGGCCAGCAACGGCTCGAGCCACTGCTTGCGCTGCTCCTCGGTGGCGAACAGGTGCAGGGTCTCCATGTTCCCGGTGTCGGGGGCGGCGCAGTTGGTGGCCTCGGGCGCGATTTCCATGCTCCAGCCGGTCAACTCGGCCAGCGGCGCGTACTCCAGGTTCGACAGCCCGGACTCCGAGGGCAGGAACAGGTTCCACAGCCCGCGCTGCTTGGCTTCCTTCTTGAGGTCCTCGACCACCGGCGGGACGGTGTGGTCGTCGGGGCCGGCCTCGGCGCGGTAGCGGTGGTAGGACTCCTCGGCCGGGAACACGAGTTCGGTCATGAAGCCGGTCAACCGGTCGTGGTAATCCTGCGCCTTGGCTGACATCGCGAAGTCCATGACGGCCACGATATGACACGGGTAAATCGCGAGGTCCACCGCCTGATCAGGACGACGCCAGAACCGCCGTCATTCGGCCCCGCGCCCCTGTCGGCTGTTGCGGTACGCGGCGCGGCGCAGCGAGGTGAGCCAGCGCGGCAGCAGGCTGATCTCGGTGCCGCTGCGGACCGTCGGATCGAAGGGCTGATCGCATCCCGGATCGCCGGCCCGCAGCTCGCGGTCGAACGTCAGCCTCGCCAGATTGGCGAAAGGTCCTGTGCCATGCGCCTGTTCGACGTCGAACTCGATGGTGCCGGTGCGGACACGGTCGCTGATCGCGGACAGAGACAGGCCGTCGCCGTCGGGCGGCGTGCGCAGCTGAGCGCGCAACCAGAACACGCCGCCGCGGTAGCCGAGCGGCATCAGCGTCGAGTACGGCGCCGCAGGCCACGACGCGACGGGCCGCAGCGCGACCCGGGCCGCCGACGACACCGTGAGCACGTCCCACGGGCCGTCCGCATCGGCGAGCATCCGCCAGGCCAGGCCCGCGAAGTCCGGCAGCGCCCCGGGCGTCCCGGCACCCTTGGAGACGCGCCCGATCACGTCACCGGAGACCAGCGGCAGGCCTTCGCCGGCGGGCGCCAGACGGGTCACGGTGCCGCCGCAGAGCACCCCGGTGGGATGGAACACGCGCTTGTCACGCAGCGCCGCCCCCGCTTTGAGCGGCAGTGTGGTCAGGTCTGAGAGAGCCATGCGTCCTGTCTGCCCGCTCCCGGGCCGATGAAACGCGTGCCTGCGGCGATGGTGACGGACAAACACGCGGCGTTTGAGCAGGGGCGGACCGGGTAAACCGCGCGCCATGTCCTCGCTGTGGACCGAAGACCGGATCGAAAGCCCTTCCAGCCCGGATGAAGTGGCGCGGGTGCGCGCCGCCGACGTAGTGGTCGTCGGCGCCGGGATCACCGGCCTGACCACCGCCGTGCTGCTCGCGAGGGCCGGCAAGAAGGTGGTGGTGGTCGAGGCGCGCCGCGTCGGGGCGTGCGCGACGGGCAACACCACCGGCAAGGTCAGCGTGCTGCAGGGCAGCAAACTGGCCAGGATCGGGTCCAAGCACGGCGCCGATGTGCTGAACGCCTACGTCACCGGCAACGCCGAGGGCCGGGACTGGCTGGTCCGCTACCACGACGACCACGGGCTGGCCTACCAGCGCCAGGACGATCACGCCTACGCGCAGGCCGAATCTGGGATCGGTACCGCCCGTGACATTCTCGCCGCGTGCCGGGAGGCCGGTGTCGACGCGCAGTGGGTCGACGAGGCCGACGTGCCGTTTCCGTTCCGCGGCGGGGTGCGGGTTCGCGAGCAGGCGCAGATCGACCCGATTCCTTACCTGGGCAGCTTGGTCACCGAACTGGAGAGACACGGCGGCACCCTGCTGCAGGGCGTGCGTGTCACCTCCGTCGCCGGTACCGGTCCGGTGCGAGTTCGATTGCGGCTCAGCGAGATCGAACAGGACTCGCGCGATCAGCAGTTCGTCGTCGCCGCCGGGCACTGTGTGCTCGCGACCGGAATACCGATTCTGGACCGCGGCATGTTCTTCGCGCGCGTCGAGCCGGAGCGCTCCTACTGCCTGGCGTTCGACGTGCCGGGTGACATCACCACGGCGATGTACATCGCGGTGGACAGTCCGACCCGCTCGGTGCGGTACGCGCCGCGGCCGTCCGGCGACAAGCTGATCGTCGGCGGCGCCGGACACACGGTGGGTCGCGCCGACAGCCCGAAGAAGGCGGTCGAGGAGCTGGCGCACTGGGCCGCGCTGCATTACCCCGGTGCGGTGCAGACGCACTACTGGTCGGCGCAGGACTATCACCCCGACGACGAGATCCCCTTCGTCGGGCCGATCCTGCCCGGACACGACAGTGTGCTGGTGGCAACGGGTTTCGACAAATGGGGGATGACCAACGGGGTCGCGGCGGCACTCGCGCTGTCGGCGCGGATCCTCGGCGGCCGGATGGACTGGGCACAGGCATTCGCGAGCTGGCGGGCCCACGAGCTGCGCGGCATCTCGACGGCGGTGCAACTGAACCTCAAGGTCGGATTGCACCTGGCCAACGGCTGGGTCCACCCGCTGGGCGGCCATGACATGAGGCCGGCCGAAGGCGAGGGGGTGGTCACCGGGCCGCCGTGGCGCCGACGGGCGATCAGCGTGGTCGACGGCGTGCAGCGCACGGTCTTGCCCGTCTGCCCGCACCTGGGCGGCATCGTGCGATGGAACGACTCGGACTGCGCCTGGGAGTGCCCGCTGCACGGATCGCGGTTCGCCCCCGACGGCGCGCTGCTGGAGGGTCCGGCCACCCGCGGCCTGACCGCCGGCTAGCCGTCACGCGCGCAGCGTGTCGGACGGGTTGCGCCCGTAGGCTTCCCGGTACATCGATGCGAAGCGCCCGGTGTGCGCGAATCCCCAACGCGCCGCGACGATCTGGACCGTGGTGTCACCCGGGTCGGCTTTGACGAGCTCGCGGTGCGCGTGATCCATGCGCACCCTCCGCACATACTCCATCGGGGTCATGTCCAGGTGCCGGCGAAACATGTACTGCAACGCCCGCGGCGTCACGTGGATGCTCTCGGCGATGTCGGCCAGCGCGATGTCGCTGTCGGCGTTGCTCTCGATGTACGACGCCGCCCGCCGCACCAGCGGCGGTTTGGCTTCGTTGCGGTCAGCTGACGTGGGCTCGGTGGCGGCGTTAGTCGGGAACGCCGCGAGCACTGTGGCCGCGAGCATGGACGCGGTGGTCGACGCCACGAGGCGCGTCGGTTCCGGACCGTCGGAATGCACTACGGTGCGCACGAACTCGATGGCGGCGTTGAGCTGTTGCTCCGCCTGCGCCGAGACCGGGCGGTGGTCGAGGAGGCGCAGGGGGGCGGCGGCCCGGCCGCGCTCCGGCGCGGCGACCCGGTCCAGCAGCGTGGTGTCGAACATCGTCAGGTCGTAGGTCGCTTCGCAGACCCGGCCCGAATACGGGAGCTCAGGCGGGGAGAGCAGCGTGACGTCACCCGGCGCGAAGACGTCCTGCGGTTCCCCGATGAAGTCTTCCTCGATACAGCCTTCGTGCACCCGGCACAGGCAGATCTTGCCCAGCGGGGCGGCGTCGTAGGACATGTGGAAGTCGAGCCGAAGCTCGTCGTAGTTGACCGGTCCGAGCCAGCGCCGGTCGATGCGGGCCGCGGCCCGCTCACCCTCTCCGGCAGTGATGGACATCTTCGTGTACGCACGTACCAGAAAGTCTTCGGTGGCCTCGAGCGTGTGACCTTCGAAGTGAAGAGCCTGGTGTGAAGTCGCTGTCTGCATGCTGCTACCCCGCAACTCGCGGTGTACTACGGGGCGGTGGCTTCGCCCCCCGGCTTGGGCCAGCATAGCGGAATGGTCGCGGAAAGCCTGGTTACGTAGCCCGCCTATCCGGAAGAGGGCCTTCGACGTGCTGCGCAGGATGTCCCGGTAATCGAACACCAAGCTCGTCGACATCGCCGAGCGTATCGCGCAACGGGATCACACCGACGAGGAACGCCGCATCGGCGGACCTTTGCTGTGCGAAGCTGTGCGCATGGTGGGGCGATGACCGGGCAGAGGGTGCGCGTGGTGGTCGGTGACGACCACCCGATGTTCCGCGACGGGGTGGTGCGGGCGCTGCAGTCGAGCGGGTCGATCGACGTGGTCGCCGAGGCCGACGACGGGACCACCGCGCTGGCCGCGATCCGCGAGCACCGGCCCGAGGTCGCGCTGCTGGACTACCGGATGCCCGGCATGGACGGCGCCGAGGTGGCCGCGGCCGTGGTGCGTGACCGGCTGGTCACGCGTGTGCTGCTGCTCTCGGCGCACGACGAGTCGGCCATCGTCTACCGGGCTCTGCAGGACGGGGCCGCCGGGTTCCTGCCCAAGGAGTCCACGCGCAGCGAACTGGTCAATGCGGTGCTGGACTGCGCCGAGGGCCGCGACGTCGTCGCTCCCGCGCTCACGGCCGGGCTCGCCGGGGAGATCCGCCGGCGCGCGGAGCCCGACGGGCCGGTGCTGAGCCCGCGGGAACGTGAGGTGCTGGCGCTGATCGCCGCGGGCAGCAGCATCCCGGCCATGGCCAAGGAGCTCTTCCTGGCCCCGTCGACGGTCAAGACGCATGTGCAGCGTCTCTACGAGAAGCTCGGCGTCAGCGATCGGGCGGCGGCTGTCGCCGAGGCCATGCGGCGCAAGCTGCTGGACTGACCATGACCGGCCTGTGGAGCTCCTGGCGGGACTACCTGACCAGCGAGCCGGTGCGTGTGTCGGCGGTGCTGCGGCTGCCGCTGATCGCGCTGATCGGGGTGCTGGTGTGGATCTGGGAGGTGGACCACTGGCTCCCGCAGCTGTACGCGGTGATCCTCGGCGGCTACGCGGCCGTCGCGGTCGCCTGGCTGGTCGCCGTGTCGCGGGGACCGGTGCCCCGCTGGGCCGATTGGGCGTCCACCGCGGTGGATCTGCTCGTCATCATCGCGCTGTGCCTGGTCTCGGGCGGCGCGACGGCCGCGCTGCTGCCGGTGTTCTTTCTGCTGCCCATCTCGGTCGCGTTCCAGGACCGGCCGGCCCTGAGCGCGGTCATCGGCGCGATCACCGCGCTCGGCTATCTGACGGTGTGGATCTTCTACTCCAAGCGCGACGACACCGTCGGGTTGCCGAACATGGTCTACACCCATTTCGGGTTCATGGTGTGGATGGCGGTGGCGACGACGGCGCTGAGCTTCGTGCTGGCCCGGCGGGCGGTGCGGCTGAAAGCGTTGCAGCAGATGCGTGTCCAGCTGGTCTCGGAGGCGATGGAGTCGGACGAGCGGCACAGCCGCGAGGTGGCCGAGCACCTGCACGACGGACCGCTGCAGACACTGCTCGCGGCACGGTTGGAGCTTGACGAGGCCAGGGAACGCCATCCCGACCCGGCGCTGGACACCGTGTACGAAGCCCTGCAGCAGACCGCGACCGGCCTGCGGTCGACGGTGACCGAACTGCACCCGCAGGTGCTGGCGCAGCTGGGACTGACCGCGGGTGTGCGAGAGCTGTTGCGGCAGTTCCAGTCCCGTCACGACATCGAGGTACTCGCCGTGCTCGAGGAGGTCGGCACACCGCAGTCACAGGCCCTGATGTACCGGGCTGCCCGCGAACTCCTGACCAACGTCGGCAAGCACGCCGGCGCCACCACGGTGCGCGTCGGCCTGTGCCGGCGCGGCGACCGCGTCGTGCTCACCGTCGCCGACGACGGCCGCGGGTTCGACCCCGACACAGTCGGGAAGTCGTTGGCGCAGGGCCATATCGGGCTGGGCTCGCTGCTGGCCCGGTTCGACGCGATGGGCGGGGCGATGCGCGTCACCTCGAATCCCGGGACGGGCACCGAGGTGACGGCGACCTCGCCGCCGGAGCGCTAGACCCGTTCGGTGACCGACAACGCCGCGTTGATGGCGTCGACGCGGTCCTTGGCATCGCCGAACAGCATCTGGGTGTTCTCGCGGAAGAACAGCGGGTTCTGCACGCCGGCGTAGCCCGACGCCATCGACCGCTTGAACACGATGACGTTGTCGGCGTTCCAGACCGTCAGCACCGGCATGCCGGCGATGGGGCTGCCCGGGTCCTCCGAGGCGGCCGGGTTGACGGTGTCGTTGGCGCCGATGACGAGCACCACGGAGGTGCCGTCGAAGTCGTCGTTGATCTCGTCCATCTCCAGCACGATGTCGTAGGGCACCTTGGCCTCGGCCAGCAGCACGTTCATGTGACCGGGCAGCCGGCCGGCGACGGGATGGATGCCGAACCGGACGTTGACGCCGCGATCGCGCAGTTTGCGGGTCAGCTCGGCGACACCGTACTGGGCTTGGGCGACGGCCATGCCGTAGCCGGGGGTGATGATCACCGAGTCGGCCGAGGCGAGCAGTTCGGCCGCACCCTCGGCGGTGATCTCGCGGTGCTCTCCGTAATCCTTGTCCTCGGCCGGCCCTGCCTCGATGCCGAAACCGCCTGCGATCACCGAGATGAACGAGCGGTTCATCGCCTTGCACATGATGTAGGACAGGTAGGCACCCGAGGAGCCGACCAGCGCACCGGTGACGATCAGCAGGTCGTTGCCGAGCAGGAAGCCGGCCGCGGCCGCGGCCCACCCCGAGTAGCTGTTGAGCATCGACACCACGACCGGCATGTCGCCGCCGCCGATCGAGGCCACCAGATGCCAGCCCAGCAGCAGCGCCAGCACGGTCACCACGATCAGCAGCCACAGCTGCGGGTCGATGACGAACCACACGGTGAGCGCGAAGAACACCACCAGCGCGCCGACGTTGAGCAGGTTCTTGCCGGGCAGCATCATCGGCGCGGATTTCATCCGCGCGGACAGCTTCAGGTTGGCCACGATGGATCCGGTGAACGTCACCGCGCCGATGAACACACCGATGACGACCTCACCGGAGTGGATGCCCAGCATGCCTTCGCCTGCCAGTTGCGCGGCTTCGGCGCCGCCCGGGTCGGCCTCCACGTGCAGATAACCGTTCCAGCCGACCACCACGGCGGCCAGACCGACGAAACTGTGCAGCAGGGCGATCAATTCGGGCATGCCGGTCATTTCCACGAGCTTGGCCCGCCACAGCCCGATCGCGGCGCCGATGGCCATCGCGACGACCAGCAGGCCCAGGCCGAGCGGCTCGATATGGCGGGCGATCGCCAGGGCGATGGTCGCGATCAGCGCCACGGTCATCCCGACGATGCCGAAAGTGATTCCCGCCCGGGCGGTCTCGTGCTTGGACAGCCCGGCCAGGGCCAGGATGAACAGCAGGGCCGCGACGACGTACGCGGCGGTGGCGGCGGTTTCCAGGGTGAACATGGTTCTAGCTCCTCGAGAACATCGCCAGCATGCGGCGTGTCACCGCGAAGCCGCCGAAGATGTTGATGCTGGCCAGCAGGATCGCGACGAAGGCCAACCCGGTGATCAGCGCGCCACCGGAGTCCAGGTCGTGCCCGATCTGCAACAGCGCGCCGACGACGATGATCCCGGAGATCGCGTTGGTCACCGACATCAGCGGGGTGTGCAGGGCGTGGTGGACGTTGCCGATCACGTAGTAGCCGATCACGATCGCCAGCGCGAACACCGTCAGGTGCACCTGCAGCGCCGCCGGGGACAGTGCGATGAGCGCGAACACCGCCGCCGCGACGGCGAACGTCAGCCCCAGCCGGCGTCCGGCCGTCATCGGCTTCTTGGCCGGTTTCTGTTCAACCGGGGCGGCGGGGATGGCGGCCGCGGGCGCGGCCGAGACCTGCACCGGGGGCGGCGGCCAGGTGATGGCGCCGTCGCGCACCACCGTCACCGAACGCTGGACCACGTCGTCGAAGTCCAGGTCGAGCCGGCCGTCCTTGTTCGGGGTCAGCAGCTTGAGCAGGTTCACCAGGTTGGTGCCGTAGAGCTGGGACGCCTGGGCCGGCAGCCGCCCGGCGAGGTCGGTGTAGCCGATGATGGTCACGCCGTTGTCGGTCACGATCGCCTGATCCTTGACGGTGCCCTCCACATTGCCGCCGTTGGCCGCAGCCATGTCGACGATCACGCTGCCAGGCTTCATCGACGCGACCATCTCGGCGGTGATGATGCGCGGCGCCGGCCTACCCGGGATCAGCGCGGTGGTGATGATGATGTCGACGTCCTTGGACTGCTCGGCGTACAGCGCCGCCTCGCGGGCCTTGTAGTCCTCGCCCATCTCCTTGGCGTAGCCGGTGGCCGACACCTCGGCCGCCGCCGGGTCCACGGCCAGGTACTCCCCGCCCAGCGAGGCGACCTGGTCGGCCACCTCCGGACGCGGGTCGGTGGCCCGCACGATCGCGCCGAGGCTGCCCGCGGCCCCGATCGCGGCCAGACCTGCCACGCCGGCGCCGACGACGAGCACCTTGGCCGGCGGCACCTTGCCCGCCGCGGTCACCTGACCGGTGAAGAACCGGCCGAACCGGTGGGCGGCCTCGACCACGGCGCGGTACCCGGCGATGTTGGCCATCGAGGACAGCACGTCCAGCGACTGGGCCCGCGAGATGCGCGGCACCGCGTCCATGGCCAGCACGGTGACCGGCCGGGTGGCCAGCTGTTCGAGCAGCTCGGGCTTCAGCGCCGGGGAGATCAGGCTGATCAGCGTCGCGCCGTCGCGCAGCCCGGCGATCTCGGCCGGGGTCGGCGCGTTGACCTTCAGCACGACGTCAGACGACAGCACCTGATACGTCGACTCGACGATTCCCGCCCCGGCCTCGGCGTACGCGTCATCGGAGAAGCTCGCCGCAGCACCCGCGCCGGACTCCACGACCACCTCGTAGCCGAGCTTGATGAGTTGCCCCACCGTCTGCGGGGTCGCGGCGACACGCGTCTCTCCGAGCAGTGACTCTCTCGGTATCCCGATGATCATCGATATCGATCCGATCTAAGCTTTGTCCGGGTGTGTGGACGGAACGCTGGTGCGCACTCCGGCACCGTCCTTCGTTGGACGGATAAAGCTGTCAGTGTAGGAGAGCCCGCACCGCGGCCTGCACCCCCGTCGGCGGGGGCGCCAGAATTTCACTCGTCGTGAGCGCAGCCATTCCCCGATCGTGACGCATCCGTCAATGTCTGCCGGTGTCCGTTTTCGTCGATCTAGCACCCGAGGACGCCGTCGCCCCGGCCCCGGGTACCGACGCCCGCCCGGGCGGGAGCCGCCGGCGCGGTCGCCTCACCCGCGCGGTGCTGCCGCTGCTGTCCGTCGCGGTGTTCGGTGTGCTGTGGCAACTCGCCGCGGCCAGCGAGATCTGGAGCCAGACCTTCGTGCCGTACCCGGCGACGGTGTGGAAGGCGTTCATCGACGTGTCGACGACGCATGACGGAGTCCGCGGCTACGCCGGCTACCTGCTGTGGGAGCACCTGTACATGACGTTGCGCCGCGTGCTCGCCGGCGTCGTCATCGGCGTCGTGCTCGGTGTGCTGCTGGGTCTGGTCATGGGCTCCGTCAGCTGGGTCCGCAGCGTGCTGGAGCCGTGGTTGACCTTCCTGCGGGCGCTGCCGCCGCTGGCCTACTTCTTCCTGCTCGTCATCTGGCTCGGCATCGACGAGGCGCCGAAGATCACGCTGCTCGCGCTCGCCGCGCTGCCGCCCGCCGCCGTCGCGACCACGGCCGCCGTCGTTGCGGCCCCCGTCGGATTACAGGAAGCCGCAAGGGCTTTGGGGGCATCCCGGCGCCAGGTCATCCGCGACGTCGTGGTCCCGTCAGCGCTGCCCGAGACGTTCACCGGGATCCGGCTCGCCGTCGGCATGGCCTACTCGTCGGTGGTGGCCGCCGAACTGTTCAACGGCATCCCCGGAGTCGGCGGATTGGTCAAAGACGCAAGCAATTACAACAACACCCCCGTGGTGCTGGTCGGGATCTTCGCCATCGGGTTCTCCGGTCTGGTGATCGACGGTGTGCTGCGCGCCGTCGAGGGGCGCGCTGTTCCCTGGAGAGGAAAGGTCTAATAGAAAATGAAACTCAAAGCTGCTGTGGTGGTGCTTGTCTCGGCTGTGCTGGTGCTTGCGGGCTGCTCGGTGAGCGGTCAGGGGCAGGACGCGAGTGACCCCGACAACCCCACCATCCGGATCGGCTACCAGACGTTCCCGAGCGGCGACCTGATCGTCAAGAACAGCAGGTGGCTCGAAGAGGCGTTGCCGGACTACAACATCAAGTGGACGAAGTTCGACTCCGGCGCCGACGTCAACACCGCGTTCATCGCCGACGAACTGGACTTCGGTGCGCTGGGGTCCAGCCCGGTGGCCCGGGGGCTTTCCGCACCGCTGAACATCCCGTACCAGGTGGCGTTCGTCCTCGACGTGGCCGGTGACAACGAAGCTCTGGTGGCGCGCAACGGTTCCGGCATTGACACGATCGCCCAGCTGAGGGGCAAGCGCGTCGGGACCCCGTTCGCGTCCACCGCGCACTACAGCCTGTTGGCCGCACTCGACCAGAACGGGCTGTCCGCCAACGATGTTCAATTGATCGACCTGCAACCGCAGGCCATCCTCGCCGCGTGGGAGCGCGGCGACATCGACGCCGCGTACACGTGGCTGCCGACCCTGGACGAGCTGCGCACGACCGGCAACGACCTGATCACCAGCCGGCAGCTCGCCAAGGCCGGAAAGCCGACGCTCGACCTCGGTGTGGTGTCCAAGGTGTTCGCGCAGGCGCATCCCGACGTCGTCGACATCTGGCGCCGGCAGGAGGCCCGCGCGCTCGATCTGATCAAGAACGACCCCGACGCCGCGGCAAAGGCGGTCTCCGCGGAAATCGGCCTGACCCCCGAGGAAACCGCCGGCCAGATCAAGCAGGGCGTGTTCCTGACCCCCGACGAGCTCGCCTCCGCGGAATGGCTTGGGGCCGAAGGGAACCCGGGCAACATTGCGGTCAACCTCCAGAGCGCGTCGCAGTTCCTGGCCGAGCAGAAGCAGATCCCGGCCGCCGCACCGCTGAAGACGTTCCAGGAAGCCATCTACACCAAGGGCCTGCCGGATGTCCTCAACCAGTGACGGCGCGATTCAGATCACGTCGGTCTGGCATCGCTACGGCAGCGGACGGGACGGGGTCACCGCGCTCGGGCCGGTTGACCTGACCGTCGACCCGGGATCGTTCCTGGTGCTCGTCGGCGCCTCCGGCTGTGGGAAGAGCACGCTGCTGCGACTGCTGGCCGGCTTCGAGCCGCCCAGTCAAGGGTCGGTGCGGGTGGCCGGTGCGCAGCCTACGCCGGGAGTGACGGCGGGCGTGGTGTTCCAGCAGCCCCGGCTGTTCCCGTGGCGCACCGTCGGCGGCAACGTCGACCTGGCGCTCAAGTACGCAAAAGTGCCGCGGGACAAGCGGACCGAGCGCCGTGAGGAGCTTCTCGAGCGCGTCGGCCTCGGCGGCACCGCGGGTCGGAGGATCTGGGAGATCAGCGGCGGGCAGCAGCAGCGCGTCGCGATCGCGCGGGCTCTCGCCGCGGAGACGCCTCTGTTCCTGCTCGACGAACCGTTCGCCGCGCTGGACGCGCTGACGCGGGAACGGTTGCAAGAGGACGTGCGTCAGGTCAGCGCCGAGTCGGGGCGGACGACGGTGTTCGTCACCCACAGCGCCGACGAGGCGGCGTTCCTCGGTTCCCGGATCGTCGTGCTGACGCGCAGGCCGGGCCGGGTGGCTCTGGACATTCCGGTGGACCTGCCGCGGACCGGGGTCGACGCCGACGAACTGCGGCGCTCCCCCGAATACGGTGAACTGCGCGCGGAGGTGGGCCGGGCGGTCAAGGCGGCCGCGGCTTAACCGCGTATCCCGAGTGGCATATCTCGAAACGGCACCGATCGCGCATCGACATCGAATTAGAGGTGCGTCGGTTGTGTTGGGCCACGCACGATGTCGATGTGAGCAGGGTGGTCGAACGCGGACTCGCCAGATGTCCGCGATGCGTCGCGGTGGCGGATTACGTCTTCATCGAGTCGGATCGCAACGTCGTGCGCTACGAGGTGCGCTGCCGCAAGTGCGGAGAGTGCTACCGCGAGGACAGCCGGCCGGGCGCGCCGTTGGCGGTCAGCGGCGAAGAGCCGTTGATCCAGTGGCCGCCGGACTGCGAGCCGACCCCGCCGCGCGACTGGCGCGACGAGTTGCGCGGCAAATTATCGGTGGCCACGCAGCGCGGCAAGGCCGAGATGGAGGTCGTGAACAAGCGGGCGCACGACCTCGTGGAGTTCGGGCGGTCGTGGCGCAACGAGCGCCGGTCGGCGCGGAAGGTGGATCAGACTGGGGGATAGGCCGGTGGCGGATACACCCCGCGCAGGATCCACGCGAACCAGTTGATGCCGTATTCGAGCTCGTCGCTCGCGTCGTAATCCGGATTCGGGTCCACCGCGCCACCTCCATCACTTCGGCCACTTCGGCCACGCCACTGCGGCCCGGCGTTTCGAGTCTAGACCCGGGGCGGCCGTGTGAACACAGCCTCGGCCTAAACTGAACCAACCAGTTAGTAGACCGCTGCGGCGGTCCGGCCTGCCTATAGTGAGTCGCCATGTCTGAATCCGTCACGAGCAACGGGATGTCCCGCCGCGAGGAACTGCTGGCCGTGGCCACCAAGCTGTTCGCGGCCCGTGGCTACCACGGCACCCGGATGGATGACGTCGCCGACGCCGTCGGTCTGAACAAGGCGACGGTCTACCACTACTACGCCAGCAAGTCGCTGATCCTGTACGACATCTATAAGGGCGCCGCCGACTTCACGGTGGATGCGCTGCACGACGACCCGAGTGCGTCGGCCCGCGAGACGATTTATCACTTCACCCGCCGGCTGCTGGTCGGTATCGCCAGCGACGTCGAGCGCGCCGCCGTCTACTTCCAAGAGGGCCCCTACATCAGCGAGTGGTTCACCGAGGAACAGGTGGAGTACATCCGGGAGAAGGAGGCGCAGGTCTACGAGCACGTCCGGGACGTGATCGACCGCGGTATCGCCAGCGGCGAGTTCTACGACTGCGACTCCCATGTCCTGGCCCTGGGCTATATCGGGATGACGCTGGGTTCCTACCGCTGGCTGCGCCCGCACGGCCGCCGGACCGCGCAGGAGATCGCGGTGGAGTTCAGCACCGCGCTGCTGCGTGGGCTGATCCGCGACGAGACGGTCCGCCAGGCGTCGCCGCTGGGTGTCGACATCGACGCGGCGCGGGTGCGGCTCGGCGAGGAACCGAGCTAGCAACTGCGCCATCGCGGGTACCCGGGGCTGGTGACCGTCCGCATCGGCACGTCAGGCTGGGCCTACAACCACTGGCGCAACGTGCTCTACGAATCCGGGCTGCCGACCACGCGGTGGCTTCAGCGGTACGTCGCACACTTCGACACCGTGGAACTCAACGGCAGCTTCTACCGCTGGCCACAAGACGCGCAGTTCACGCGGTGGCGCGATCAGCTGCCGCCGAGCTTCGTGATGGCGGTCAAGGCCGCGCGGGGACTGACCCACGCGCGCCGGCTGCGGTCACCGGAGGTGTGGATCGAACGGCTGGAGCGCGGCTGGCGAGCTCTCGGTGACCGCGCCGGGCCGCTGCTGGTGCAGTTGCATCCCGCGCTGGAGCGTGACGACGCCCGGCTGGAGCACTTCCTTGCCGCGATGCCCGGCCAGATCCCGGTGGCCGTGGAGTTCCGGCACCCCTCGTGGGACGACCCGGCGGTGTACGAACTGCTCGAGAAGCACGACGCGGCCTATGTGGTGATGAGCGGGGCCGGGCTGCCATGCATCCTGAAGGCCACCGCGAGGTTCGTCTACGTGCGCCTGCACGGCCCGGATCCCAACGACATGTACGGCGGTTCCTACAGCCCTGCCGACCTTCGCTGGTGGGCCGAGCGGATCACCGAGTGGGACGCCCAGGGCCGGGACGTGTATGTGTACTTCAACAACGACCTCGGCGGCAACGCGGTGCGCAACGCGTGGGACCTCAAGGCGGAGCTGAGGGGCCGGCCCAACTCGCTATGCTCTGCCGATGCCGTTGGTGAGTAAGACAGTCGAGGTCGCGGCCGCGGCCGAGACGATCATGGCGATCGTCGCGGACTTCGAGAAGTACCCGGAGTGGAACGAGGAGATCAAGGGCTGCTGGGTGCTCGCCCGCTATAACGACGGGCGGCCGAGCCAGCTCCGCCTCGACGTGGTGGTGCAGGGCCAGTCCGGCACGTTCATCACCGCGGTGTACTACCCGGGCGAGAATCAGATCTACACGATGCTGCAGCAGGGCGACCACTTCTCCAAGCAGGAACAGCGGTTCTCGGTGGTGGCCATGGGGCCGACCTCGCTGCTGACCGTCGACCTCGACGTCGAGGTGAAGATGGCCGTCCCCGCCGCGATGGTCAAGAAGGTGATCGCAGACGCGCTCGACTACCTGGCCGGCAACCTGAAGGCGCGCGCCGAACAACTCGCGGCGTCCTAGCCTGCCTGGCCCGACCTGGACCGCGCCACCCGCGGCCACACCTGTCCCAGGTTTCCTTTTCTCAGAGGTCCACTCGCACTTGTGCTGAGTTTCGCGGAAAGGTGTGACTGATGGGGCGTACGAGGCCACGAGCTCGGGAGGTCCAGGGGGCACAGCGTAGGGAACAGGTGTGGAGCCGACGCGCCGAACAACGCGCGGCGTCAGCTCCAGAGGCCGACCTGTTCCAGCCATGCGATCAGCCGGTCGAGTCCGTCGGTGAACTGTCCGCGGGTCAGGGCGACGACGGTGTGGACATCCCGCCGGCGCAGGGCCTCGATGAGCTCCGCATGGTTGGCGACGGCCGCCGGCCCCCACGTCTCGTCGGAGGCGAACAGCTGCGGCGGCAGATAACGGGCGGCGTGCAGCAGAAACCACGCCAGCTTGATCCGGCCGCCGGCGCGGTTGAACGCGCGGTGGAACGCGAACTCCGCCGCCGCCACCCGGTCGGCGTCCCGCGATTCGACCGCCGCGGCCAGTCGGTCGTTCAGCCGGGCCAGTTCGTCGATCTGATCGTCGGTGATCCTGCGCGCGGTGGTCGCGGCGAGTTCCTGCGCGATCGTCGACTGCAGCCAGAAGATGTCCTCGATGTCGCGGCGCGACAGCGGCACCACCCGGTGACCCCGGTGCGGCTCCAGCTCGACCATGCCCTCGCCGCGCAGCGTGCGCAGCGCCTCCCGCACCGGGGTGATGCTCACCCCGAGGCGGGCCGCGGTCTCGTCGAGACGGATGAACGTGTCCGGACGCAGCGCACCGGTCATGATCTCGGCGCGCAACCGGGCGGCGACCTGTTCGGAGAGCTGCTCGCGCCGCACCGCACCCGCCCCGGGCGTCCTGGCAGGAGCGTTCATCGCGTCGTCGCCTTTCCGGCCCGTGGGGTCAGCTGTCGGGACAGGTTGTCCTGTCGCCGCCGAGGTCCTAGTGTGACCGGGGCAACAACATGTTTGATCAAATATCAATCTTCCGCAAGTCGTCGATGGAGCAGAGGACGTTGACCGAACCGATCCGACAGCCCGGCCCCGAGACCGAGCAGCCCTACCTGGCACGCCGGCAGAACTGGACCAATCAGCTCGCCCGGCATGCGCTGATGCAGTCCGATCAGCCGGCGTTGCGGTTTCTGGGCCACACCACCACGTGGGCTGAGCTGGACCGCCGGGTCAGCAACCTCGCCGGCGCACTGCATCAGCGCGGCGTCGGTTTCGGCGACCGGGTGCTGATCCTGATGCTGAACCGGACCGAGTTCATCGAGGCGGTCCTGGCCACCAACAAGCTCGGCGCCATCGCCGTGCCGGTGAACTTCCGGATGACGCCGGCCGAGATCGCGTTCCTGGTCTCCGACTGCAAAGCCAAGGCCGTCGTCACCGAAGCCGTGCTCGCCGGTGTCGCGACCGCGGTCCGTGACCTCGATCCGACACTGGCCACGGTGATCAGCGCGGGAGGCGGCACCGGCGACGACATCCTCGACTACGACGACGTGCTGGCCGAGACCGCGCCGTGCCCGGTGGTGGACATTCCGAACGACGCGCCCGCGCTGATCATGTACACCTCCGGCACCACCGGACGGCCCAAGGGTGCGGTGCTCACGCACACCAACCTGACCGGGCAGGTGATGACGCTGCTGTTCACCAACGGCGCCGACATCAACCACGACATCGGCTTCATCGGGGTGCCGTTCTTCCACATCGCGGGGGTCGGCAGCATCGTCTCCGGGCTGCTGCTCGGCAGGCCGACCGTGCTCTACCCGGTCGGCGCGTTCGACCCGAACGAACTGCTCGACGTGCTGGAGGCCGAGAAGGTCACCGGCATCTTCCTGGTGCCTGCGCAGTGGCAGGCGGTGTGCGCCGCGCAGAAAGCCAGGCCGCGCGACCTCAAGCTCCGGTTCCTGTCCTGGGGCGCCGCGCCGGCCTCGGACACCCTGCTGCGGGAAATGGCCCAGACCTTCCCGGGCGCGCAGATCCTCGCCGCCTTCGGCCAGACCGAGATGTCGCCGGTGACCTGCATGCTGCTGGGCGACGACGCGCTGCGCAAACTCGGGTCGGTCGGCCGGGTGATCCCGACGGTGTCCGCGCGGATCGTCGACGAGAACATGAACGACGTGCCCGTCGGGCAGGTCGGCGAGATCGTCTACCGGGCGCCGACGCTGATGGCGGGCTACTGGAACAACCCCAAGGCCACCGCCGAGGCGTTCGCCGGAGGCTGGTTCCACTCCGGTGACCTGGTCCGTCAGGACGAAGAGGGTTACATCTGGGTCGTCGACCGTAAAAAGGACATGATCATCTCCGGCGGCGAGAACATCTACTGCGCGGAAGTCGAGAACGTGCTGGCCGCGCACCCCGACATCGTCGAGGTCGCCGTGATCGGTCGCTCGCACGAGAAGTGGGGTGAGGTTCCCGTTGCTGTGGCGGTGCTGCGGAGTTCGCTGGGAACAACCACGCAGACGAGCCTGACGCTGGCCGATCTGGAAGGGTTCCTCAACGAGCGGCTGGCGCGCTACAAGCACCCGAAGGCCCTAGAGATCATCGATGCGCTTCCGCGCAACCCTGCCGGTAAGGTGCTCAAGACGGAGCTGAGAGCACGCTTCGGCGCGGGCGAATCTGTTGACGCCGGCGAAAGTTCTACTCCGCCAACGATTTCAGCTGCGGCGCAGCGGGATTAGCGGCGGGGAGAACCATTTGCTTACGGATGGGGGGTCAATCCCCCGGATGCGGTACGCGGTGCCCACGCCATCGGGTACAGTCCTGAGACCTGTCTTACTACCGACCGGTAGGGAGACTGCGCTCACAAGATCGGGGACGGGGCTGGAAGGGAGCGTTCGACAGATGCTGCCGGTGCGCTACGCCAGCTGTCAGTGCGTCGCGGGAGCCGCTCGGTGACGACCAGTTCGAACCTGACCGGTTACGTACGCGATCAGGTCAGACCGGGGTTGGAGGCCGTCGGCGGCTTCGTGCGCATGTGCGTGCTCGTCGGAAAGGCCTCGCTGCGGCCGCCGTTCCAGTGGCGGGAGTTCATCCTGCAGAGCTGGTTCCTGATGCGGGTGGCGTTCCTGCCCACGCTGGCGGTGTCGATCCCGCTGACCGTGCTGCTGATCTTCACACTGAACATCCTGCTCGCCGAGTTCGGCGCGGCCGACGTGTCCGGCGCCGGCGCGGCCATCGGCGCGGTCACGCAGCTGGGACCGCTGGTGACCGTGCTCGTGGTGGCCGGTGCCGGCTCGACCGCGATCTGCGCCGACCTGGGCGCCCGCACGATCCGCGAGGAGATCGACGCGCTCGAGGTGCTCGGCATCGACCCGATCCACCGGCTCGTGGTGCCCCGCGTGATCGCGTCGACGTTCGTCGCGATCCTGCTCAACGGCGCGGTGATCACCGTCGGCCTGGTCGGCGGCTTCATCTTCGGCGTCTACCTGCAGAACGTCTCCGCCGGCGCCTACGTCTCGACGCTGACCCTGATCACCGGCCTGCCCGAGGTGCTCATCTCGATCATCAAAGCCGCCACGTTCGGCCTGATCGCCGGCCTGGTGGGCTGCTACCGCGGGCTGACCGTCGCCGGCGGCGCCAAGGGCGTGGGCACCGCGGTCAACGAGACCCTGGTGCTGTGCGTGATCGCGCTCTTCGCGGTCAACGTCGTGCTGACCACCATCGGTGTCCGATTCGGAACGGGGAGCTGACGTGACGAACACCGCCGCAGTCCTGCGCTCCCGCTTCCCCCGCGGGGTCGCCACAGCCGAGAAACTGGCCGGCGCCCCGGCCCGCGGCCTCGATTCGATGGGCCACGTCGCGGTGTTCGTCATCACCGCGATCGGCTCCATCGGGCATGCGCTGCGCTACTACCGCCGCGAGATGTTGCGGCTGATCGCCGAGATCGGCATGGGCACCGGCGCGATGGCGGTGATCGGTGGCACCGTCGCGATCGTCGGCTTCGTGACGTTGTCGGGCTCGTCGCTGGTCGCGATCCAGGGCTTCGCGTCGCTGGGCAACATCGGGGTGGAGGCGTTCACCGGATTCTTCGCCGCGCTGATCAACGTGCGCATCGCCGCGCCGGTGGTGGCCGGGCAGGCGCTGGCCGCGACGGTCGGCGCCGGCGCCACCGCGGAACTCGGCGCCATGCGCATCAGCGAGGAGATCGACGCGCTCGAGGTGATGGGCATCAAGTCGATCTCGTACCTGGTGTCGACGCGCATCATGGCCGGCTTCGTCGTCATCATCCCGCTCTACGCGATGGCGATCATCATGTCGTTCCTGTCGGCCCAGGTGACCACGACGGTGTTCTACGGACAGTCCGTCGGTACCTACGAGCACTACTTCCGCACGTTCCTGCGCCCCGACGACGTGTTCTGGTCGTTCATCCAGGCCGTCATCATCTCGGTGATCGTGATGCTCAACCACTGTTACTACGGCTTCTACGCCAGCGGCGGCCCGGTCGGCGTCGGCGAGGCCGTGGGGCGGTCGATGCGCGCGTCGCTGGTCGCGATCGTGGTCGTGGTGCTGCTGGCCTCGTTGGCGCTCTACGGCGTCGACCCGAACTTCAACCTGACGGTGTAGCGCGATGACTGCACCCGTGAACACCCGACGTCAGCCGCCGTACAAGCTCGCCGGCGCGATACTGGCACTGCTCGCCGTCATCGCGGTGGTGCTGGTGTACCTGCAGTTCCGCGGCGAGTTCCTGCCCCGCACGCAGCTGACGATGATCTCCGCCCGCTCCGGCCTGTCGATGGACCCGGGCGCGAAGGTCACCTACAACGGCGTCCAGATCGGCCGGGTCGGCAACGTCGACGCCACGACCGTCGACGGGGAGCCCCGCGCCAAGATCCTCCTTGAGGTCGACCCGAAGTACCTCGACCTGATCCCGCGCAACGTCGAGGCGAACATCAGCGCCACCACGGTGTTCGGCAACAAGTACGTGTCGTTCACGACGCCACCCAACCCGCAGTCGGAACGGATCTCGGCCTCCGACGTCATCGACGTCACGTCGGTGACGACCGAGTTCAACACCCTGTTCGAGACCGTCGTCGAGGTGGCCGGCCAGGTCGATCCGATCAAGCTGAACCAGACGCTGACCGCGACCGCGCAGGCTCTCGACGGGCTCGGCGACCGGTTCGGCCAGTCGATCGTCGACGGCAACGAGATCCTCGCCGACATCAATCCGCAGATGCCGCAGATCCGCCGCGACAACCAGCTGCTCGCCGACCTCGGCGAGGTCTACGCCGATGCCGCACCGGACCTGTTCGACGGCCTGCAGAACGCGGTGACCACCGCCCGCACCCTCAACGCACAGCGCGGTGACGTCGATCAGGCCCTGATGGCCGCCGTCGGATTCGGCAACACCGGCGGCGACGTCTTCGAGCGCAGTGCGCCGTTCCTGGTGCGCGGCGCCGCGGATCTGGTGCCCACCTCGGCACTGCTGGACAAGTACAGCCCGTCGTTCTTCTGCATGTTCCGCAACTACCACGACGTCGAGCCGAAGATCAGCGCCGCGCTGGGCGGCAACGGCTACTCGCTGAAGACCCACTCCGAGGTGCTGGGCCTGGGCGCGGGCAACGCGTACGTCTATCCGGACAACCTGCCGCGCGTCAACGCCAAGGGCGGCCCGGGCGGACGGCCGGGCTGCTGGCAGCCCATCACGCGGGACCTGTGGCCGGCGCCGTTCCTGGTGCTCGACACCGGCGCGTCGATCGCCCCCTACAACCACATGGAACTCGGCCAACCGCTGCTCACCGAGTACGTCTGGGGACGCCAAGTCGGGGAGCACACGATCAACCCATGAAAATCACCGGTACAGCGATCAAACTCGGCGCCTTCTCGCTGGTGCTGCTCATGTTCACCGCGATCATCATCGTGGTCTTCGGTCAGATGCGCTTCGACCGCACCACCGGCTACTCGGCGGTCTTCTCCAGCGCCAGCGGTCTGCGGCCCGGGCAGTTCGTCCGAGCCTCGGGCGTCGAAGTCGGCAAGGTCAAGGGTGTCGAGCTGATCGAGAACGGCTCCAAGGTCAAGGTCGACTTCAGCGTGGACCGGTCGCTGGAACTGTTCGACGAGACCAGGGCCTCGATCCGGTACCTGAACCTGATCGGCGACCGCTATCTGGAGCTTTCGCGCGGTGAGAGCAACACCAGAATGGCTGCGGGCGGGACGATCCCGATCGAGCGGACCCAGCCGGCGCTCGACCTGGACGCGCTGATCGGCGGCTTCCGCCCGGTGTTCCAGTCCCTGGAGCCGGAGAAGGTCAACACCATCGCGCAGTCGATCATCACGGTCTTCCAAGGGCAGGGCGGCACCATCAACGACATCCTCGACCAGACGGCGTCGCTGACCGCGGCGCTGGCCGACCGGGACCAGGCCATCGGCGAGGTGATCAACAACCTCAACACGGTGCTGGACACCACGGTGCGCCACCAGCAGGAGTTCGACGACACGGTGAAGAACTTCGAGGTGCTCATCACCGGACTGAAGAATCGTGCGGATCCGATCGCCGGCTCGGTGGCCGACATCAGCGACGCCGCCGGCACGATCAGCGACCTGCTCGCCGACAACCGGCCCCTGCTGCAGAGCACGGTCAGCAAGCTGGAGATCCTGAACCAGCCCCTGGTCGAACGGCGCGACGAACTCAACAACCTGCTGGTGCAGGTCCCCGACGCGCTGGCCATCATCGGCCGGTCGGGCGGTGTGTACGGTGACTTCTTCAACTTCTACGCCTGCGATGTCTCCTTGAAGCTCAACGGATTACAGCCGGGCGGGCCGGTCCGCACCGTGAAGGTCTGGAGCCAGCCCTCGGGTAGGTGCACGCCGAAATGAGAGTCCTGGAGGGTTCCAACCGCATCCGCGGCGGGTTGATGGGCATCATCATCCTGGTCATCGTCATCGGCGTCGGTCAGAGTTTCGCGAGCGTACCGATGCTGTTCGCCACGCCGACCTACTACGCCGAGTTCACCGACACCGGCGGCATCAACACCGGAGACAAGGTCAGGATCGCCGGTGTGGACGTCGGCACGGTGCGCTCACTGGAGATCGACGGCGACCGGGTGCGAATCGGCTACAACCTGGGCGGGACCGAGATCGGCACCGAGAGCCGGGCGGCGATCCGCACCGACACGATCCTGGGCCGGCGCAACCTCGAGATCGAGCCGCGTGGTTCAGACCCGTTGCGCGCCAACGATGTACTGCCGGTCGGGCAGACCACCACGCCGTACCAGATCTACGACGCGTTCTTCGACGTCAGCAACAACACCGCCGGCTGGGACACCGAGACGGTCCGCGATTCGCTGAACGTGCTATCCGAGACCATCGACCAGACCTATCCGCACCTGAGCGCGGCGCTCGACGGGGTGGCCCGGTTCTCCGACACGATCGGAAAGCGCGACGACCAGATCAAGCAGCTGCTGGCCAACGCCAACAAGGTGGCCGGGGTTCTCGGCAACCGCAGCGAACAAATCAACCAGCTGTTCGTCAACGGGCAGACACTGCTCGCCGCGATCAACGAGCGCAACTACGCGGTGAGCCGGCTGCTCGAAAACGTCGACACGTTCTCGGCCCAGGTGAAGGGCTTCATCGACGACAACCCGAACCTCAACCGTGTGCTCGAGCAGCTGCGGGTGATCACCGACGTGCTGGCCGAGCGCAAGCTCGACCTCGCCGACACGCTGTCGTCGCTGTCGAAGTTCATGGTGTCGCTGGGTGAGGCGCTCGCCTCGGGCCCGTACTTCAAGGTCATGCTGGTCAACCTGGCGCCGTACTGGATCCTGCAGCCGTTCGTGGACGCCGCGTTCAAGAAGCGCGGGATCGACCCGCAGGAGTTCTGGCGCAACGCCGGCCTGCCCGCATTCCGGTTCCCCGACCCCAACGGTGTCGGTTTCGAGAACGGCGCACCGCCGCCCGCCCCGACGCCGATCGAGGGAACCCCGGAGAACCCGGGGCCCGCGGTGCCGCCGGGATCCCCGTGCTCGTACACCCCGCCCGCCGACGGCCTGCCGACACCCGGCAACCCGCTGCCGTGCGCGGGTCTGACCCAGGGTCCGTACGGTCCGGTGCCCGGCGGGTACCCGCCGCCCAACGTCGCCACGTCGGAACCGAACATCCATGGGCCGCAACCGTCTCCGGGTGTTCCGGCCGCGGCGATCCCCGGCCAGCTGTCCCCTGACGTCCCGGGGGTGCGGCCTCCGCTGCCGCCCGCGCCGCCGGGGGCACGCACCGTGCCGCTGGAACCGCAGCCGTCACCGCCGGACTTCACCCCCGGCATCGCGCCGTTGCCGCCGGCCCTGACCGGACCGCCGCCACCACCCGGGCCCGGCCCGGCTCCCGCCCCCGCGGGCCAGCCAGTGCTGCCAGGTAATCCGCCGTTCCTCCCACCGGGATCGCAAGGGTAGGGGGTCGAGAAACGATGTCGACAGTCTTCAACGTCCGAAACCTCAAGGGACCCGGAGCGGCCCGCACGTTCATCATCGGCGCGATCGTGATCGTGCTCGTGATCATCGCGGCGCTCCTGGGCTGGAACCTGTACAAGAAGGCGACCACCAAGACCGCGGTCGCCTACTTCACCCAGACGCTGGCGATCTATCCCGGTGACAAGGTCCAGATCATGGGCGTGCAGGTCGGGACGATCGACAAGATCGAGCCCGCCGGCGACAAGATGAAGGTCACCTTCCACTATGAGAACAAGTACAAGGTGCCCCAGGATGCGACCGCGTCGATCCTGAACCCGAGCCTGGTGGCGTCGCGCACGATCCAGCTGTCCCCGCCCTACACCGGCGGCCCGGTGCTCGAAGACGGCGCCGTGCTCGACCTCGACCGCACCCAGGTGCCGGTCGAGTACGACGATCTGCGCGACTCGATCAGCAGGTTGCTGACTGATCTGGGCCCGACCCCCCAACAGCCGAAGGGCCCGTTCGGCGACATCATCGAGTCGGCGGCCGACGGCTTCGCCGGCAAGGGTGAACAGCTGAACAAGACCCTGAACAACCTGTCGGAGGCGCTGTTCGCGCTCAACGAGGGCCGCGGGGACTTCTTCAGCGTGATCAAGAGCCTGGCGATGTTCGTCAACGCGCTGCATCGCAGCGATCAGCAGTTCGTCGCGCTGAACAACGACCTCGCGCAGTTCACCAGCGCGTTCACCGACACCGACCGCGAGGTGGCCAACGCGCTGCAGGATCTGAACGAATTGCTCACCACCACAAGGAATTTCGTCAACGAGAACGGTGAGGTGCTGGCGCACGACGTGCAGAACCTGGCCGATGTGACCAACGCGATCCTGCAGCCCGAGCCGCGTGACGGCTTGGAGACCGCGCTGCACGCGTACCCGAACGTGGCCGCGAACCTGATGAACATCTCATCGCCGAACGCCGGCGGCATCGTGACCTTGCCGGTGATCTCGAACTTCGCCAACCCGATGCAGTTCCTGTGCAGCGCGATCCAGGCGGGCAGCAGGCTGGGCTACCAGGATTCGGCGGAGCTGTGCGCGCAGTACCTCGGGCCGATCCTCGACTCGATCAAGTTCAACTACCTGCCGTTCGGCGCGAATCAGCTGCAGACGGCGATGACGCTGCCCAAGCAGATCGCCTACTCCGAGGAGCGACTGCGCCCGCCGCCGGGATACAAGGACACCACCGTGCCGGGCATCTTCTCGCGCGACACCTTGTTCTCGCACGGCAACCACGAGCCCGGCTGGATCGTCGCTCCCGGCATGCAGGGCGTCGAGGTGCAGCCGTTCACCAAGAACATGCTGACCCCGGAGTCGCTCGCCGAGCTGATGGGCGGCCCGGACATCGTGCCGCCGCCGGCTCCGCCGGCGTTCGGCACCACCCGCGGCGGCAACCTGCCCGGCCCGCCGAACGCGTTCGACCAAAACAACCCGCTGCCGCCGCCGTGGTACCCGCAGCCCGGCCCGCCGCCGGCGCCCGCACCCGGTGTCGTCCCGGGCAATCCGGCTCCGGTGAGCGCCCCGGCCGCGCCGGCGGCGCCCGCGCCCGCAGCGCCGTCCGGTCCGCTGTTGCCGGCCGAGGCAGGAGGCTGATCGCGATGAAGAAGTGGACCACACTGGTGCGCCGCTCCGTCGCGCTGTCGGCGGCCGCGCTCGTGCTCACGTCGTGCGGGTCGTGGAAGGGCATCTCGAATGTGCCGTTGCCGGGCGGACCCGGCACCGGTTCGGAGCGCACCACCATCTACGTCCAGATGCCGGACACGCTCGCGCTGAACGTGAACAGCCGGGTGCGGGTGGCCGACGTCTACGTCGGCCGGGTGCGTTCCATCGAGCTGCGGAACTGGGTCGCCACCCTGACCTTGGATCTGGAGCCGAACATCGCGCTGCCGAAGAACACGCTGGCCAAGATCGGACAGACCAGCCTGCTCGGTTCCCAGCACGTTCAGCTGGACCTGCCGCCGGACCCGTCGCCGCGCAAGCTCGAGACCGGCGACACGATCCCGCTGCAGAACGCGTCGGCGTTCCCGACCACCGAGCGGGTGCTGGCCAGCATCGCGTCGATCCTGACCGGCGGTGGGGTGGCGAACCTGGAGACGATCCAGACCGAGGTCTACAACGTACTCAACGGCCGAGCCGATGAGATCAGGACCTTCCTCGGCCAGCTCGACACGTTCACCGCCGAGCTGAACCAGCAGCGCGCGGACATCACGCGGGCCATCGACTCGACGAACCGGCTGCTGTCGATCGTCGCCCAGCGCAACGAGACCCTCGACGCGGTGCTGACCGAGTTCCCGCCGCTGATCCAGCATTTCGCGGAGACCCGGGATCTGTTCGCCGACGCCGTCGAATCGCTCGGCCGCATCAGCAACGCCGCCGTAGACACGCTCGAGCCGGCCAACGACGACATCAGGACCAATCTGGCCAACCTGCAGCGGCCGCTGCGCGAGCTGGGCAAGTCCGGGCCGTACCTGCTCGGCGCGCTGAAGGTGTTCCTCACCGCGCCCTACAGCATCGAGAACGTGCCCAAGGCGATCCGCGGCGACTACATCAACGTGTCGCTGATGGTCGATCTGACGTTGTCGGCGATCGACAACGGGTTCTTCTCCGGCACCGGCGTCTCGGGCATGCTGCGCGCGCTGGAGCAGGCGTGGGGTCGTGACCCGAACACGATGATCCCGGATGTGCGCTTCACACCGAACCCGAACTCGGCGCCGAACGGGCCTCTCATCGAGAGGAGTGAGTGAGCGATGCTGACCCGCTTCGTCAAGATCCAGCTGATCATCTTCACGATCCTCACCGTGGTCGCGCTGGGCGTGCTCGGGATCTACTACCTGCGCCTGCCCAGCCTCGCCGGGCTCGGCGAGTACAAGCTGTACGCGCAGCTGGAGCGCTCCGGCGGCCTGTACCCGACCGGCAACGTCACCTACCGCGGCACCCAGATCGGCAAGGTCACCGAGGTCGAGCCGACCGAGACCGGCGCGCGGGTGACGATGAGCATCGGCAACGAGTACAAGATTCCCGCCGATGTAAGCGCCAACGTGCACTCGGTGTCGGCGATCGGTGAGCAGTACCTGGACCTGGTCTCCGAGAGTGGCACCGACCAGTACCTCAGCCCAGGCCAGACCATCACCGAGAGCTCGGTCCCGGCCGAGGTGGGTCCGGCGCTGGACGCCGCCAACAAGGGCTTGGCGGTGCTGCCGAAGGAGAAGATCGACGCGCTGCTCACCGAGACGGCGACCGCGGTCGGCGGGCTGGGTCCCGCGCTGCAGCGGCTCGTCGACTCGACGACGAACGTCGCCGAGGGGTTCCGCGACAACCTGCCCCAGGTCAACGACATCATCAACAACGCCGCCCCGATCCTGGAGAGCCAGGTGACCTCCGGAGACGCGATCGAGCAGTGGTCGCGCAACCTCAACGTCATCGCCGCCCAGGCCGCCGAGCAGGATCCCGCGCTGCGCAGCGGCCTGCAGCAGGCCGCGCCCACCCTGGATCAGGTGACCACGGTGTTCAGCGACGTGCGGGATTCGCTGCCCCAGACGCTGGCGAATCTGGCCGTGGTCAACGACATGCTCAAGCGGTACAACAAGGGCATCGAGCAGACGCTGGTGATCTACCCGCAGGGCGGGTCCCTGCTGCAGATGGGATCGATCTTCGAGGACGGCGGTCTGCTCCACTTCGGTCTGTCGATCAACCAGCCGCCGCCGTGTCTGACCGGCTTCCTGCCGGCCTCGGAATGGCGCTCGCCGGCCGACACCAGCACGGCGCCGCTGCCGTCCGGCACCTACTGCAAGATCCCGAAGGACTTCCAGGGCAACGTGGTGCGCGGCGCCCGCAACTACCCGTGCGCCGACGTGCCGGGCAAGCGGGCGGCGACGCCGAAGGAGTGCCGCAGCGACGAGCCCTACGTGCCGCTGGGCACCAACCCCTGGTACGGCGACCCGAACCAGATCCTGCCGTGCCCGGCCCCCGGTGCGCGGTGCGACCAGCGGGTGGCCCCGGGGCAGGTGATCCCGGCGCCGTCGGTGAACAACGGGATGAACCCGCTGCCTGCCGATCAACTGCCCCCACCGCAGTCGGCCGCGCCGAGCAGCGATCCGGTCAGCCGGCCGGGCTCGGGTACGGTCAGGTGCAGCGGTCAACAACCCAACCCGTGCACCTACACTCCTGCGCAGGGGCCGCCCGGCACCACCGCTGGGTACAGCCCGAGCAGTGGCGAGGTGGTGGGGCCTGACGGTGTCAGGTACAACGTGAGCAATTCGAGCAACCCAGGAGACGACGGATGGAAGGAGATGCTGGCACCAGCCGGCTGATCCCCGACCCCGGAACCGGCACCGTTGTCGACGCGTCACCCCAGGAGCAGTCCTCGGCCGAGCTCCGCAGGCCGTCGCGGCTGGGCAACGGTTGGGCTGCGACGATCTGCGTGGTGCTGCTGCTGCTCGCCGGCGGCGGCATCGCCGCAGGTGTGCTGGCGCTGCGTGCCAATGAACGCGCTGCCGAGATCGCACGCTCCGACGAGGCCGCGCTGCAGGCCGCCAAGGAGTGTGTCGCGGCCACCCAGGCGCCGGACACCGCCGCGATGACGGCCGCGCAGTCCAGGATCCTGGAGTGCTCCACCGGTGAGTTCGGGGTGCAGGCCGGGTTGTTCGGCAGCGTGATCGCCGAGGCGTATCAGGCGGCCAACGCGACGGTCGCGGTCGACGACCTGCGGGCCGCCGTCGAGCGGCGCAACGACGACGGCACGGTCAACGTGCTGGTCGCGGTGCGCGTCAGGATCTCCAACTCCGAAGCCGCCGACCAGCGGGTCGGGTACCGGCTGCGCGCGACGATGGCGTTCGACGAGGGGCGCTACCGGATCTCCAGGCTGGACCAGGTCAACTCGTGACGGCGGTGCTGAACACGACCCCGACCGTCCCCGCGCAGGAACCGACCGCGCAGGTGCCGCTGGCCTCGTGGCCGGCCCGGGCGGGTGCGCTGGCGGTCGACACGCTGCCCGCGCTCGGCGTGATGGCCACGGGCGCGCTGCTGGCGTTGACCGCGCCGTCCGACGGCTGGGCCCGGTGGGTGTTCACCGCCGTCGCCGCGCTGGCGTTCGTGTTGGTGGTGGTCAACCGGGTGGTGTGGCCGGCGCTCAGAGGATGGACGCTGGGGCGGGCGCTGTTCGGTATCGCGGTGCGCGGCCCCGACGGCGGCGCCGTAGGGGTTTCGCGGCTGGCCGCGCGCGAGGTCGCGCATCTGCTGGACACCGCCGCGCTGTGCATCGGTTGGTTGTGGCCGCTGTGGGACCGGCGGCGGCGCACCTTCGCCGATCTGCTGGCGCGAACCCAGGTTCTTCGCGTCGAGCGGCCGCACCGCGACATGCGCCGGCTGGTGGCCACGGTCCTGGTCGCGTCGGCCGCGGTGTCGGTCTCGGTGGCCGGTCTGGGTTATGCGGTGCTGTACCGCCAGGAACAGGCGCTGGACACCGCCCGGGAGCAGGTCGCCGCGCAGGGACCGCGCATTGTCGAGCAGATGCTGAGCTACGGCGCGGACACCATGATCGATGACTTCGCCAGGGCGCAGGCGCTGACCACCGACGGGTACCGGCCGCAGCTGATCGCCCAGCAGCAGGCGGTGCAGGGCGGCGGCGCGACCAGCAACGAGTACTGGGCCGTCAGCAGTGCGGTGCTGACCGATCCCCCTGTCACCGCGGGGCGGGTGTCGATGCTGTTGGCGATGCAGGGCCAGCGCGGCAACAATCCCGAGGACATGAAGTTCATCACCGCGACGGTCCGGGTCGACTTCGAGAAGTCGAGCGACGGACAGTGGAAGGTGGCGAACCTGACCGTGCTGAAGAAGCCGCTGATGAATGTGCCGGGCCAGTGAGCCCGGTACGCAGGATCGCCGCCGACGCCGACGATCACGACGGCGGAGCCGCCGAGCGCACCGTCGCCGACGACTATTTCCGCCTCGAACCCAAAGCGCCTGTCCGGTGGGGGCTTCCGCTGGTGTCGGTACTTGCCGCGCTGGTCGTGGTCGCGGCCATCGCCGCCGCCACGCTCATGCTCGTCCGCCAGCTCGACGACCGCCGGGAGGCGGTCAACGAGGCCTCGGCGCTGGGTTACACCAGCGAGTTCATGGTGATGTACACCAGCCTGGACCCGTTCAACGCCAACGACTACGCCGATCGCGTCGCCGCCCAGGCCACCGGCGAGTTCGCCAAGAACTTCGCAGACCGGCTCAACGAGATCCTGGTGCAGGTGGCCCGGTCGGAGCCGAGCACCGGTGAGGTGCTGGCCGCGGGAGTGCAGCGCTGGAACGACGACGGAAGCGCCGACGTGCTGATCGCGACCAAGGTCACCTCGAAGAGCCCGGACGGGAAGTCGACGGTCGAAAGCGGAAGCCGTTGGGTCGCAACGACGATCAAGGAGGGACAGCAGTGGAAGATCAGCAACCTGGTTCAGGTGATCTGACCACCGGGGACCTCGCGCAGCCGTCACGGCGACGCTTCTTCGGCCGCAAGCCGAAGGCCCGGCCGTCCGCCGGACAGGAATCGCCTGCCACCGAGGCGGCTGCTGTGGAATCGCCTGCCGCAGAGGCGCCGAGGACGCCCGTCGGCAAGGCGCGCAGAACAGTGAAACCGCAACCGGCGCAAGCCGAATCAGCGCCCGAGCCCGACACCGACGCCACTGACGCGCCGTCCGAGGTCGAGCCGGCGCCCGACGCCGAGCCCCAGCCCGAAGCCTCGCCGGACACTCAGCCCGGTGACGTGGTGCTGGTACCGCACCGGCCGGCCGGCCGCCGCGCGCTGATCGCGGCGGCAGCCGCCTCGGTCGTATTCGTCGGCGCCACCGGCTTCGCCGCGGCCACGGTGCAGCCGTACCTGTCCGAGCAGGCGCTGTATGAGACCAAGCTGACCATCGCGCGCACGGCGACCGATGCGATCACCACGCTGTGGACCTACAGCCCTGACGACATGGCCACCCTCGCCGACCGGGCCTCGGTGTTCCTGTCCGGTGATTTCGCCGCGGAGTACCGCCGCTACATCGACGCGATCGTCGAACCGAACAAACAGGCCCAGGTCACCAACACCACCGAGGTGATGGGCGCGGCCGTGGAATCGATTTCCCCGCAGTCGATTCCGACCGAGGCCACCGCACTGGTCTACACGAACTCGGTGGCCACCAGCCCGGTGACCAAGAACATCCCGTCGCTGCGCTACCTCTCCTACCGGCTGACCATGCAGCGCGACGGCGGCGACTGGCGCATCACCCGGATGTCGACCATCACGTCGTTCGATCTGACGCCGCAGCTGTAACGTCCGCCGTGGCCCTGAAATCGCCGGTCTCGCGACGTCAGACGGTCACCGCCCTGCTGCTGCTCACCTTCACCACCGGTCTGATCGACGCGGTCAGCGTGCTCGTGCTCGGGCACGTGTTCGTCGCGAACATGACCGGCAACGTGATCTTCCTCGGGTTTTGGTTTGTTCCGCATTCCGGCGTCGACCTGACCGCGGCGATCGTCGCGTTCGTCGGGTTCGTGCTGGGCACCATCATCGGGGGACGGCTGTCGCGGCATCTGGACGCCGACGTGCGGATGTGGCTGACCACCGCGCTCGGCCTCGAGGTGGTGCTGCTCGCGCTGCTGGCGATCCTGGCCGGCGCCGGGGTGCTGGACTACCGGGACGACACCAAACTCATCCTGATCGCCGGGCTCGCAGTGACCTTCGGATGCCAGAACGCGACCGCGCGCCAGTTCGGCATCCAGGAACTGTCGACGACGGTGCTGACGTCGACCATCGTCGGACTCGGCTTCGACAGCCGGCTGGCCGGCGGCACCGGCGAGGGGGAGAAGCTGCGCTACGGCGTGGTCGCGACGATGTGCGCCGGGGCGGTGGTCGGCGCAACGCTGACCCGGTTCACCGTCGCCCCGATCATCGGGCTGGCCGCTGCGATCGTCGCCGTCAGCGCCGCGATCTTCTGGTTCGGCCGCGGCGGTGAAGCGTGAACCGGCGGTTCGTCAAACGGAATCCAGCTGCGCCGCAGGGCTTTTTCGCGTGCGAGGCCGCGGGGCTGGGGTGGCTCGCCGACGCCGACGGCGGAGTGCCGTGTGCCCGTGTGCTCGCCGTCGCAGAGGATTCCCTGACCCTGGAACGGGTGACCACGACGGCGCCCAGCCGGGCCGCGGCCCGCGAGTTCGGCAGCCGGCTGGCGCGCACCCACGAGGCCGGAGCCGACGCGTTCGGCGCCCCGCCGCCGGAATGGAGCGGACCGGGTTTCTTCGGCCCGCTGCAGCACCCGCTGCCGATGGAGTACGGGCGCGACGGCGCCTGGGGTGTGTTCTACGCCGAGCGCCGGCTGGCGCCGATGGCCGCGCGCGCCGAGCTGGACCCGAACACCGCGGCAGCCGTCGGTGACGTCGTACAGCGTTGCCGCGCAGGTGAATTCGACGACGGAGAGCCGCCAGCGCGGCTGCACGGGGATCTCTGGAGCGGCAACGTGCTGTGGAGCGCCGACGGGGTGGTGCTGATCGATCCGGCCGCGCACGGTGGACATCGCGAGACCGATCTGGCGATGCTGGCGCTGTTCGGATGCCCGTACTTCGACGACGTGCTCGACGCGTACCAGCAGCACCGGCCCCTGCGGGCCGGCTGGCGCGACCGGGTCGGGCTGCATCAGCTCTACCCGCTGCTGGCCCATGTGGTGCTGTTCGGATCCGGCTATCTGGCCCAGACCCGGACCGCTGCGCGCAGCATCAGTTGAACGCCAGCCAGGCCGGCTGAGCCCGCTCGCGCGAATCGCACAGCACCGCCATGGTGTCGCACGAACCACGGGGTGCGCCGGCACCGGCCCACATGCCACCGGTGTCGCGGCGCAGCACGATCGCCGACGATCCGCCTCCGTCGAGCAGCACCGCGGTGTCGCTGCCCAACCCGCGGAACAGGTCCTGGATCTGGTCGGGGGTGTAGCTTCCGCCCTGGAACACGTACATCTCGTCGCGGTCCTTGACGTAGGCGATCGCGGTGCGGGCCGCGCTCGGCCCCGGGTCGTTGAGCTGACCGGTCTCGCCGGGGGCCAGCAGCCCGATGCCGGCCACGGCGACGAACCGGGTGCCCTGGTCGATCAGCCTGCTCACCACCGGTGTCGCGGCGTCGAAGTCATCGTCGTGGCGGGGCGGGACGACGAACGGCGCGCCCTTGACCGGCAGGATCATCGTCGACAGCGCCATCCAGTGCTCGTTACCGCCGGAGAGGCCCTGCTTGCCCCCGTAGGCCAGCGTGCCGGTCACCGCGGCGTTGGTCCGGCCCAGGCCTCGCGTGTTGTCGACGTAGGCGCCCAGTGGCGAACTGCAGCCGGTGCTCTTCCAGGAGCCGCCCTGCTGACCGCGCACGTCGAAGAAGTTCGCGTTGATCGCGATGGTCGGCTGGCCGAGGGCGTGCCACGCCTCGATCGGGGTGTAGATTTCCGAGGCCTGCCACAGCCCCTCGCCGGTCCGTGCCCGCGGATCACGTTCGCAGCGGGCCTGATAACCGGTGTGCGAGTCGGCGAGCAGGCGCGGCGCCAGCCGCTGTGAAGCGCCCTTGATGACCATCAGCCGGCCGCCGTTGTTCAGCTCGTACCAGTTCCCCGCCGCGTTGAGCATCGGCGCCGGGAACCCGCCGCCGAAGTTGTACACCAGATACGAACCGCGGGTGTTGGCGATCGCGCCGGCCAGCAGTTCCCGCGCGTCGGCCGCCCTCGCAAGGGGCGCCGTCGTCGTGGCCGCCACCACCACGCACATCACCACCGAGCACATCAGCACCGCGAGCGCATACCGCGCCGCGGCGAGAAGGCGCCGCATGTTTGCGGTGGGCATCGGCACCGGCGACTCCTTTCGGCACAGCGGACACGGCTCACTGAGAGTAATCCCACCAGAAACAGTGTCAACTTTCGTCACGACTGCATCACAGGAAGGTTCCGAGCTGGTCGCCGCGGTCTTTGCTGAGGGCCTCGCCGTGGTTATGTTGGCGGATGACGCACCGGACGACCGGGTACCCGGATGACATGTCTACCGTGACTCGTACCTTCACCGTCAGTCCGCCACCGCAGGTCGTCGTCGACTACCTCAAGGACTTCGAACACGCCGAACAGTGGGATCCCGGTACCCGCCGCTGCGAGCGCATCGACACCGGACCCGTCGTCGAGGGCGCATTCTGGCACAACGTGTCGAAAATCCTGGGGGTCACCGCCGAACTGACCTACAAGCTCGAAGAACTCACGCCCAGCAGGGTGGTATTCGTCGGAGAGAACCAGTCGTCGCGGACCATCGACACGATCACCGTCGACGCGCGAGGTTCGGGGTCGGTGGTCACCTTCGAGGGCGATCTCGAAATGCACGGCTCGGCAAGGATTCTCACGCCGCTGGTGAAACTTGCGCTCGAGAAGCGGGTCGGCGGCACCGAGAAGCGGATGGCCTCGGTGCTCAACCGGCTTGCGACGACGCCGGGATAGCGCGGCCCCCGGTTCAGGACGGAGCCAGCCGGTAGATCGCGTCGGCGGCGTCGTCGGTGATGTAGACGGCGCCATCGGGACCGGCGACCGCGGCCACCGGCCGGCCCCAGCGGGTCCCGTCGTCGTCCTGGAATCCGCCGACGAGTGTCTGCTGATCGCCGAGATCGCCGCCCTGCCAGGGGTAGAACGACACCTCGGGAGCACGGGGCGGCTGCCGGTTCCACGAACCGTGCACCCCGATCAGCGCGCCGCGACTGTACGGCGCGGGCAGCTCGCCGTCGACGAAGCTCAGGCCCAGCGGCGCCGAATGTGCGCCCATGCTCTGCTCCACGGGCGGCAGCAACGCGCAATCCATCTGTGCGCCATCGGGATTGGTCTGCACATCCCGGATGAAGGTCAGATCGGCAGGCCCGCCGTCGGGATTGCAGTACGGCCAGCCCAATTCGCGTCCGGGCGTCAAGTTGGCGATCTGCTCGGGCGGATGGTCGCCGACGTACTCCGGAATCACCTGTCCGTAGGACGGTCCCGGCTCGGGGTAGGCGACGTTGTCGCGGCCGTTGTTGGCCGTCCACACCGCGCCGTCGGGCGCCACCGCCAGCCCGGTGCCGTTGCGCACCCCGGTGGCGAACGGCTCGGCGGGACCGCCGCCGGGTGGTACCCGCATGATCGTGGCTCTCGGCGGGTCCGCGGTGCGGTCCTGCGCCGAGATGTTGCCCGTCGAGCCGATCGAGAAGTAGACGGCGCCGTCGGGGCCGACGGCCACGCTCTTGAGCACATGAGAGTACGCGCCCCGCAGGTCCGGGCTTCGATCGTCGGGCAGCCCGGCCGCCACCGTGCGCGGATCGTTGGCCGTGCCGTCGGCGTACCGGTACGCGACCACCTGATCGCTCTCGGCCACATACAGCGTCGACTTGTCGAACGCCAGGCCGTGCGGTTCGTCGAGCCCGTCGAGCAGCACCGACTCCTCGGCTGCCTCACCGTCGCGCGACGCGAACCGCAGCACCCGGCCCGCGCTGGGCACCGAGACCAGCAGCTCGCCGTCCGGGGTCCACGCCGCTAACCGCGGCCGCGAGGTCCGCGCCCACACCGACAGCGTCCAGCCCTGCGGCACCAGCGCCTGGCGGGGCCGGTCGAACGGTGCATCGGCCAGCCGCCGATCGACCTCGACGTTCACCGGGCTCAGCCTCGACTCGGGGGTGCCGCCCGTCGTCGTCACCGCCGACGGTGTCGGCGACCGAGCGGAGGTGGCCGACGGACCCGGCTCGGACGTGCATCCGGTGAGCAGGGCGGTGCCTGCCAGCAGGATGCCGATTCGTTTATGCCGCACCGAGTCCCGCATGCATCTCCCAGACCAGGATCTCCGCGGGCCCGGTCGCGGTAATCCGTTGACCGCCGGATGCGGTGAACCGCACCGCGTCGCCTTCTGTCAGTGGTCCGACCCCTTCCAGCGTGACCGCCCCCCGGGGCACGAACAGGTGCAGGTACGGCGCCTCGGGCAACAGGACGCTCTGACCCGCCTCCAGTCGCGCGCCGTGCAACGCCGCGTACCGGTTACGGATCGTGATGGCGGCGGCATCGCGGTGTGCGGGCATCCCTGACGCGATCGTCACCAAGTTGCCGCGCAACAGCTCGTCGTCGATCTCGAGCTGCTGGTAGCCGGGGTCGATTCCGGATTCGTCCGGTACCACCCACATCTGCACGAAATGCACCGGTTCGCTGTGGGTCTGCGCTCCGGTCAGGGTCCAGGAATCGTTCTTCTCGGAGTGCAGGATTCCGCGTCCCGCCGACATCCGCTGTGCCAGACCGGGATAGATGACCCCGGAGTGTCCGGTGGAGTCCTGGTGCACCAGCGAACCGCGCAGAACCCAGGTCACGATCTCCATGTCGCGGTGCGGATGGGTGTCAAAGCCGGTGCCGGGCTTGACGATGTCGTCGTTGTTGACCAGCAGCAGACCGTGGTGGGTGTTGCCGGGTTCGTAGTGGCTGCCGAAGGAGAACGAGTGTTTGGAGTCCAGCCACTCGATCGTGGTTTTCGCGCGGTCGTCGGCACGCCGGACGTCCACGATGCTCGGGCTGCTGCTCATGTCTGGATCACTCCTCGGAGAGTTCTTGTCAGCCTAGGTGGCTGTCCTGCGACCGACAACATTGATGATGTGTCATGTATTCCGGGGCTAGGGTGGGTCCATGGAGTGGCTCAGCGACGAGCAGCAGCTGATCTGGCGGGATTACCTGGCGACGGCCAGCCGGCTGCATACGGCGATGCACCGCCAGCTGCAGCAGGACTGCGAGCTGTCGCTGGCGGACTACGACGTGCTGGTAGCCCTGTCCGAGCGCGGGCCGATGCGCATCCACGAACTCGGCAGACTCATCGGCTGGGAGCAGAGCCGGCTGTCCCACCAGCTGCGCCGCATGCGGGGGCGCGGGCTGGTGGAGCGGGAGGGCGACGGCGACGACCGCCGCGGAGCGACAGTCACCCTGACCGACGCGGGGCTTTCTGCGTTGCAGACCGCCGCGCCCGGACACGTCGACCTGGTCCGCTCGGTGGTGTTCGACGGGCTCACCGAGACCCAGCAGCGAGAGTTCGGCGCGGCGCTGCAGACCATCCTCGGCCGGCTACGGGCCGCCCCGTCCGCCGGTTAGCCGTCCGGCCCGCCGGTCAGTGGGGCGGGGTGTCAAAGTGTGGCCGGCAGCCCGCACTTCGCGAACAGCTCGGTGTCCATGAAGGCCACCACGTGCGCGATGCCGGACTCGCACATGTCGAGCACATGCAGTTGAAAGGCCTCATGCACACTGGTTTCCGGGTTGCGCATGTAGAGCGCGGCCACCGGCTGACCGTTGGCGGTGGTCTGCAGGAACCGCATGTCGCCGGCCTTCTCGGCCGGGCAGTGCACCTTCGCCAGCGTGATGATGTCGGCCGGGCCCTGATACCAGCCGTCGAACGGGGGCATCTCCCACACCGCGTCGGCGGTGAGCAGTCCGACGAGCCGGTCCATGTCGTAGCTTTCGAACGCGGCGATGTACTGGGTCAGCGTCTCGGCGGCCTCCGGGGATTGCAGCGGCACCGGCCGATCGTCACGGGCGGGCTGTATCTCGTCGAGCTGCGCGCGAGCCCGCTGCAGCAGGCTGTTGACCGCCGCGGTGGACGTGCCGACCGCCTCGCCGACCTCGGCGGCCTTCCACTGCAGCACCTCACGCAGCACCAGCACCGCACGCTGGCGCGGGGGCAGATGCTGCAGCGCCGCGACGAACGCCAGCCGCACCGCCTCTCGGGACTCGGCGATCACCGACGGGTCGGACGGGTCTTCGCGCGAAGCGTCGGGCAGCGGTTCCAGCCAGCTGATCTCGTGGCGCTCGGTGAGCTCACCCGTCGGATCCGAGGCCGGCTGGCCCAGCCCGCTGGGCAGCGGCCTGCGTTTGTTGCCGTCGAGCGCCGTCAGGCAGGTGTTGGTGGCGATCCGGTACAGCCAGGTCCGCACCGACGATTTGCCCTGGAAACCCTTGTACGACTTCCACGCCCGCAGATAGGTTTCCTGGACCAGATCCTCGGCGTCGTGCAGTGAACCGGTCATCCGGTAGCAGTGCGCCAGAAGTTCCCGCCGGTACCGCTGCGCATCGGCGAGAAAGGCGTCCGAGGCACCCTTGTCGGCGAAGTCGTCGAGGTTGCCGTCGAGAGCCGTGGCCGTCACGTTCAGCAGCTTACGCAGCGTCACCGACAAGTCCAGGTCCTGTTGGGCGCCTCGTGGAACGCTAGTCTCGCTGCCATGGTTGTGACCCACACCGAGCGCAGTTTCGACGGCGTCGGCGGCGTTCGGATCGTGTACGACGTGTGGACCCCGCAGGAGCCGCCGCGCGGCGTGGTCGTGCTGGCCCACGGGTACGCCGAACACGCCCGCCGATACGACCACGTCGTCGCCCGGTTCGGCGAGGCGGGACTGGTCACCTACGCGCTGGACCACCGCGGCCACGGCCGCTCCGGCGGCAAGCGGGTCTACCTGCGCGACATCACCGAGTACACCGGGGACTTCCACACCCTGGTCCGGATCGCCGCCGATGAGCAGCCGAGCCTGAAACGGGTGGTGCTCGGGCACAGCATGGGCGGCGGCATCGTGTTCACCTACGGCGTCGAGCATCCCGACGACTACCACGCGATGGTGCTGTCCGGACCGGCCGTCGACGCGCACGCCTCGGTGTCGCCGGTGATGGTGCTGCTGGCCAAGGTGCTGGGCCGCATCGCACCCGGCCTGCCCGTCGACAACCTGCCGGCCGACGCGGTGTCGCGTGACCCGCAGGTCGTCGCCGCCTACGAGAACGACCCGCTGGTCCACCACGGCAAGCTGCCCGCCGGCGTGGGCCGTGCGCTGATCGGTGTCGGTGAGACCATGCCGGCGCGGGCCGGCGCGATCACCGCCCCGCTGCTGGTCGTGCACGGCGACAAGGACCGGCTGATCCCGGTGCAGGGCAGCCGCAAACTCATCGACTGCATCGGGTCGGCCGACGTGCACCTCAAGGAGTATCCGGGCCTCTACCACGAGGTGTTCAACGAGCCCGAGAAAGACGTGGTGCTCGACGACGTCACCGCCTGGATCGAGTCGAAGCTGTGAGAATCCTTGCTGCGGTGGCGCTTTCGGTTCTGCTTCTGGTTTCGGGCTGCTCGTCGGACTCCTCGACGGACCCGGCGGTGTGGACGGACGAGGAGGTGACGTTCGACGCTGACGGGTTGACGCTGCACGGCACCTACCGGCACCGCACCGGAGGGGACCCCGTGCCCGCGGCGCTGCTGATCTCCGAGAGCGGCGGCACCGACCGCAACGGCGACAACCAGGTGGCGGGTCCGATCGGCAACATGCGCCAGTTGGCCGAGCTGCTGTCCGAGCGCGGCGTGGCCAGCCTGCGGTACGACAAGGTGGGTACCGGGCGCACCGGGCTGGGTCCGTACAAGGACCGGCCGGCCGACGTCGTCAGCGCCGTGTACACCGCGGGCGCCGAGGCGGCTTTCGCGTTCTTGGCCGGGCAGCCGGCCACCGATCCAACACGGGCGTCGGTGTACGCGCTGGGGGAGGGCACGATCCACGCGCTGGCGCTGGCCGGGGACACCGATCCCGGCACGCCGAAGGTCCATTCGCTGGGGCTGTTCCAGCCGCTTCCCGGGCGCTATCTCGACATCATCACCGACCGCGTGAAGGCCGACGGCTCCCCGGAGACGCTGGCGGCCTGGCAGGCCGCGGTCGAGGAGATCCGCGCCAAGGGCACCGTCCCGGCGGATCTGCCCGACGGGCTCACCGCGATCGTGAACCCGGGCAACGTCGCCGCGGTGGCCGAGGCGGACAAGATCGACCCGGTGAAGCTCGCCGCCGCGGTGCCTGCCGGCACCCCCGTGCTGCTCACCTGCTCGGACTCGGACAACCAGTCGCGCTGCGACACCATCGGTCCGTTGGTAGCGGCGCTGCAGCACACCGACCTGACGCTGGTCGAACTCAAGGGTGTCAACCATGTGCTGCGCGAGGACCCGACCGACAACATCGCCAACTACGCCAACCAGGAACCGCTGTCCGGGCAGCTGGTGGCCGCGCTGGACGCTTTCGCCGGCAAGTGAGCCCGCTGCCTGTGGAGAAACGCCGGTCTGGGGATAAGGGATACTGCAGGGCAGTGAAACGTCGTACCGAATCCCTACCGTCGCCGGCATGAGCACAGACGAGAAGATGCTGGCCCGCATCGCGGCACTACTGCGCCAGGCCGAGGGCACCGACAACCCGCACGAGGCCGACGCGTTCATGGCCGCCGCGCAGCGGCTGGCCACCGCCACCTCGATCGACCTCGCGGTCGCGCGCAGCCACACCGACCGGCGCAGCCGAACCCAGACCCCGGTGCAGCGCACCATCACCATCGGTGAGCCCGGCGCTCGCGGGCTGCGCACCTACGTGCAGCTGTTCGTGGTCATCGCCGCCGCCAACGACGTCAAATGTGACGTCGCGTCGAACTCGACGTTCGTGTACGCCTACGGGTTCGCCGAGGACATCGATACCACCCACGCCCTCTACACCAGCCTGGTCATGCAGATGGTGCGCGCGTCCAAGGACTACATCGCCTCCGGCGCGCACAGGCCGACCCCCACCATCACGGCGCGGCTGAACTTCCAGCTGGCGTTCGGCGCCCGGGTGGGGCAGCGGCTAGCCGAGGCGCGCGAGGAAGCGCAGCGCGCCGCCACCAGCGGGCCGGACAGTGTCCCGGGCACCGCGATCGCGCTGCGCAACAAGGACCTTGAGCTCAAGGACTACTACCGCCAGACGTCGAGGGCGCGCGGCACCTGGCGCGCCACCAGCGCCACTGCGGGCTACTCGTCGGCGGCGCGGCGCGCCGGTGACCGCGCCGGTCGCCGGGCCCGGCTGGGCGGTGAGACCGAGCTGGCGGGAGCGCGGTCAGCGCTGGAGAGATGACGCGGGACGCGCAGCGCGCAAAGGTGTACGCCGCCGAGGAATTCGTGCGCACCATGTTCGACCGCGCCGCGCAGCGGGGAAATCCGGTGCTCGACTTCTTCGGCGCGCAGCTGACCCTGCCGCCGGAGGCCCGGTTCGCTTCGGCCGAGGCGGTGCAAACCTACGTCGACGGTGTGCTGGCCCATCCTGCGGTCCGGGACCGGTGGCCGGCGGTCACGCCGCTGGCGGTGCGGCCGAGGCGGGGCGTCACGGCCGCGCACTACGAGCGCGCGGGGGACGCCGCGACGATCGCGGTGCCCGAGGGCCGCAGCACCTGGGCGCTGCGGGAGCTGGTGGTGCTGCACGAGATCGCCCACCACCTGTGCGACACCGTCCCGCCGCACGGGCCTGCGTTCGTCGCGACGTTCTGCGAGCTGGCCGCCGCGGTGATGGGCCCGGAGGCCGCGTACGTGTTGCGCGTCGTGTACGCCAAGGAAGGCGTGAAGTAGCGTCGATCCCGTGACCACGCCCGACTGGGGATCTCTGGACGACCTGTTCACCCGCGTGCTGCACAGCGAGGACGACGGGATGCGCGCCGCCAGAAAGGCCGGCGACGCCGCCGGCATGCCCGCGATCGAGGTCTCCGCACAGCACGCGAAACTGCTGGCGTTGCTGGTGAAGATCGCCGGGGCGCGCCGGGTGCTCGAGATCGGCACCCTGGCCGGCTACAGCACGATCTCGCTGGCCCGCGCGGTCGGCCCCGACGGCACCGTCGTCACCCTCGAATACGAACCCGCGCACGCCGAGATCGCCCGGCGCAACCTCGAGCGCGCCGGGGTGAGCGATCGGGTCGAGATCGTCGTCGGCGCCGCGCTGGACTCCCTGCCGAGGCTGCAGCAGCGCGGCGACACCTACGACCTCGTGTTCATCGACGCCGACAAGGAGAACAACGTCTCCTACGTCGAGTGGGCCGTTGCGCTCGGCCGGCCGGGCACCGTGGTCGTCGTCGACAACATCGCCCGCAACGGCCGCGTGCTCGACCCGGCACCCGACGACGGGCAGGCCAACGCGATTCGCGCGATGTTCGACATGATGGGCGCCCACCCCCGGCTGGACACCGCGGCGATACAGACCGTGGGCGCCAAAGGCTGGGACGGTTTCGCCCTCGCGGTCGTGGACTAGGGGGTCCTCCGATGGGGCGGGCCTATCTGGGGTACCGGGCAGACGACGGCGCCACCGACTACGGCGCGTTCTTCGATCCGCAGATGGCGCCGTTGCCCGTCCACGTCGTCGATGCATTGCACCACGGGCCACAGGCCGCTCCACTGCTGCTCGGATTCAACAGCGCAGCAACACTTCTCGACGACGGATACCACCCGACCGAAACGGGGTACGGCCGGCTGGCCAACGGAGCGTCTGAGGTGTCGGTGCTCACCGACATGCCCGGGGTGGCCCCCGGGATGTGGGCCTGGTGGTTCGGCTGGCATGGCAGCGACAGCCGCCGCTACAAGTTGTGGCATCCCCGCGCACACGTGGCGGCGCGGTGGGCCGACGGCGGCGGCGACGGCCACTACGCCGGCCGCACCTGCCTGGTCGAGGAGTACCTCGGATCCGCCTACACCAGGGCCGCGATCCGATTCGTCGCGCCGCGCACGCTCGGGATCGACGAATCCCGGCTCGGTGATTCGGTCGCGGTGTGCGCGCGCCTGGGCTCGTCCGAGACGCCGGTCGACATCGGCTGGTTGATCCACCATGTCCGCGCGACACCCACCGGCGCCGAAATGCGGTCCCGGTTTTGGCTCGGCGGCCCGTATACCGGGGTGCGCCATGGAAACCTGTTGGCCAACACCGTGGTTCGGCCCGTCGCGGAACGCCGGCTGCCCGACCCGCGGGATCTGTTGGTGCACTGCGCGCAGGAGATGAATCACCTGGCCGCGTTCCTGCCCGCCCTGCACGCCAGGTTGGGTTAGCGACGCGTTCGGGTATGCCCCGCGCATGTGGACGGTGAGCAGGGACATCGAGGCGTCGGCGGATGCCGCGTGGCACGTACTGACCGATCTGGACGCGTGGCCGCGGTGGGGGCCGACGGTGGCCGGCGCCGGACTCGACGGTTCGGCCTTCGAACTGGGTGCGACGGGCCGGGTGTGGACCCCGGTCGGCGTGCCGCTGCCGTTCGTGATCTCCGAACTGGACCAGGGCCGCACCTGGGGCTGGCGGGTGGCTGGGGTGCCCGCGACCCGGCATGGGGTGGAGCCCCGCGGCGACGGCAGCCGGGTGTGGATGAGCTCGCCGCTGTGGGCGCCCGCGTACCTGCCGGTGCTCGCGATCGCGCTGCGCCGCATCGAGAATCTGGCGGTGCGGTTTCGAACGAGCTGACCGCGGCAACTATGGGGCATGGCCGTCACCGAATCCCGTGAAACCGTGATCGACGCATCGCCGCAGGACATCATGGAGGTCCTGTTCGATTTGGAGTCCCTGACCGAGTGGTCGTCGGCGCACCAGGAGGTCGAGGTGCTCGACCGTGACGACCAGGGCCGGCCCACCCGGTCCCGGCAGGTCGTCAAGATCGTCGGGGTCAGCGATGAGCAGGTGCTCGACTACACCGTCCACGACGACGGGGTCAGTTGGACCCTGGTCAGCTCGAAACAGCAACGCGCACAAGACGCCCGCTACACACTGACCGCGGAGGGCGACAAGACCCGGGTGCGGTTCGAGCTGACCGTGGACCCGACGGTGCCGCTGCCCGGATTCCTGATCAAGAAGGGCGCCAAGGGCTTGATGGACACCGCCACCGAGGGTCTGCGCAAGCGGGTGCAGAAGGTCAAGAGCTCGTGACGCGCTGAACCTCAACGCCGGCGTCGTCGCCGCGGCGGGCCTCATCGCACTGTCGGGTCTGTGGCCGCCCCCGGATCAGCGAACAGGGACCGCCGGGAAGATCGACACTGTGACCCCGCCAGATGCTGCCGCGCCGAGCAGTGCCGAACTCGAGGCGATCCAGAAGCGCACCCTGCGCGTCCTGGTCGCCGCTCAGATCTTCAGCGGCGCGGGTCTGGCCGCCGGCGTCACCGTCGGCGCGTTGCTGGCCCAGGACATGCTCGGCTCCACCGGGCTGGCGGGCCTGCCCAGCGCGTTGTTCACCATCGGTTCGGCCGCCGCGGCGGCCGTGGTAGGGCAACTGTCTCAGCGCCTCGGCCGCCGCACCGGACTGGCGGCGGGGTACCTCACCGGAGCCCTGGGCAGCGTCGGCATCGTGGCGGCCGCGGTCATCGACAACGTGCCGTTGCTGTTGGTCACCCTGTTCGTCTACGGGGCGGGCACCGCGACCAACCTCCAGGCCCGCTACGCCGGCGCCGACCTGGCCCGCATCGACCACCGCGCCCGCGCGATCAGCACCGTGCTCGTGGCCACGACCCTCGGAGCGGTCATCGGCCCGAACCTCGTCGGCGTTCTCGGCGACCTCGCCGAGATGCTGGCGGTGCCCCGGCTCGCGGGTCCGTTCCTGCTGGCCGCGGTGGCCTACGGAACGGCCGGCATCGTGATCTGGAGCCTGCTACGGCCTGACCCCCTGCAGCTGGCCGCGCGGGTTCGCGAAGCCGAACCGACTGCTGTGCAACGTGATTCGGATGTGACGGCCGCCTCGTCTTGCCGGCGCGCAGTGCTCGCCGGTGCGGCGGTCATGATGATCACCCAGCTGGTGATGGTCGCCGTCATGACCATGACTCCGGTCTACATGCAGCATCACCAGCACGACCTCGCCGCGGCCGGCCTGGTCATCTCGATTCACGTCGCCGCCATGTATCTGCCCGCGCCGGTCTCGGGCTACCTGGTCGACCGCTTCGGCCCCACCGCGACCGCAGGCCTGGCCGCGCTGACGCTGATCGCCGCCGGTGTCCTCGCCGCGCTCGCCCCACCGCATTCGGTGGCCGCGCTGGCCGTCGCGCTGGCCCTGCTCGGCCTGGGCTGGAGCCTCGGGCTGGTCGCAGGCACCACCACCATCACCAACGCCACCCCCGTCGCCACCCGCGCGAAAACGCAAGGCACCGTGGACCTGTTCATCGCCCTCGCAGGCGCTGCCGGCGGATTGTTCTCGGGTCTGGTGGTCGCACAGACCAGCTACCCCACGCTGGCTGTCATCGGGGCCGTCGCCGCGGTGGCGCTGGGCCCGGTGCTGCTGCTGGGCCGCAGGCCGATCACCGGGCCTGGTTGAGGCTGACAGTCCTGGCGGGTGACGGCCTCAGTTGAGGTTGAAAGTCGTGGTCTCGGTGACGGAGCGCCGCTCCGTCGGCGGTAGCGGGTCGCCGGCCGCACGCACCCCCAGCCGGATCAGGACCTGCGGACAGGCCTCGCCGTCGAACACCTCGCATGCCAGCGCCAGACGGTTGCGGGTGTCGCGCAGCGGATCGGTGAGCGGGCAGGTGGCCAGCCCGAGGGCGGTCGCCGACAGCGTCAGGTCACTGAGTGCCTCGCCGGCGCGGAGCCGGTCGCTGTCGGTGTCGGTGTCGGTCGCCAGCACGAGCATCACCGCGTCATCGCCGGGGTGGCCGGGCGGGTCGTCGCCGTAGTGCAGTGTGAACTCGTCGTCACCGGCCCTGCCCCACCGGATGGTCGGCACGACGGCCAGCGCAACGCCGAAGCGTTCCGCGCGGAGCATGAGCAGCTCCACGGTGCCGGCGGGAAGGGGACCCCGGTACGGCCGCCGGTCGGAGCGCCGGCGGGCGATGGTGTCGGCCAGCTCTCGGGTGCCGGCGCCTGCGGGCCGCTGGTCGAGTTCGACCGCCGCGAGCATCCCGTCGGCGGGCATGCGCAGGATCCGGCTCGACCACCCGATGGCGGCGAACGCGATCGCGCAGTGATGCAGCACGGCGCCGCAGCTGATGACCACGTCGCGCCGGTCGGAGTCGGTGTCGCCCAGTCGGCGGCTCCAGTCGGCGGAGAGCTGGACGCCGCGGTGGTCGACGTGCCACCGCCACGGCTGCGTGTTGCCTACCGACGGGGCGTACGCGGCGAGGTCGAGCACGCTTTCCAGCGTCGCGGTGTCCGGGAACGCCGTCGCCATCGCTCGCACCTCCGCCCGATGTCCGGTCCTGCGGCCTACGGCGACATTCTAGGAGCCGCGGCTGCGCATCGGCGGCGGGCAGCACTGCTGTTCCCCTGGCAGGCGGCTCACAGCCAGATCGGGGCCACTTCCACCGGATTGATCCGCACCCCGTGGCGGCCGATGTCGTAGTAGATCAGGGCACGGAGTTCCTCGGTGGTGATCGTCCATCCGTTCGCGCTATAGGTCTGCCCGGTGCCCAGCACCACATCGCCGGATTCGGGCCCGGGGATGGCGCCCTGGATGAAGTAGAGTTCGCCGCCGCCCTGCACCACCGAGAGGTTCTGCTTGGCCGGCGCCACCATGAACGGCTTGCCGTCGGTCCTGCCGCAGACCGCCGCAGGAAACCCGCGGCCCTCGAAATCGGCACTGAGCAGGCACCGGATCTGCCCGTCCTGGAACCGGACGGTCCGGTCGCCGTCGGCGGCGGCCGCCGACGGGACCCACGGCCCCACGCTCGAACCGACCAGTAGTGCCGCCAGCGCGGCAATCGCTCGAATCATGCCGTCTCCGCCCGGAGGAAAAGCGTCTTCTGGGCAGAGATGCTTGCACGTTCAGTGCGCGCGCACAGTCGAATCGGTGCTTAGGTGCACACCGCCCCGACTGCCGCCGATCCGACGAGCTTGGTGTACTTGGCGAGCACGCCGGTGGTGTAGCGCGGCGGCAGGGGTTCGAAACCTGCCTTGCGCGACTCGAACTCCGCCTCGTCGACCAGGATGTCGAGGGTGCCGTTGGCGACGTCGAGACGGATCCGATCGCCGTCGCGCACGAACGCGATCGGGCCGCCGTCGACCGCCTCGGGCGCGATGTGGCCGACACACAGGCCGGTGGTGCCGCCGGAGAACCGACCGTCGGTCATCAGCAGCACGTCCTTGCCGAGACCGGCGCCCTTGATCGCACCCGTGATCGCCAGCATCTCGCGCATGCCGGGTCCGCCCTTGGGGCCCTCGTAGCGGATCACGACGACGTCGCCGTGGGTGATCGTGCCGTCCTCGAGCGCGTCCAGAGCGGCCCGTTCACGCTCGAAAACCCTTGCCGTGCCTTCGAACACGTCGGAGTCGAAGCCGGCGGACTTGACCACCGCGCCTTCGGGCGCCAGCGAACCGTGCAGGATCGTGATGCCACCGGTCGGATGGATCGGGTTGTTCATCGCCCGCAGCACCTTGCCGTCCGGGTCCGGCGGCGCGATGTGGGCCAGGTTCTCGGCCATGGTCTGCCCGGTCACGGTCAGGCAGTCCCCGTGCAGCAGACCGGCATCCAGCAGGGCTTTCATCACCACCGGCACACCGCCGATCTCGTCGACGTGCTTCATCACGTGACGGCCGAACGGTTTCACGTCGGCCAGGTGCGGCACCTTCTGCCCGATGCGGGTGAAATCCTCCAGCGCCAGCTTGACGTTGGCCTCGTAGGCGATCGCGAGCAGGTGCAGCACCGCGTTGGTGGAACCGCCGAACGCCATCACCACCGCGATCGCGTTCTCGAAGGCCTCCTTGGTCAGGATGTCGCGGGCGGTGATGCCGCGGCGCAGCATCCCGACGACGGCCTCGCCGGAGCGGCGTGCGAACTCGTCGCGCCGCTTGTCGATCGCCACCGGGGATGCGCTGCCCGGCAACGACATTCCGAGCGCCTCGGCGGCCGAGGCCATGGTGTTGGCGGTGTACATGCCGCCGCACGCGCCCTCACCGGGACAGATCGCGCGCTCGATGATGTCGACGTCCTCGCGGGACATCAGCCCGCGCGCGCAGGCCCCGACCGCCTCGAAGGCGTCGATGATCGTGACTTCCTTCTCGGTGCCGTCGGTGAGCTTGGCGGTGCCCGGCATGATCGAGCCGTTGTAGAAGAACACCGACGCGAGGTCCAGGCGCGCGGCGGCCATCAGCATGCCGGGGATCGACTTGTCGCAGCCGGCCAGCAACACCGTGCCGTCGAGGCGCTCGGCCTGCACGACGGTCTCCACGCTGTCGGCGATCACCTCACGGGAGACCAGCGAGAAGTGCATGCCCTCGTGGCCCATCGAGATGCCGTCGGACACCGAGATCGTGCCGAACTCCAGCGGGAACCCGCCGGCCTCGTGCACGCCGCCCTTGACTGCCTGCGCCAGTCGCTGCAGCGACATGTTGCACGGGGTGATCTCGTTCCACGACGACCCGACCCCGATCTGCGGTTTGACCCAGTCGTCGTCGCCCATCCCGACCGCGCGGAGCATGCCGCGGGCGGCCGCCTTCTCCAGGCCGTCGGTGACGTCGCGGCTGCGGGGCTTGATGTCGATACCGGGATCGGTGGGCTCTGAGGGCATGCGGAGATTATGCGCCCGGCGTTTGTCCCCTCCAAACCACCGCCGATACCCCCGTGGGGTACTAGTACGCTGGGGCGCATGACGACGTTGATCGCGCGACTGACCGCCGTGCTGGCCGCGGTGCTGCTGCTTGCCAGCTGCAGTGGCGCAGGCGAGGCGCCGGCGGACGGCTCCGACGCATCGGACGGATCCGAGGCGCCGCTGATCACCGGGGAGCCGTCGGGCTACAACGAGGCCGACATCGCGTTCGCGAACGCCATGGTGCCGCACCACGCCCAGGCCATCGACTTGTCCAGGACGGCGGTGGAGAAGTCCGGCAACCCGGACCTGGTGGCGCTGGCCGAGCAGATCATCGCGGTTGCCCAGCCGGAGATGAACATCCTCAACGTGTTCCTGGTGCAGTGGAACGAGAACCCCGACATCCGCACCGGGCCGGAGGGGTCCGAAGCGCCCGACGCCGGGCAGGCCACCCCGGGGACGATCGACGAGGCGACCGTCGCGCGTCTCGGCTCGCTGAGCGGCCCCGAGTTCGACAGACTGTGGCTGCAGTCGATGATCAGCCAGCACCGCGGCGCGATCGAGATCGCGGACGCCGAGATCGCCGACGGCGCCAATGTCGACGCCATCAGCATCGCCGAGACGATCGCCGCCGGGCAGCGGGGGCAGATCGAGAAGATGACGCAGATTCTGGAGGGCATGCCGTGACGGAAACCAACATCGCGGCCGAGGGCGAGGCGACCGCACCGGATGACGGCGCCCACGGCTATTCGGCGCAGAAGGAGAACTACGCCAAGCGGCTGCGCCGCATCGAGGGCCAGGTGCGCGGCATCGCCAAGATGATCGACGAGGACAAGTACTGCATCGACGTCCTCACCCAGATCAGCGCGGTCAACAGCGCGCTGCAGTCGGTGGCGCTCGGGCTGCTCGACGAACACCTAGGCCATTGCGTCAGCCACGCCGTCGCCGCGGGTGGCGCGGAAGCCGACGCCAAGCTCGCCGAGGCGTCTGCGGCGATCGCCCGACTGGTCCGGTCCTGACCCCCCGCCGAAACCGCATTCCACGCGGCCCGCGGGCGCGATCGGGCGCGTGGAATGCAATTTCGGCACCAGGTGTGACGGGGTGGCGGGGACGGCGGGCGTCAGTCCAGCGCGTTCTCGATGCGCTGCACCTTGGCCGTGAGCTGGCCGGTGTAGCCGGGCCGGATGTCGGCCTTGAGCACCAGGCTGACCCGCGGGGAGACCGCGGCCACCGCATCGACGGCCTGCTTGACGACGGCCATCACCTCGTCCCACTCGCCCTCGATGTTGGTGAACATGGCATTGGTTTCGTTGGGCAGACCTGATGCCCGGACGACGCGGACGGCTTCGGCGACCGCGTCACCGACGCTGCCTGTGCCGTCTGCGCCGATGGGACTGATGCTGAACGCGACGATCATGTGCTCCAGTGTCCGCCTGGGTGCTCGGGGTCCCAGCAGTCACAGGTATCCGCGCTTAGCAGCGGGTCTCTCGTACTTCTGCTGAGAAAAGCGGATAGGTGTGACGGAAGGGGCGTCTGTGGGCCGAGATGCGATTGCCGAGTTCGGGATGAGAGCGCGGGTTCGGCGCCGGCCACAGCTGCCGGCCGTCTTGCTTTCACGTCGTAACGCGCGGAGGTGCCGAGGCGATCATCAGGGCAGGTCATGACCCTCCGTGCCGAGGGTGCCGGGGTCCGGCGAACACGTTCGCCAGCGGGATCGATCTTGGTGCTGTGCCACACTGGGGTCAGTCGCTGGACTGGAGGTAATTGCATGCGGCAGCGAAACAGGAGCCGGGTCTTCGCCCTGTTCATGGCAGCAGGCGTGATCGCAGGGCTGACACTCGGCGCTCCGTCGGCGTTGGCACAACCCGCGCCCGCACCTGCGCCGGCCCCGCCGCCTCCACCACCGGCGAACCCGTTCGTCTTCGAGAATCCGCTGGCCCCGCCCGCTCCGGCCGGTGCTCCCGCGGCAGGCCAGGCGACGACAGGCCAGACGACGACAGGCCCGACGACGAGGAACCCGCTCGCCGTGATCCCCGGCGACCCGCTGCCCATCCCGGAGGGCACCCCGGCCGGGCAGAACCCCAACCCGTTCGTCGGCCAGCCCCCGTTCATCCCGCCGTCCTTCAACCCGACCAACGGTTCCATCGTCGGCGCGGCGAAGCCGATCTACATCAACTTCGCGCGCCCGATCGCCAACCGGCAGATGGCGCAGGACGCGGTCCACATCTCGTCCAACCCGCCGGTTCCCGGCAGGTTCTACTGGGTCAGCGACACTCAGCTGCGCTGGCGCCCGCAGGACTTCTGGCCGGCCGGCACCGTCGTCACCATCGACGCCGCCGGCACCAAGTCGTCGTTCAGCGTCCCCGAGCAACTCGTCGCGACCATTGACAACGACACCAAGCAGATGGAGGTCCATCGCAACGGTGTCCTGGAGAAGACGTTCCCCGTCTCGATGGGCAAGCCCGGTTATGACACCAAGAACGGCACCTACTACGTGCTGGAGAAGTTCGCCGACATCGTGATGGACTCCTCGACCTACGGAGTGCCCGTCGATGATCCGTCCGGCGAGGGCTACAAGCTCAAGGTCCAGGACGCGGTGCGCATCGACAACAGCGGGATCTTCGTGCACAGCGCGCCGTGGTCCGTCGGCGACCAGGGTGAGAGCAACGTCAGCCACGGCTGCATCAACCTCAGCCCGGCCAACGCCCAGTGGTTCTTCGACAACTTCGGCAGTGGCGACGCCGTGGTCATCAAGAACACCGACGGCGCCATGTACACCCAGCCCGACGGTGCGTCGGACTGGCAGATGTTCTGATCGGATAGCCCCGCGCCGCGGACGCATCGTGCCACGATGAACTCAGGCCGGCGGCGGCCCGGCCGTCGGTGCTGGAGCCAGGGGTGGCCATGCCCGAGAAGACCGAGCCGGCGGCGCACGACAAGGCGGCACGCACGATCACGGTGATCGTGCTGACCCTGCTGGCCATCACGGCGCTGCGTGGGTATCTGCCGGACGCCGGTGGTGACCCGCCTCCCGATCAACCCGCCGAGGCAGGTCCGGGGAGCCTGATCGCGGTCATCGCGATGCTGGTCGTGTCCGTCGCCGTGATCACGATCGCGGTTTTCGCGCAGGCGTCGCAGCGCGCCGCGGCCCCGCCGCCGGGGGAGCCGCCCCGGACGGCGCGGGAGCGGGGTGTCCCGATCCGCTGGCGGACGCTGCTGATCATCGGTGCGGCGCTTACGGCGTGGACGCTGCTGGTGCTGCTGTTGATGCGGTGGGTGCCGGCCGTGGTGCTCGACGAGCAGACGGTGCCCGACACACGGGCCGACGCCACCTCCAGTGCCGAGACGACCCCCGACGCCGAGCCGCCGGCCGGTCCCTACGACGGTGCGGTGTTCGCCGCGCTGCTGGGCACGACGGTCGCGCTGTTCGCGCTCGCGATCGTCGCGGCGCTCACCGGCCGCAGGCACGCCCCGGCACCCGCGGTGCCCACCGAGCCCGCGGCACCCGGACCGGCCGCCCCGGCACCCGACCTCGCCCGGGCGGCCGAACTCGGTCTGGCCGAGATGGGCGATCTCAGCAGGGACCCCCGGCAAGCGATCATCGCGTGCTACCTCGCGATGGAACGCGAACTGGAGAAATCACCCGGCACGACCCCGCGGGATTCCGACACCCCGACCGAGGTGCTGGCCCGCGCGATCCGCAGCCGCGCCGTGGACGCCGGCAGCGCCACCGAACTGGTCGAGCTGTTCGAGGAGGCGCGGTTCAGCCCGCACCTGATGAATGAGAGCCACCGCGTCGACGCGGTGCACGCGCTGCGGCAGGTGCAGCGCCAACTGCAGGCGGCGACATGACGAAAGTCGTTGTCGTCGGTGTGTTTCTGATCGTCGTCGTGCAGGTCTTCGCCGTGACGCAGCTGGAGCGGGAGCTCGTCCTGGTGGTCACCGGCGCGGCGCTGGCGTGCGTGCTGATCGGGGTCCGGTCGCACCTGGATGGCGGGCCCGACGACCGGGCCGAGACCACGGCCGACGAGGCGGCAGCGGCGATGCGTCGCTGGTTGTCCCGCACCGAAACGCTGATCTCGTGGTCGGAGTCCACCCGGGCCGACTGGGATCGACGGCTGCGGCCGATGCTCGCCCGGCAGTTCGAGCTCGCAGCCGGACACCGGAAAGCCAAAGACCCGAGGGCATTTCACGCCACCGGCCGCATGCTGTTCGGTGACGAGCTGTGGCCGTGGGTGGACCCGGAGAACATCTCCCGGACCGGTAACGCCGAGCCCGGCCCGGGCCGGCGCACGCTCGACGAGATCCTGCAGCGGCTGGAGCGGCTGTGAGCACCCCCGCGGTGACCACGGCGCGCTGTGAGGCCGTCCTCGACGAGATCGGCCGTGCCGTCGTGGGCAAGCGCCACGCGCTGAACCTGATCCTGATCACCGTGCTGGCCCGCGGGCACGTACTGGTGGAGGATCTGCCCGGGCTGGGAAAGACATTGATCGCCAAGTCCTTTGCCGCCGCACTCGGCCTCGAGTTCACCCGCGTGCAGTTCACGCCCGATCTGCTGCCCGCCGACCTGCTCGGCTCGACGATCTACGACATGCAAACGGGCCGTTTCGAATTCCGCCGCGGCCCGATCTTCACGAACCTGCTTCTCGGCGACGAGATCAACCGTACCCCGCCCAAGACCCAGGCCGCGCTGCTGGAGGCGATGGCCGAACAGCAGGTCAGCATCGACGGCGTGACACATCCGCTGCCGCAACCGTTCCTGGTGCTGGCCACCGACAACCCGATCGAATACGAGGGCACCTACCCGCTGCCGGAGGCGCAACTGGACCGGTTCGCGATCCGTCTCGAGTTGAAGTATCTGAGCGAGGCGGAGGAGACCACGATGCTGCGCCGCCGCCTCGACCGCGGATCGGCGGCCGCGACGGTGCAGCAGGTCGTCGACGCGCACGACCTGCTGGCGATGCAGGAGTCGGTGGAGCAGGTCAGCGTCCACGACGACGTGCTGCACTACATCGTGTCGCTGGCGACCGCCAGCCGCCAGCACCCTCAGGTCGCCGTCGGGGCCAGCCCACGCGCCGAACTGGACCTGGTGCAGCTCGCACGGGCGCGCGCACTGTTGCTCGGCCGTGACTTCGTCGTCCCGGAGGACGTCAAGGCGCTGGCCGTGCCGACGCTGGCGCACCGCATCAGCCTGCGGCCCGAGATGTGGGTGCGGCGGGTGCAGGGTGCCGACGTGGTCGAGGATCTGCTGCGCCGCACACCCGTGCCGCGTGCGCGGGACGCGACGTGACGACCGTCGAATTACACTGGCGCGCCTCGGCTCTGACCCGCTCGGTGGCGACCTGCGCGGCGGTGGCGATCGTCGCGGCGCTGCTGGCGGGACGATGGGAGCTCGCCGCCTTCGCCGCGCCGCTACTCGGCGTGCTGTGCTCGGTGGGTCGCCAGCGCGGCGTGCCGGCGGTGACGGTGTCCGCCGAGCCGGCTTTCCACAGGTGCTTCGAGGACGAGCCGGCCCGCGTTCAGGTGTCGGCCGGCTCCGACGACGGCGGCCCGGTAGCGCTGACGTGTTCCGTGCCGACCGGTATGACGATCGACGAGACCGACGGCGCGGACCTGACGGTGCGGGCGACGCGGTGGGGCCGGTACCCGATTCGCGCCACCGTGACCGTGAGCGGGCGCGGCGGCCTGATCGAGGGGGTCGGCGCGGCCGACGCCGCCGAGGTCTGCGTGTTCCCCATCGCGCCACCACAATCCACCCAGATTCCGCGGACCGACCTGCTCGACCGGCTCGGCACGCACCTGACCCGGCATGTCGGCCCCGGCGTCGAGTTCGCCGACATCCGCCCCTACGTCCCCTGCGACCAGTTGCGCACGGTCAACTGGCCGGTCAGCGCCCGCCGGGGCGCGCTGCACGTCACCGAGCGGCTGACCGACCGCGCCGCCGACGTGGTGGTGCTGGTCGACACGTATCCGCAGCCGCCCGGTCCGGCCACCACCGCCACCGAGCGGACCGCCCGGGGTGCCGCACAGGTGGTGCAGAGCGCGCTGCGGTACGGCGACAGGGCCGGTCTGGTCACCCTGGGCAGCCGCAGCACCCGGTGGCTCGGCGCCGACATCGGGCAGCGGCAGTTCTATCGGATCCTGGACACGGTGGTCGGCGCGACAGACACCTTCCAGACCGCCACCGGCACCCTCGCGCCGCGCCCGGCCGTCCCGACCGGCGCCATCGTCATCGCGTTCTCCACGCTGCTCGACACCGAATTCGCGTTGGCCCTCATCGATCTGCGTAAGCGCGGTCATCCCGTGGTCGCCGTCGACGTGCTCGAGGGCAGTCCGATCGAAGGCGACCACGACCCGCTGGTGCACCGCATGTGGAGCATGCAACGTTCGTTCATGTACCGCGACATGGCCACCGTCGGCGTCGACATCGTCGGCTGGCCGGATGCGGTGACGCTGGACCAGGCGATGGCGCTGGTGCCGGCACGACGGGCACGCCGATGATCGCGGGTGCGGCACATCGATTGACACTCATGGCTTTCGGCGTGCTCATGGTGGCTGCGGCCGGGTACCGGGCCGACAGTTACGCAGTGTTGGCGGTCGGGTTTTCGCTGACGGCGGTGCTGGTTTCGGCATGGGCGCGGCCCGCGGCCACGGTCGCGGTGCTGGGCGCGGTGCTGACCGTCGTGATGGCCGATCCGGCGCCGATGTTCACGGTGCTGGCCGGGCTGGCGGCCGCGGCGTACCTCGTCCTACGCCACACCGTGCCGACGGCGCCGACGATGTACTTCGCGGTCGGGTTCGCCGGCGCGGCCGCCGTCGCGGTCCTGCTGCCGGTGCAGGCGCCTTGGCTGCCGCTGGTGGCGCCGTTGACCTTGCTCGCCGGATATCTGTTGGCGCTCAAACCTTTTGTGAGGCAACGGCACTGACCATCGACCAGAGCCGCGGCGCGACCCTGGTCAGCGGCCAGGTGATCATCCCGGTGGCCACCTCGATCGCGCTGCGGGTGATCGAGGGTGGCACGTGGTCGGGGTCCATCAGCTCGTTCTCGGCGAGCGGGCCCGCATCCGCCGACACCATGAACTCGGTGAACTTGCGCAGCGAACGGCCCGAACCGCGCAACGCGTCGATTGCGGCGAGGAACGAACCGCGCCGCAACGCCTCCCGCCGGAACTCGGCCGGCTGCACGCCCAGATGCTCGGCCACCAGGGCGTCGCGAGTGTCCACGATGTGGCGCCGTACCTTGTCGCTGCCCGTCGGCGGGGCCTCCAGCGCGACGTCGCACTCGCTGTCGAAACCCAGCGAGCGGTTGTTGAGGTTCGACGAGCCGATACGCAGCAGCCGGTCGTCGACCACCATCACCTTCGAGTGCACGTACACCGACTGCCCGCCCTTGACGGCCGGCCAGTACACGCCGAGCCGGCCGTGTTCGTCGGCGTCCCACAGCATGCGCAGCAGCCGCTCCCGCGCACTGTCCATCGACTGCTTCTCAAGGCGGCTCTCCGAACTGCGGGGCAGCACGATCACCACCTCAGGGCCGTCGGGCTCGCGTAACCGCGCGGCCAGCGCCTCGGCCAGCCCGCGCGCCGCGAGGTATTGGTTCTCCAGATAGATCACGGTCTTCGCGGCGGCGATCCCGGCGAAGTCCAGCGCCTCCACCTCCCGCACCTCGGGGCGGCCGGGCAGGGTGGGAAGGGTGCGGGCCACGCCCACCTCCACGTCGCGCAGCGCGGGCCGCAGCCCGTGCGGCCACACCGGCTCCCGCGGCGAGACCGGCGGCAGCGCCCGTCCGGTCGCGGCGCGCCAGCGGTCACGGGCCTGCTCGGCGAGCACCCGGGCGGCCGGGCCGTCCACCGCGGCGGCGACCTCGTGGCGCGGTCCGTAGGGCTGTCCCGCCGTGCGTCTGCCCGGATCGTCGGGAAGATGCGCCCGGGTGTCCCAGCGGCCGACGGTCAGGTCGATGCCACCGCAGAACGCCACCGCGTCGTCGACCACCACGATCTTCTGGTGGTGCACCGCGCCGGTGGGACGCGCCCCGTCGACCGCGAGATGCAGGCGGCTGGAGGTGATCTGATTGAGCAGCGCCACCGGCGCCACCCCGAACCAGAACCCGTCGAACGCAGGCAGCAGCCGCAGGTTCGACTTCAGCAGATACACCTGCAGGTGACGGCGGCTGCACAGCAGCCAGTGCAGGAACAGACCCAGATGGTCCGGCCCGGACAGCGTGGGCCCGGTGGGCTCGAAGGCCGTCCGGGAATCGAGATCCCAGCCGATGAGCATGATGCGGCGCTCGGCGCGCAGCATCGCCGCCTTCACCGCGACCAGGTAGTCGGCTCCGTCGACGATCGGGGTGAAGCGGCCTGCCCGCGCCGTCTGCCAGCACGTCGTCCCCGGCACGAGAAGCCGGTCGTCGGGCCCCCCGTCAGGCGGGCTCTGCAACTGGTCTGACATCCGTCTCACCTTCGGCCGGCGACGCGGTGGCCCGGGTCTCTAGAGCGTAGGCGGTCCCGGACGGCCCCGTCAGGCCACGGTGCGCCGGAACTCGCTGGGGTTGACGCCACGGACTCGTTTGAACGCCGCGCTGAACGCGAACGGGTCCGAGTAGCCGACGGTGCGGGCGACCTCGGCCAGGGTCGCCGCCCTGCGCTCCCGCATCACATCCACGGCCAGTGTCATCCGCCAGGCGGTGAGGTAGGTCAGCGGCGGTTCGCCGACCAGCTCGGTGAACCGCTTGGCCAGCGTCGACCGCGATACCCCGGTGCGCTCGGCCAGCTGCGAGACCGTCCACGGCGCGGCGGGCTCGGCGTGCAGCAGCCGCAGCGCGTCACCCACCACCGGGTCACGCTGGGCGCTCCACCAGGCCGGCGGTTCGCCGCCGGGCCGGTCGAACCACTCGCGCAGCGTGCACACCAGCATCCAGTCCAGCAGCCGGTCGAGCACCACCTGCTGGCCGGGGATGTCGAGCGCGACTTCGGCGGCCAGGTGGTCGAGCACCGCGTCACCGGTGCCCCCGCCGGGGACCCGCAGCACGGTCGGCAGCGCGTCCAGCAGGGGTCGGTTGATCTCGCCCTGCACCGGGTAGGCGCCGACGATCAGCGTGGTTGCCCCCGCCTCGTTGTGCGCGACGTCGTTCCAGCCCAGCCGGTGTCGGGTGCCGCCGAGTTCCGGGGTCGCGCAGAACTCTCCGCATGCGAGCGGCTCCGCGGCGGTGCCGGGTGTGTCGACGAACCTGAACGTCGCGGGGCCCTTCACCACGACGGTGTCGCGGGCGCGCACCGGCTCGGCGTCGCCGTGTTCCGGCACGACCCAGCCCGCGCCGTCGAGCACCGTGCACAGGGTCAATGGTGCTCCGTCGACGAAATGTAGCGACCACGGCGCGGACAGCGTGGACGCGCCGAACAGCGAACCCTGTGCGCGCACCCCGCGGCAGAGGTCGTCGAAGACGTCCATCCCGCCAGGCTAGACGATCGCACAGGGAAATCGGCGGATCACCCATGGATTCGTCCAGTCGAGGGCCGTTGACTGGGGGCATGGCACACGACACCACACTCGTCCTCGGCGCCACCGGCAAGACCGGCAGGCGCGTCACCGCCCGGCTGCGACTGGCCGGCGTCCCGGTGCGGACCGCATCGCGGTCCAGCCCCACCCCGTTCGACTGGACCGACCCCGACGGCTGGGACGCCGTGCTCGACGGCGTCGGCACCGTCTACGTGGTCGCCCCGACGGTGCCGGGCCCGGTCCATGAGTTCATCGCCCGGGCGGAGTCGGCGGGGGTGCGGCGCGCGGTCCTGTTGTCCGGCCGGGGCGCCGACACCTGGGGCGACTCCCCGTTCGGGCTGGACATGCGGTCCGCCGAAGACGCCGTGCGCGGCTCGGCGCTGGAGTGGACCATCCTGCGGCCCAACAACTTCGACCAGGACTTCGACGAGGACGTGTTCCACGCGCCGCTGCTCGGCGGGACCCTGGCGCTTCCGGCGGGCGAGGTGCCCGAGCCGTTCATCGACGTCGAGGACGTCGCCGACGTGGCCGCCGCGGTGCTCACCCAGCCGGGCAGGCATGCCGGGCGGGTGTACGAGATGTCGGGGCCACGCGCCCTGACCTTCGCGGAGGCGGCCGACCTGATCGCCCGCGCGTCCGGGATGCCCGTGACCTACAAGCAGATATCGGCCGTCGAGTACACCGCGCAGCTCGTCGACGACGGGTGGGCCCGCGCCGACGCGCAGCACATCGCGGAGATGTTCGTGATGATGGAGCGCGGATTACTTGCCGAACCCGCGGACGGCGTCACGCAGGTGCTGGGCCGGCCGCCCCGTACGTTCGAGGACTACGTTGTTCGGGCCGCGGCGGCCGGAGCGTGGCACCGATGACCGCGGTCGAGACCGCCCTGACCCGCGAGGACCGGAACTTCCTACGGCGGCCGCTGCACGGGTTCCTGACCGTGGCCGCGGGCCCGGTGCCCCCGCAGCCGCGGCCGGTGTGGTTCGAGCTCACCGCCGACGACACGATCGAGCTGTTCACCGCCGCGGGCGCCGCCAAGGTGCGGCAACTGCGCGCCGACCCGCGAGCCTCCCTCGTGGTCGCCGCGCCGGTCGGCGAACGCGAACGGTGGGTGTCGCTCACCGGCCCGGTCACGGTGGCACCCGACGGGGCCGCTGACCTGGCCAGGCGGCTGGCCGCGCGGTACTGGGACCTCGACGACCCGGTGCGGGCCGCCCATCTCGAGGCGATGCTGGCCGACGAACACCTTCGGGTGGTGCTGTGGCCGCAGCGGGTCAGCCGGGTCGCGGTGTGACATATCCCGCGGGGCGGGACCGGTTGCCGGCCGGCGCATCGGGAACCCGTCGGGCAAGGAGGTTTCCGATGTCCGAGACTCACGACCGCTCACCCGCCCCCGGCGCCCCGACCCGGCAGGACCCGCCGGTGCTGCTCTACGACGGCGTCTGCGGGTTCTGCAACGGCGCGGTGCAGGCCATTCTGCGTGTGGATCGGCACGGGTCGCTGCGGTTCGCCGCGCTCGACAGCGACTTCGCCCGCGGCGTCATCGCCCGCCACCCGTTCCTCGCCGACGTCGACTCGGTGGTCTTCGTCGACGACCCGGGCGGACCCGACGAGCAGGTCGCGGTCAAGTCCGCCGCGGCGCTGCGCGTCACCGACTACCTCGGCGGGCCGTGGCGGGCCCTGCGGGCCGCCGAGGTCATCCCGGCCCCGCTGCGCGACCGGCTCTACGACGGCTTCGCCCGGGTCCGGTACCGGATCTTCGGAACGCATGACACCTGCCCGATCCCGGCGCCCGAGGTGCGGGCCCGCTTCCTGGACTAGCTGTGAACTAGCGGAGGTCCCCGCTCAGTTCCAGATGTGCACCCGCCGTTCGGGTTCCAGGTACAGCTCGTCGTCGGGTCCGACCCCGAACGCGTCGTAGAACGCGTCCATGTTGCGGATCACGCCGTTGCAGCGGAACTCCGGCGGCGAGTGCGGGTCCACCGCCAATCGCCGGATCGCCTCGGCTTCACGGGATTTCGTGCGCCACACCTGGGCCCAACCGAAGAACACCCGCTGCTCGCCGGTCAGCCCGTCGATCACCGGTGCGGGCTTGCCCTGCAGTGAGAGTCGATACGCGAGCAGTGCTATTGAGAGGCCGCCGAGGTCGCCGATGTTCTCGCCGACGGTGAACGCGCCGTTCACATGATGCGACGGGTCCAGGTCGCGGGGCACGAACTCCTCGTACTGTTCGATCAATGCCGTGGTGCGCTTGCCGAATTCGGCGCGGTCCTCGTCGGTCCACCAGTCCACCAGGTTCCCGTCGCCGTCGTACTTGGCGCCCTGATCGTCGAAGCCGTGTCCGATTTCATGACCGATCACCGCGCCGATGCCGCCGTAGTTGGCGGCGTCGTCGGCGTCGGCGTCGAAGAACGGCGGCTGCAGGATCGCGGCCGGGAACACGATCTCGTTCATGCCGGGGTTGTAGTACGCGTTGACCGTCTGCGGCGTCATGAACCACTCGTCGCGGTCCACCGGGCCGCCCAGCTTGGCCAGATCACGGTCGTACTCCAGCGCGTAGCCGCGCCGGTAGTTGCCGTACAGGTCGTCGCGGGCGATCTCCAGCGCGGAGTAGTCCCGCCACTTCTTTGGGTAGCCGATCTTCGGGGTGAACTTGTCGAGCTTGACCAGTGCCTTCTCCCGCGTCTGCGGAGTCATCCAGTCCAGCGAGTTGATGCTGACCCGGTAGGCCTCGCGCAGATTGGCCACCAGCTCGTCCATCCGCGCCTTGGCCTGCGGCGGGAAGTGCCGATCCACGTACAGCCGGCCCAATGCCTCACCCATCAGGCTCTCCACCACCGATACGCCGCGCTTCCAGCGTTCGCGGATCTCCTCGGTGCCCGACAGTCTGCGCCCGTAGAACGAGAAGTCCTCGGCGATCAGTTCGTCGGTGAGCAGGAACGCCCGGGCGTGGATCACCCGCCAGCGCAGCCAGTTCTTCCAGTCCTCCAGGCTCTCGCCGGCCCACAGCCCGGCGAACGCGGTCAGGAAATCGGGCTGGCGCACCACCACTTCGGCGGCCTGGTCGTCGCGAGCGCCGAGTCCCGACAGCCAACCCGGCCAGTCGAAGCCGGGCGCTTGCTCGACTACCTCGGCGAACGTGCGCAGGTTGTAGGTCAGGTCGGCGTCGCGGCGCTTGACCACGTCCCAGTGCCCGGCCGCGATCTTGGTCTCCAGCGCGACGATCCGCTCTGCGGTGTCGGCGTGATCCTCGGCGCCGCCGCCGTAGACCAGGCCGAACATCGCGGCGATGTGCCCCGGGTAGGCGGACAGGATCTCGGCGTGCTGCTCGTCGCGGAAGTACGACTCGTCGGGCAGCCCGATCCCGGACTGGGTCAGGTGCAGCAGATAGCGCTCGGAGTTCTTGGAGTCGGTGTCGACGTACAGGCCGGTGCCCCCGCCGACGCCGGTGCGCTGCAGCGCGCCCATCACGCGCGCCAGCGCGTCGGGGCTGTCGGCGGAATCGATGGCGGCGAGCTCGTCGAGCAGCGGGGTCAGTCCGCGTGCCCGCACCGTGTCCTCGTCCATGAAGCTGGCGAAGAGGTCCCCGATGCGGGACGCGTCGTTCGAACCTGAGATGCGGGACGCGTCGTCCGAACCTGAGATGCGGGACGCGTCGGTTGAGCCCGAGCTGCGGGACGCGTCGGTGCCGTGCGGGGCGTCCCCACCGGCCACCTCGTTGATCAGGTCGCGGATCTGTTCCTCGGCGCGGTCGTAGAGCGTGCGGAAGGCGCCGTCGGTGGCCCGGTCCGCCGGGATCTGGTACTCGGCCAGCCAGCGGCCGTTCACGTGGCCGAACAGATCGTCCTGCGGACGGGCGTCGGCGTCGACGTAGCGCAGGTCGAGTCCGGACTTGGTTGTCGACTTGGGCGATGTAGCTTCTACCGTCACCCCACAAGCCTGCCAGAACGTGCCGGTACCCTCACGCGCATGCCCGATGACGAGCCGGAACCGCGCACTGACGGGATCATCAGCCGCTACGGCGTCGGGTCGGCGGTGCTCGCGGTAGTGGGGGTCGCCGCGGTGGTGCTGGCGGTGATGATCTGGAACGGGCACCGCGCCGACACCGCTGAACTGAGGTACCGCGGTGAGGTGCTGCAGACCGCCGTCGACTGGACCGGCGTGCTGATCAACATGAACAAGGACTCCGTCGACGCCGACATGACCACGCTGCACGAGGGCACCGTCGGCCAGCTCAACGCCGAGTTCGAGACCGCCGTCGAGCCGTACCGCAAGCTGGTGCAGACGCTGCAGTCGCGCACCACCGGGCAGATCGACTCGGTCGCCATCGAGACCATCCACCATGCCGAACCCGGTGACGAACCCGGCGCCGCGCCCGACCCCGAGCAGGGCCTTGAGGGGTTCTCGTCGCGCACCGACACCGTGATGGTGGTCGCGACCTCGCTGTCGGAGAACGCCGGCACCGAGAAGCCGCAGACGGTGCGCTGGACCCTGCGACTGGACGTGACCGACGTCGACGGCAGGCTCGCGATCTCCCGGCTGGAGCCGATCCGATGAGGAACCGGCTGCGTGTGCTGGCGTTCGATGTGCTGGCGCCGGCGGCGGCGGTGGCCGCGCTGGTGTACATCGGCGTGGCGCTGGGCTGGCCGCTGTGGTGGGTCGCGGTGTGCTCGGTGCTGTGCGTGCTGGTGGTCGAAGGGGTGATCGTCAACGCGGTACTGGCCCGCCGCGACAAGGTGACCTTCGGCACCGACGACGACGGTCCCGGGCTGCGGCTGGCGGTGGTCGCGACGACGACGGCGGCGCTCGTCGCCGCGGCGGTGATCGGATACACCCAGTGGACCCGGCCCGACCAGACGTTGCGTGACGACAGCGCCGAGGTGACCGGCATCGCCAGCAGCGTCGCCGAGGCGTCAGCGACGTTCACGCCGCAGAACCCCACCTCGTCGATCGACCGCGCCACCGGCATGATGTCGGCCGCCAGCGCGGAGCGATTTCGCAACGAATTCGCCGCCGTCGCAAAGGATCTGGGCGGACGGAACGTGTCGGCGCAGGCGAGCACGGTGTCGGCCGGCGTCGAGGCCATCGGGCCCGACGCCGCGAGCGTCGCGGTGATCCTGCGCGGCACGCAGAGCAGCCCGGGCCAGCGGCCGGCCACGGCGGTGCTGGCGCTGCGGGTCACGCTGTCCAAGAGCGACGGGCGCTGGCTCGTCGAGGACGTCGCGCCGATCCACTCCCGCTGAGGCTCCGCCGCCCAGGGCCGTGGGTCAGTCGGTGGTGCGCTGGGATCGCATCTTGGCGAAGCGCTCCGAGAGTCGGCCCATCCTGATCATCAGCGATGCCGGCGGGCTGGTGGTGCCCCGCAGATAGGCGGCGAAGTCGTCGGCGGGCACGCCGATCCGTGACGCGAACTCCTGCTCGCCCAGACCCGAGCGCTCTAGCAGCAGGTGCACGTGGCGCGCCACTTCCGCGCACTCATTGGCCTCCAGGTGCTCGCGAGTGCGGTGCAGCACCTCCGACATCGCGCGCGACACCCCGTAGGGCCTGGCGGTCTCGAGCACCTCTTCGACCTGTCGGGCGGTCCTGCCGAACGGATCCCGCTTGATCGCGACCACGATGCGCTGCCACACGGCGAGGTCGTCGTTCTCCAGCGCGGCCCGGATCGCAGCGGTCGGCCAGAACTCGACCGGACGGTCGTCGGCGGGCGGGTGGGCGCGGCGGTCTGTGCCGCGTACCTCGGGCATCTCAGGGGCCACCATCACCTCGTCTCCTCCAACATGGCCACTGCCACCGCGAGGCAGCGCTGCCTGACCCGCGCCCACTCGGACTCCCCGTCGGCGCCGGCCGCGGCAAGGTCCGGCCCGTCGGCCGGAGCGGGCTCGGCCAGGCGCCGCACCAACTGGGTGGCCACCCAGTACGGCCTGGCCGGTTGACCACAGTAGTACCGGTCCATGCCGGCGAGCACTTCTGCCGCGGTGTTGGCGTCCATCGAATCCACCAGCTCGGCCAGGTCGTCGTAGTCACGGGCGCTGTTGCGCTGCAGGATCAGGAAGCTCTTCAGCCGCAGCGTCTCGGCGCCGGTCGGGATCTGCAGCCGGTCGCCGGTGGGCAGCAGCACGTTGGTGGTCTCCATCGGGCTGATGCGGGCCAGCGGGGGTTGCCCGTTGCCCTCGGCGTCCCGTGCGTCACGTTCGACGGCCAGCGCGTCCAGGGCGACGTCGAGTCTGCCGCGCCACATCGTCACCGGGTGCTTGGGCAGTTTGACCGCGACGGTCTTGCCGTGCGCCCGGTTGCTGACTGCCGCGGTGATCCTCTCGTCGCGCCCGACGCGGCTGCTGGTGGCCTTGCCGCACGGCTGGCAGCCGCTGAACGCGAGCGGGTCGGCAACGGTGATCGCTTGTGGGACAAGGGTTTTCAGTTTCGCCGCGGACTTGACCACGGTGCGCAGATCCGAACCGGACGGTGCCAGCGCGGAGATGTCGTCGGGGATGATCACCAGGTCGCCGATGTCGGCCTTGGGGAGCGGCTTCTCGAAGTCCACCGACGGCAGGATGCGGTCCAGCCAGCGTGGCAGCCACCAGTTCCACTCGTCGAACATCGCCATCAGGGCGGGCACCAGCACCAGCCGCACCACGGTGGCGTCCACCGCGATGGCCACCGCGCACGCGACACCGAGCTGGGCGACCAGCGGCATGCCGGCGAACGCGAACCCGATGAACACCGCGATCATGATCAACGCGGCGCTGGTGATGGTGCGAGCGCTTGTGGACACGCCGTAGGCCACGGCGTCGCGGGTGTTGCCGGTCTGCAGGAACCGTTCCCGGATCCGGGTGAGCAGAAAGATCTCGTAGTCCATCGACAACCCGAACGTCAGCGCGAGCACCAGCGGCGGGATCGTGCTGTCCAGTGACGAGATCTGCTTGAAACCGAGGTCGGACAGCCAGCCCCACTGGAACACCACCACCAGCGAGCCGTAGGCGGCGGCGACCGAGAGCACGGTCATCAGCACGCCCTTGAACGCGAGGAACACCGACCGGATGGAGACCAGCAGCATCACGAACGCGATCAGTGCGACGAACAGGAACACCAGCGGCTGGGTTGCTGACACCCGGTCGTCGAAGTCCTTGATCAGCGCGGTGGGCCCGCCCACGTCGACGCGGGCGGCGTCACCGGCCACCGGCGGCAACTGGTCGCGCATCCAGTCGATGGTGTCGCGGGAACCCATATCCTCGGGATCGACCGACAGCACCGCCGACAGCAGCGCGCTGCGCCCGTCGGTGCCGAACACCGGCGGCGACACCGACACGGTGTTGGGGGCCTGGCCCATCTTGTCGCGGAGCGACTCCAGCAACGGCACCTCGGACTGGGCCGTCTGTCCTTCGGGGACGGTGACCAGCACCCTGACCGGGCCGAGCGCGCCTGGGCCGAGCGCCTCGGCCGCGGCGTTGACCCCACCGCGGATCTCGTGGGTCGGGTCGAACTGCCGCTGCATGCTGTTGCCGAGCACCATCGAGAACGCCGGCGCGGCGAATGCCAGCAGCAGCGCGGCGGCGGCCGCCGCCGAGAGCCACGGCCTGCGCATGACCCAGCCGGTCCAGCGGGTCCAGAACTTCGACTGGGTGGCCTCCACCCCGCGGCCCCAGTGCAGGTACGACGACCGCTTCGCGGCCCGGCGGCCGAACGTGGCCAGCACCGCGGGCGTCAGCGTCGTGGAGGTCAGCACGGCCACGGCCACGGCCAGGATCGCACCGGTGGCCATCGACTGCAGCACCGGGGTGTTGATCAGATAGATGCCGGTGACCGACGCGATGACCGTCAGGCCCGACAGCACCACGGCCAGACCGGACGTGGCCATCGCCGCGTCGACGGCGTCCTCGGGTTCGCGGCCGGCGCGCAGCTCCTCTCGGAACCGCATCAGGATGAACAGCGAGTAGTCGATCGCCACCGCGATGCCGAACATCGACACCGTCGACGTCACGAACACCGACATCGTGGTGTACATCGACAGCAGGAAGACCAGGCCCATGGTCACCACGACGGTGCAGATTCCCAGCAGCAAGGGCATCGCCGCGGCGGCCAGCGAGCCGAACACCGCCAGCAGGATGATCAGGACGATCGGGAAGTTCCACTTCTCGGCCTGGGCGATGTCGTGTTTGGTGGCCAGCGTCGCCGCGGCGCCGAGCGCGCCCTGGCCGATGACGTAGAGCCGGACCTTGCCGTTCTCCATCTCACCGGGCTCTTCGCCGTCGACGCCGATCTTCTCCCGCAGCTGCTTGGCGACGTCGACCGCACCGGTGTTCTCGAAGTCCAGCTGCAGCGTGATCACGTACGGGCGGTCGGGCTGCGGCGGCGGCTGTTGCGGCGTCGGGACGACCTTGACGCTGGGCACCTCGGAGGCGAGGCGCTCGAGGTGGGTGACCGCGTCGGCCATGTCCTGGAACGACGCGTCGGGGCGCGGTGCGGCGACCAGGGCGAGCGGGGAGGCGCCCTGATCGGGGAACTGCGCCTCAAGCTGGCGCTGTACGTAGAGCGACTGCGAACCTTCGACCTCGAAGCCGCCGCCGGTGAGGTGGCTGGACTGGTTCATCGCCAGATACACCGAGGGCACCAGGAGCAGGAGCCACACCGCGAACACCGCCCAGCGGAACCTGCGCAGGTTGCTGCTCAGGCGCATCATGAACTGCTGGATCGGAACTCCCCACTTTCTCCCCGGCTGCCGATAGCGAGAGGGTACAGCAGGTTTCTGTCAGTTCGCCGGGCTGAAACAGCTGGCAGAAATGCCTCATCCAGGGACGATGCCTGCGGGTTCGGTCGCTGTATTGGTAAGGCCCGAGGGGGCGATGGCAGTATGGCGGCGGAGCTACACAGGCGTCGGGGACCCTCTGCTCATCATCGCAGCACGTTTGCGAAGCACGTCACGCGTGTTAGCGAACTGTTAGGAGTTCGTCATGCATCTACCCGTGAAATTCGCCGCCGTGATCGCCGGAGGGGCCGGCATCGCGATGCTGACCGGCCCGATCGCGGTCGCCGCGCCCGATCCGTGCGCGGCCAGCGAGGTTGCCAGGACCGTGGCCGAGGTCGCGACCTATACCGGCAACTACCTGGAGGCCAACCCGAAAGCCAACGGGGCGATCACCGCGATCTCCCAGCAGCAGGAGGGGCCGCAGTCGATCGCCGCGCTGAAGGCGTACTTCGACGCCAACCCGCAGGTCGCCTCCGATCTGCAGCGGCTCCAGCAACCGTTGGTCGCGCTGTCGGGCAAATGCCGGCTGCCGGTGACCCTGCCGCAGGTGTTCGGGTTGATGCAGGCCGCGCAGCAGAGCCCGGCGTTGCCCGCCGCCCAGAACGCCGCGGTCACCGCGACCGGCTGACCGGCCCTTTCTTGTAGAAGTTCTCATCAACGGTTAATCGCTCGGCAAGAAAGTGCGCGGCGGCTCTGCTTAGCTTTCTAGGATGGTCTCGACCGGCGACCGAAACGGCCCGGTCCACCTCTGACGAAGGAGCCTCCATGGTGTTCTCGGCCCCAGCTGTGCGTCGCACGGTCCTGGGTGTGCTCGGCGCAGGCGCGGTTTCCGGCGGGATGCTGTTCGGTGCCCTGCCCTCGGCCTCTGCTCAGCCCGCTCCGCCACCGCCGAACTGCACGGCAGCCGACTTCTCCGGGGTTGCCTCCGGTGTCTCCGCGGCCACGTCGGCCTACCTGTTCACCCACCCCGACGTGAACGCGTTCCTGACCGGCCTGCACGGCAAGCCGCACGAGCAGATCCGCACCGAGGTCGCCGACTACCTGGCCATGCATCCGCAGGTCGAAGCCGAGCTGCGCGGTGTCCGCCAGCCGCTGACCGACATCAAGCATCGTTGCGGGTTCACCCCTGACGACCCCGACGGCCCGAACTTCCCGTAACGCGGTGCAGGACAGGGTGGACACTCCGCCTGCTCATGGGGGGGAGCTGTCCGCCCAGGACGGCGCGGGTCGGACGGTGTTGATGGTCGACGACGACCCCGACGTCAGAACTTCGGTGGCGCGTGGTCTGCGGCACTCCGGGTTCGACGTCAGGGTCGCCGCGACGGGCAAGGAGGCGCTGCGGCTGCTGTCCAGCGAGTCGCACGACGCGCTCGTGCTCGACGTGCAGATGCCCGAGCTCGACGGGGTCGCGGTGGTGACTGCGCTGCGTGCGCTGGGCAACGACATCCCGATCTGTGTGCTGTCGGCCCGCGACACCGTCAACGACCGCATCGCCGGGCTGGAGGCGGGCGCCGACGACTACCTGACCAAACCGTTCGACCTCGGGGAGCTGGTGGCACGGCTGCACGCACTGCTGCGGCGCGCGCACCATTCCGCGCCGACCTCCGACTCGATGACGGTGGGCTCGCTGACCATCGACACCGCGCGGCGACTGGTGTTCGTCGCCGGGGAACGGGTCGAACTGACCAAGCGGGAGTTCGACCTGTTGGCCGCGCTCGCGGAGAACGCCGGCGTGGTGCTGAGCCGGCAGCGGTTGCTGGAGCTGGTCTGGGGTTACGACTTCGACGTCGACACCAACGTCGCCGACGTGTTCGTGTCGTATCTGCGCCGCAAGCTCGAGCGCGACGGTCTACCCCGGGTGATCCATACCGTGCGCGGCATCGGCTACGTGCTTCGTGAAGAGCCCTGACATGCGGGTGAGCTGACCCTGCCCGCCGTGCCCCGCCTTCCACGATTCCTGCGATCGGCGTCCCTGCGCACCAGGGTGGCGATCGCCGCGGCCGCCGCCGCGGCAGCGGTGGTCGCGGCGTTCACGATTCTGACCTCGCTGGTGCTGGCCGGCAACGACGAGGCACAGCTGGACCGCCGGTTGGATGCGATCGTCGACGCCAGCGTCTACCCGGACCAGCTGTCCGATCCCCGGCGCGGGGTGCTGCAGACCGGCCGGGCGCGCTCGTCGGGCCAGGTCGTCTACCAGCGCGGCTTCCAGCTGCCGCCGCTGCCGCCGGGGACCGACACCGTCATGGTCAACGGCGTCGAATACCGTGTGCGCACCATCCCGTCCGAGCAGGAGGGCGGGGTGCTGATGTCGATTGGTATCCGCGCCGACAGCATCCTGCTGAGCCGGGCCAGGATCCCGTTCTACATCGGGGTCGGGGTGGTCACCGTGCTGCTCGCCGGGGTGCTGGGCTGGTTGCTGGCCGGCGCGGCGATCAGGCCGTTGCGCAAACTGACCGAACACACCAAACGGCTCGACCACGGCACCGCGCAGATCCCGGCGGTACACGGGGTGCGGGAGGCTGAGGACCTGTCCGAGGCGATGAGCGCGATGCTGGACCGGCTCGCCGCCGCGCAGCGGGCCACCACGAATTCGCTGCAGGCCGCCCAGGACTTCGCCGCCAACGCCGCCCACGAGCTGCGCACCCCGCTGACCGCGATGCGGGCCGACCTCGACACCCTGCGCATCCACAACCTGCCCGAGGAGGAACGCGAGGAGGTGGTCGCCGACCTGTCGCGCGCTCAGCGCCGGGTCGAGGCCATCATCACCGCGCTCGGTCAGCTGGCGTCGGGGCAGCTCGCGCAGGACGAGGACCGCGAGGTCATCGACGTAACCGACATGCTCGACCGGGTGGGCCGCGAGAACATGCGGGTCCGCCGGGACGTGCAGATCGAGATCGACGCCGCCGACGACCTCGGCACCGTGCTGGGCTGGCCGGGCGGCCTGCGGCTGGCGGTGGACAACCTGGTGCGCAACGCCGTGACCCACGGGCAGGCCGGCCGCATCGTGCTCGCCGCGCACCGCGACGGCGGTGTGGTCACCATCGTCGTCGACGACAACGGCCGCGGCCTGCCCGCCGAGGAACACGAGGCGGTGCTGGGCCGGTTCTCCCGGGGCAGCACCGCCGCATCCGGGGGTTCTGGGCTGGGTCTGGCGCTGGTCGCGCAGCAGGCGGCGCTGCACGGCGGGACGATCACGCTGTCCGACAGCCCGCTCGGGGGTCTGCGCGCAACCCTGACGATCTCCAACGATCTTGCACCGCAGGAGTTTTCAGGCTGACGGACGACGCGCCAGTACCCGTGCCCCGGCTCGCCAGCCCAGCAGCAGCACCGCGGTGGTCAACGACGCGACGACGATGAAACTGACCGCGGTGCCCTGCCCGGTGGCCTTGCGCAACAGCATCCCGACCACGATCGTGGCGACCCACACGATCAGCCCGGTCGGCGCCGGCGACGTCGGCTGTCGCCAGGCCCGGCTCACCAGCCAACCGGCGACGGTGCCGGTCAGGAACGGCCAGGCCGTCTCGGCGATCCCGGTGACGGTCAGGCCCTCGGCGTGGCTGCGCCGCCCGATCGTGCAGAACACCACGACGCACACGAGGTCGGCGGCCAGCGCCTTCAGCGCGGTCGCGGAAGACGGGGAGTCGGTCGTCACGAGATGAAGGCTAGCGACCCGGATCCTCGGGTGGCGCACCGGATTTCTCGTCGGGCGGGTGGAACGCCTCCGGGTCCGGGCTGAATTGGGCCGGCGGCGCGGGATCGCCGGGGACGTCGCCGTTGATGTCGGGGTCCAGGGCGCTCTCGGTGCGGAACATGAAGAAGAACACCACCCAGCCGATGACCGAAATGAAGATCCAGCTGATCAGCCGGTAGACCAGCATCGCCGAGATCGCCGACGCCAGCGACATCCCGCTCGAGACCAGGCCGGGCACCAGCACCGCCTCGACCACCAGCAGACCACCGGGCATCAGCGGGATCGATCCGACGGCGCGGGCGGCCGCGTATGCGACGGTGACACCGGCCAGCGACGGGTGCCCGCCGGTGGCGTAGCAGGCGAACAGCAGGCATGCGACGTCGGCGATCCAGTTGAACAGGGACCAGCTGAACGCCTTGCCCAGGTCCCGCCGGCTCAGGTGCACTGCTTCCAGCTGGGTCAGGATCTCGCGCCACTTCGCCAGTCCCGTGTCCAGGGGCTTGCCGCGCACCGAGTTGGCCCACGTCAGCACCCGCACGCCGATGCCGTCGAGCAGCTCCGGCCGGCTGGCGACGGCCTGCGCCAGCAGGATCAGCGCGAGGAACCCGCCGAGGGAGAAGATCAGTGACAGCGGGTTCTTGCTCGCGCCGAGCAGGAACGCACCGCCCAGACCCAGCAGGGCGAGCCCGATGACCTGCAACACCCCGGACATCACCAGCTGCCACGACGCCACCAGCGGCGAGGCGCCCCACAGCCGCTGCTGCCGGTAGATGAACGTCGCCGAGAGCACCGGGCCGCCGGGCAGTGTGGTGGACAGCGCGTTGCCGGCGTAGAACGCCGCCTCCGAGCGCCACTGATGCACCCGCACGCCGGCCGAACGCAGCAGCGTGCGCTGGATCTGGGCGAAGCTGTGCATCGATGCCATCGCCGCGACCGCGGCGGCCAGCACCCACAGCCAGTCGGCCGACCGCAGACTGGCCCACGCCTTGGCCAACTGGTCCCGCACGAGCGCGAGTTCCACGGTCAGCACGATGACGGCGAGCGCGATCAGCGCCCAGCGCAGCCACCAGTACCTGCCGCGACTGCGACCCGGCCCGGCCGGGCCGGTCTGGGTGTCGCTCGGGGGCGCGTCGTGAGACACGCGGTACAGAGTAAGCCGCATACACCCTGCAACAGCAGATCCCGGGCGCGTCCAGGCGAGGCCGTTACGCTACCGGAATGTCAGGTGGCCCGTCCTTCGACACCGTGGCCGACGAGTCGGTCAGCCCACTGGTCAGGAAGGCGGCGGCCTGGTCGTGGCGACTGCTGGTGATCCTCGGCGCGATCGTCGCGTTGCTGTGGATGATGCTGCGGCTGGAGATCCTGGTGGTGCCCGTCGCGCTGGCCACCATCCTGGCCGCGCTGCTGATGCCGGTCGTGGACTTCCTGGACCGTCGCGGCGCCCCCCGCGGCGGGGCGGTGGCGCTGGTGCTGCTGACGGGCTTCGCGCTGTTCGGCGGCCTGCTCACGTTCGTGGTCAACCAGTTCATCGAAGGCGCGCCGGATCTGGTCACCCAGGTGTCGACCAGCATCGAGGGGCTGGTCCGGTGGTTGACCGACGGCCCGCTCGCCGTCAGCCCGGCGCAGATCAACCAGGCCCGCGACGAGGCGATCGAAGCGTTGCGCAGCAACCAGGAGAAGTTGACCAGCGGTGCGCTGTCGACCGCCGGCACCCTGACCGAGATCATCACCGGTGCGCTGCTGATGCTGTTCACCCTGATCTTCCTGCTGCACGGCGGACGCACCATCTTCGCGTTCATCACCCGGGTGTTCCCGTCGCACGTGCGTGACCGGGTCCGCGACGCCGGCCGCGCCGGGTTCCATTCGCTGATCGGGTATGTGCGCGCGACGTTCCTGGTGGCGCTCGTCGACGCCACCGGTATCGGCATCGGGCTGGCGATCATGGGGATCCCGTTGGCGCTGCCGCTGGCGTCCCTGGTGTTCCTCGGCGCGTTCATCCCGCTGGTCGGCGCGGTGGTGACCGGCTTTTTGGCGGTGATCGTCGCGCTCATCGCGAAGGGCTGGATCTACGGCCTGATCACGCTGGGTCTGATCATCGCGGTGCAGCAACTGGAAGGGCACGTGCTGCAGCCGCTGGTGATGGGGCGCGCGGTGTCGATCCACCCGCTGGCCATCGTGCTGGTGATCGCCGGTGGCGGCGTGCTCGCCGGGATCGTCGGGGCGTTGCTGGCCGTGCCGGCGCTCGCGTTCATCAACAGCGCGATGCGGGTGCTGGTTGCCGACGACCCCGCCGCCGAGCAGGCGGCGATGGAAGCCGACGAGGGGCCCGTGGTGCGGGCCGAACCCGACGACATCGAGACCGAGGTGCCCCGGGAGTGATCCCGGGAACCGTCAGAGCCGGCCTTCGCGGCGCAGGAGGTCCTGCGCGCTGAGCCCGTTGCTGCCGCGACGCTTCGGATCCTGGTCCGGCCGCGTGTTCAACTTCTCGGTGGCGGCGTCGGCATCGGTCTGCCGCGCGGCGGGGATGGCCCGCGTGCTGGCGTCGTCGCCGTCGTCCTCCTGCGCAACCTTGCCGGACGGAATCGCCGTGGTCGGCTCGCTGGTGTCGGGCATGGCGTGGGTCGGCTCGGCGGACGGCCGCAGCGGCGCAGGTGCGGCCGGGCCGGCGCCGGACGCGCCGGTGCCCCGCAGATCACCGAGCCACGACTCGATCTCCCGCTCCTCCCGCGGCTGCGCCGGCGGGGGAGCGGACTTCTCGGTGGCGCGCTGGGCGGCCGCGGTGGCGTTGCTGACCGCGTTGCGCACCGCGTTCTTGGCGATGCCGAACCGGGTGGTCGGGGCTTCCTGTTCGGGCTGCGGCGGCACGGGCGGGCGGGGCGGCGCCCCGGGGATGCGTGCGGTGCCCACTGCCGACGGGTCGGCGGTCCGCGGCGGGGCCGGGATCCGCGTCGTCGGTCCGGGCGGGCGTCCACCGGGCGCGGGATGGGTCGGATCGTGCGGCGGCAGCGGCCGCGCCGGCAACGGCGGGCCACCGGCGCCGACCAGCGCCTCGGCCGGCGCCGTCTCCCGGATCAGCGGACGCTTGCGCTCGTCGGGGAGCTCGGTCTCGCCGAGACCCAGCTTCTCCTGGACCCGCTTCATCCAGCGCGGCGCCCACCAGCAGTCGTCGCCGAGCAGCTTCATGATCGCGGGCACCAGGAACATCCGGATGATCGTCGCGTCCAGGAGCAGCGCGATCAACAGACCGAACGCCAGATACTTCATCATCACCAGGTCGGAGAACACGAAAGCGCCCGCGACGACGGCCAGCACCAGCGCGGCGCCGGTGATCAGGCGGCCGGTGGTGGCGGTGCCGATGCGGATCGCCTCGGCGGTCGACATTCCGCGCTCGCGGGCCTCGACCATGCGCGACACCAGGAACACCTCGTAGTCGGTGGACAGACCCCAGATCACGGCGATGATCAGGCCGATCATCGGCGCCATCAGCGGCTGCGGCGTGTAGTTCATCAGGCCCGACCCGTGGCCGTCGACGAACATCCAGGTCAGGATGCCCATCGTTGACCCGAGCGTCAGCGCGCTCATCAGCGCGGCCTTGATCGGTAGCACGATCGACCCGAACGCCAGGAACATCAGGATCGTGGTGGTGACGATCAGCACCAGGCCCATCAGCGGCAGCCGGTCGAACAGGCTGTGGATGCTGTCCTGTTCCAGCGCGGGGGTGCCGCCGACGGAGATGTCGATGCCGCGCGGCGGCTGGATGGACCGGAGCTCGTCGATCTTCTGGGAGGCGTCGTTGCGATTCACCAGACCGTTCTGGATCACCCGGATGGACGGATCCTCCGAACCGCCCTCCTGGACGGACCGCTCCTGCCACATCTTCGACGGATCGTTGTCCGGGTCGGTGAACCCGCTGATCGTCATCGCCTTGGCGCGGATCTCGGCGAGCTGCTGGTCGGTGACCGCTTCACCGTCCTGACGCTCGATCACCAGAGTCAGCGGCTCGGTGCGGAAGCCCGGGAAGCTGCGGTCGAAGTCCTCCTGCGCCTGACGCACCCCGTTGTCGGGCGGCAGGTATTTCTCGCTGATGCCGCCGAGGGCCAGCTGTCCCAGCGGGATGACGAGCAGGATCATCACGATCAGGATGGGCGCGGCGAACGCGATCGGCCGCTTCATCACGACGTTGACCAGCCGGCCCCAGAAACCCTTCTCGACCTCGGCGCGGGTCTTGGTCTTCTGGGTCTTCTCGGCCAGCCACTCCAAGTAGACCCGCATCGGCTTCCAGTTGCGGAAGAACGGTACCCGCAGCAGCGTGCGCACCCCGAGCGCGTCGACATTGCGGCCCAGGATCGCGAACGCGGCGGGCAGCACGGTGACCGACAGGATCGCCGCGAGCATGACCGACGCGATGATCGCGTAGGTGATCGACTTCAGGAAGCCCTGCGGGAACAGCAGCAGCGGCACCGACGACGCGACCAGGATCACCGCGGAGAACATCACGGTGCGGCCCGAAGTCATCACCGTGCGGCGCACGGCGGCCTCGGTGTCGTAGCCCTCGGCGATCTCCTCACGGAACCGGCTCACCATGAACAGGCCGTAGTCGATCGCGATGCCGAGGCCCATCAGCGTGACGACGGGCTGGGCGAAGAAGTGCACCGGCATGAACTCTGCGAACAGCCGCATGATGCCCAGTGCGCCGGCGATGGTCAGACCGCCGATGATCGCGGGAAGGGCCGCGGCGATCACGCCGCCGAACACGAAGAACAGCACCACCGCGACCAGCGGGATCGCCGCGACCTCGGCGCGCTTCTGGTCCTCGCCGATGGTGCCGGTGAGTTCACTGGCCAGCGGCTGCAGGCCGGCGAGCGCGATGTTGCCGTCGTTGACCTTCTGCAGGTCCGGTTCGACGACCTGGTAGTTCTTCAGGATCTCGTCGTCGTCGTCGCCCTTGAGCGGAATGCTGATGAAGGTCTTGGAGCCGTCCTCGGTCTTCATCTGCTGCACGGTCTCGGCCGTGCTGTCGGGGGCCCGCAACCAGCCCACCCAGCTGACGATCTGATCCGGGTGCTCGGCCACCACGTCGTTCAGCTCGCCGGTGACCTTTTCGATCCACTGTGGGTCGGTGACCTTCTTTCCGTCCGGCGGAGTGAGGATCGCCACCACATGGCTGGTCCGGTCGCGCCCGTAGGCCTCGTCGGAGACCAGCGACGCGTGCACCGACTGGCTGCCCTCGTCATAGAAACCGCTCTGTGTGACGTGCTGTCCCAGGCTGATGCCGTAGACGCCGCCGCCCAGGCACAGTGCGACCATGACACCGATCACTATGTATCGGTACTGGTACACCGTTCGACCCCACCAGGCGAACACGTGATGCTCCTATCGGTCTTCGAAAGTCCCTGTCATCTTCGCCCCCACACGTCGGACCCGGGGCTTTCAGTTATCTAGACGCGCGAGTTCAGCAGCGACGACAGCGGCCGGAAAGGCTGCAGCCAGGCGCCCTGCTCGGGTAGCGAGTCAAGTCCGATCCGCGGCAACGGCTCCCGGAAGACACCGGGGATGTCTTCCAGATCGACGAACTCCAAGGTATCCGACGCTAACGCCCAACTGGCATGTTCGCGAAATCCGAGCACCTGGACCTCGACACCGCTTCTGGCGATGTCCTCCAGCGGCAGTTTGAACGCCTGGCCGTCGGCCGAGGCCACGATCAGCCCGGCCAGTCCTTCGCTGCGCCGCAGCGCGATGTGGGCCAGCATGTCGCTGTCGACGTCGCTGTCCTCGTCGATCTTCGGTTTGGCGAACACCGCGAAACCGACGTTGCGCAGCGCCTCCACCCAGGGCCGGACGACGTCGGCGCTTCCGGGGGCGATGTTGGTGAACACGGTGGCCTCGGGTTCCAGCGCCACCGGTCGTCCGGACCCGGCCTGCGCGGCCGACAGGTCGGCGGTGCGGCCGAGCAGCCAGCGGCCCAGCGCGTCGAATCGCGGCCGGTGCGCGGCGGTCGGGCGGCCGCCGAGGATCGCGCCGAGTCCCATGTCCAAGTTGGGGGCGTCCCACACCAGCAGCACCCGGGCTTCGGGTGCGGTGTCGGCGCCCAGCGCGGCTGGGGTCACGGGCTCGGGGTTGTCCGGCGCGTCCGGCGGGGCCGGCATGTTGTCGGTCAGGCTCATGGTGTTCTCTCCCAGAGGAGTTCGGCAACGGTGGGACCGGCCAGCGCCTTGCGCTCGTACTTGGTGACGGGCCGGGCCACGGAGACGGGCAGTCCTGCGGTGTCGGCGCCGGTGCCTGCCTCGACGCGGCGCAAGAGCGGTTCGGCATCGCCGACCTCGGCGATGTGCTCGGCGTAACCCATGTGGTCGGTGGCGACATGCAGGATCCCGGCCGGCCGCAACCGGTCGGCGATCAGTGCCACGACGTCGGCCTGCAGCAGCCGGCGCTTGTGGTGCCGGGCCTTGGGCCATGGATCGGGGAAGAACACCCGCACACCGGTCAGCGAGCCCGGGCCGACCATGTGGGTCAGCACGTCGACCCCGTCGCCGCGGATCAGCCGGATGTTGGTGACGGGATGGTCGGTTCCCGAGGTCCGGTCGATCGCGGCGAGCAGCTGGGCCAGCCCCCGCCGGTAGACCTCGACGGCGATGACGTCGACGTCGGGTTCGGCCTGGGCCATGGCCAGTGTCGAGGTGCCGGTGCCGCAGCCGATCTCCAGCACCAGCGGCGCGGTGCGGCCGAACCACGCTTCAAGGTCGAGCCGGCCCGCCGGGGCGTCGCCGTCGCGGGCCTGACACCCGAGCTGCGGCCAGAGCCGGTCCCAGATGGCCTGCTGGTTGTCCGAGATCGTCGAGCGGCGGGCCCGGAAGCTGGTGACCCGGCGGTGGAAGTGCGGATGGTCCTCGGGGTCCGGCGCCTCGGGTGCGGCGAGGTCGGACTCCGGCGTGTGCATCCGTCCATAGTCGCTCATCGCGCCTGCGCTCCCTGCATCGTGTGACAGATTGATACCCAACAGTTGCCTTGTGAATTCGTGTCCTGACCGGCCCGCGACCGGTGCCACGATGGGAGTTCGGAGCGGGCCGTCCACCGGTCCGGGACACGGGGGCAGGCACATGTTCGCCGACGTCGTGGCGGAGTTCGCCGCACACACGCACGACCCGCGGCTGCGCGCCGTGCCGGAGCGCTTGCGGGACCCGGTCAGGGTAGCCGTCCGGGGCCGGAGCGGGGTGGGCTGCGGGTCCGTCGCCCGCGCGCTGGCCGCGTCCGGCGTGCCGGTGGTGACCGCCGTAGATGCCGCCGACGCGCAGGTGATCGTGGTCGCCGAGGTGCTCAAACCCGAGGACCGGGCGCTGCTCACGGCGCCGGTGCCGACGGTGATCGTGCTGAACAAGGCGGACCTGGCCGGCCGGGTCGTCGGCGGGCCGCTGGCCGCGGCGACGGCGTGCGCGGCCCGGATCAGCGGGACGGCCGGGGTGGCGGTGGTGCCGATGATCGCGCTGCTGGCCCGCCCCGAGCTCGACGGGCGGGATGTCGCGGCGCTGCGGACACTGGCCGCGACCCCGGCCGACATGACTTCCACCGACGCGTTCGTCGACGCCGAGCACCCGGTGCCGGCCGAGGTTCGGCGCCGGCTGCTCGCCCGGCTGGACCGGTTCGGGCTCGCACACGCCGTGCTCTCCTGCGCCGAGGGGGCCGACGCGGCGACCGTCAACCGCGCGTTGCGCGATCTCAGCCAGGTCGGCCGCGTGGTCGCGGCGGTGGACGCGATGACCGCCGAGGTGACGTACCGGCGGGTGTGCGCGGCCGTCGACGATCTGCACCGGGTGGCCGCGGAAACCCGCGACGACGGACTGGCCGGCTTCCTCGCCGGCGACGACGCGGTGATCGCGGTGATGGCCGCCGCCGTCGACGCGATGGAGGCGACCGGGCTGCGGGTCGACCGCGGCGACAGCCCCGACGCCCACGAACGGCGCGCCGTGTACTGGCACCGCTACGCGGGCGGCCCGGTCACCGGGCACCACGGACGTTGCGCGGCAGCCATCGCGCGCGGCTCACTGCGGTTGCTGAGCCGGTCGCGGTGACCGCACCGGACGTGGTGCTGGTGACCGGCCCGCCGCGGGCGGGGGTGACCAGCCTGGTCGGGGAGCTGCGCAGCAGGATGCCGAACTGCCGGTTCGTCGAGCCGGGCGACGCCGGGCACACCGGCCCACTCGCGATGGTGCTGTTCGTCGTTTCGGCGGTGGCTCCGATCACCGAATCCGACTGCGCGCTGGCCGATCTCGCCACCGCGGCCACTGACGCGGTGGTCGCGGTGGTGTCCAAGATCGACGACCACCGCGACTGGACCGCCGTGCTGGCCGCCGACCGGGCGCGGCTGGCCGCGCACACGCCGCGGTTGGGCCCGATCCCGTGGATCGGCGTGGCGGCGGCGCCGCGGCTGGGTGATCCGGTGATCGACGAACTGGTCAGGGTGCTCGGGGAGCAGCTGGCGGACCCCGGCCGGGCCGGGCGGAACCAGCTGCGCGCATGGGCGGCCCGCGAGCAGACGCTGCGCGACGAGCGGGACCGGCTGATGCGGGAGCGCCGGGCCGGCGCGGCGCGGCGGGCGACCCTGCTGCGCACCGACCTCGCGCAGGCCCGCCTCACCGTGACCCACACCGCGCGGAAGCGGTGCGCGGCGCTGCGCACGGAACTGCTCGACGACGCGGCCGCGGCGGGCAGGGGGGACGTCGACGGGTTCGCCGACCGCGCCCGCAGGCGCGCGGCCGAGGTCCTCGCCGCCGTCGACGCGGACCTCACCGCGCACGCCCATGCCGAGGCCGCCGGTCCCGCGGCGGCGCCGGACGAGCCGTGGCTGCCGGATCCGCCGCTGCGCGCCCGGCGGCTGGAGATCCGGCTGATGACGGTGCTGGGCGCGGGGTTCGGGCTGGGGGTCGCGATGGTGGTGCCCCGGCTGCTGTCGGGGCTCGCCCCGGAGCTGGCCACCGTCGGGCTGCTCGCCGGCACCATGCTCGGCCTGGTCACGACCGCGTGGGTGATCCGGACCCGGGCGCTGCTGCACGACCGGTCCGTGCTGGAGCGCTGGGCGCTGGAGGTGGTGGCTGCGCTGCGCGTTGTCAGCGAGGAACGGGTGGCGACCCGGATGCTGGCGGTCGAGACCGCGCTCGCCGCTGCGGGCGCGGCCTCCGGGGACGCGGAGGACGCCGTGGCAGGCGCGCGGATCGCGCAGGTCGAGGCCGCGCTGCGGGAGTTGTCCCGTGCGCGGCAGCGCCGAATCGGGCACCATGACTTGTTACCGCTCGGTAGATCGCCCGGTGGGAACCATCTGAATCGTTCCTGTGAGTGAATGGACATCGTCCTGATTCACCGCAGGTATGTCACCCGCGTTAACCTCAGTAGACAGTGACCAGGGAATCTGAGCCTTGGGTTCTGATTCCGGCGCCTGCGTTCTGGCAGGCCTTCGTCGAGATGCAGGGGAGACGACACAGCATGACCGCAGCGACCATTCCGGGACTCGACAACGCACCGACCAAGCACGAGGGTCTGCTCACCTGGGTTCGCGAGGTCGCCGAGCTGACCCAGCCCGACCGCGTCGCATGGGCCGACGGCTCGCAGGAGGAGTACGACCGGCTCTGTGAGCAGCTGGTCGAGGCGGGCACCTTCCAGAAGCTGAACCCGGCCAAGCAGCCGAACTCCTACCTGGCGCTGTCCGACCCGTCCGACGTGGCGCGCGTCGAGTCCCGCACCTTCATCTGCTCCGAGCGCGAGATCGACGCCGGCCCCACCAACAACTGGATGGACCCGGCCGAGATGCGCGGCATCATGACCGATCTGTACCGCGGCTGCATGCGCGGGCGCACGCTGTGGGTGGTGCCGTTCTGCATGGGCCCGCTCGACGCCGACGACCCCAAGCTGGGTGTGGAGATCACCGACTCCGAGTACGTCGTGGTGTCGATGCGCACGATGACCCGGATGGGTGCGGCGGCGCTGGAGAAGATCGGTGACGACGGCTTCTTCGTCAAGGCGCTGCACTCGGTCGGTGCGCCGCTGCAAGATGGCCAGGCGGACGTGCCGTGGCCGTGCAACGACACCAAGTACATCACCCACTTCCCGGAGACCCGGGAGATTTGGAGCTTCGGCTCCGGGTACGGCGGCAACGCGTTGCTGGGCAAGAAGTGCTACTCGCTGCGCATCGCGTCGGCCATGGCGCACGACGAGGGCTGGCTCGCCGAGCACATGCTGATCCTGAAACTGATCAGCCCGGAGAACAAGGCGTACTACATCGCCGCGGCGTTCCCGTCGGCGTGCGGTAAGACCAACCTCGCGATGCTGCAGCCCACCATCGAAGGCTGGCGCGCGGAGACCGTCGGGGACGACATCGCCTGGATGCGGTTCGGCAAGGACGGCCGGCTCTACGCCACCAACCCCGAGTTCGGCTTCTTCGGCGTCGCCCCGGGCACCAACTGGGACTCCAACCCGAACGCGATGAAGACGATCGCCGCCGGCAACACCGTCTTCACCAACGTCGCCAAGACCGACGACGGCGACGTGTGGTGGGAGGGCCTGGAGGGCGAGCCCGACCACCTGATCGACTGGAAGGGCAACGACTGGGTGCTGCGGGAGACGGAAACCAAAGCAGCGCATCCGAACTCGCGCTACTGCACCCCGATCTCCCAGTGTCCCACGCTCGCGCCGGAGTGGGACGACCCGCAGGGGGTGCCGATCTCGGCGATCCTGTTCGGCGGCCGCCGCAAGACCACCGTCCCGCTGATCACCGAGGCCCGCGACTGGCAGCACGGGGTCTTCATCGGTGCCACGCTGGGTTCCGAGCAGACCGCGGCCGCCGAGGGCAAGGTCGGCACCGTACGGCGTGACCCGATGGCGATGCTGCCGTTCCTGGGTTACAACGTCGGCGACTACTTCCAGCACTGGATCAACATCGGCAAGCAGGCCGACGCGTCGCAGCTGCCGAAGGTGTTCTTCGTCAACTGGTTCCGCCGCGGTGACGACGGCCGCTTCCTGTGGCCCGGTTTCGGGGAGAACAGCCGGGTGCTGAAGTGGGCCGTCGAGCGCATCGAGCACAAGGCCGACGGCAAGAGCACCCCGATCGGCATCGTGCCCACCGCGGCCGACCTCGATCTGGAGGGTCTGGACGTGGACCCGGCCGACGTCGACGAGGCGCTGGCGGTCAAGGTCGAGGAGTGGCAGGCCGAGGTGCCGCTGATCGAGGAGTGGTTCGAGTTCGTCGGCGAGAAGCTGCCGACCGGCATCAAGGACGAGTTCGACGCGCTGAAGACCCGCCTGGCCGAAGAGCGCTGATCCTTCCCCCGCGAGCGTGCGTGTCTGCGCCCGGACACGCCGCCCGCGGGCCGATTTCGCGCACGCTCGTCGCTGAGCGGGCTGGTGCGGATCCGACAAGCCGCTCTTGACACCTGTCAACTGTGGCGAAGTAAAGTCAGCGCATGCAGATCCGCGACACCGCCGTTGCCAGCCCCGACAAGCCCGCCGTCATCATGTACCCCAGCGGAACTGTGGTCACGTTCGGCGAACTCGAGGCGCGGGCCAACCGGTTGGCCCACCTGTTCCGGGACGCCGGACTGGTCGAGGGCGACGCCGTCGCGATCCTGATGGAGAACAACGAGCACATCCACGCCGTGATGTGGGCGGCACGCCGCGCCGGTCTGTACTACGTGCCGATCAACACCCACCTCACCGCTGCCGAGGTCGCCTACATCGTTGATAACAGCGGCGCCAAGGCCATCGTCGGTTCGGCCAAGCTCACCGACACGCTCGCCGGCCTGGAGGCCGAACTGCCGAACGGCCTTCCGCCGGTGCGGCTGATCGCTTCCGGAGCCGAATCGTCGGCGACAAGCGCCTCCGGATCCCTCGATGGCTGGCAGTCCTATCCCGAGTGTGTGGCCGACAAGCCGGACACCCCGATCGCTGACGAGATCGAGGGCGACCTGCTGCAGTACTCGTCGGGAACCACCGGCCGACCCAAGGGCATCAAACGCGAACTGCCGCATGTGCCGCCGTCGGAGTCGCCCGGATTGATGGCCGCGCTGGTGTCGTTCTGGATGCACCCGGACGCGGTGTATCTGAGCCCGGCCCCGCTGTACCACACCGCGCCGTCGGTGTGGTCGATGCAGACCCAGGCCGGCGGCATCACCACCGTGGTGATGGAGAAGTTCGACGCCGAGGGTGCGCTGGACGCGATCGCCAAACACACGGTGACGCACGGACAATTCGTGCCGGTGATGTTCACCCGGATGCTGAAGCTGCCCGAGGACGTACGCACGTCGTACGACGTGTCCAGCCTGGAGCGCGTCATGCACGCCGCCGCCCCGTGTCCGGTGGACATCAAAAAGCAGATGATCGACTGGTGGGGCCCCATCATCGACGAGTACTACGCCTCCTCGGAAGCGCACGGGTCGACGCTGATCAGCGCCGAGGAGTGGCTGACGCACCCAGGTTCGGTGGGCAAGCCGCTGACGGGCGTCATCCACATCGTCGGCGAGGACGGCCAGGAACTCCCGCCCGGTCAGGCCGGTGAGATCTACTTCGAGGGCGGCTACGACTTCGAGTACCTCAACGATCCCGACAAGACCGCGTCCTCACGTCACCCTCAGGGCTGGAAGACGGTCGGCGACGTCGGATATCTCGACGAGGACGGCTACCTGTACCTCACCGACCGCCGGCACCACATGATCATCTCCGGTGGGGTGAACATCTATCCACAAGAAGCCGAGAACCTGCTCGTCACCCACCCGAAGGTGATGGACGCCGCGGTGTTCGGCATCCCCGACGACGAGATGGGCCAGCGGGTCAAGGCCGTCGTGCAGACCGTCGACCCCAGCGATGCCACCGAAGAATTCGGGCGCGAGCTCCTTGACTGGCTGCGTGACCGCCTGGCGCACTACAAGTGTCCGCGGTCGCTGTCGTTCGAGCCGCAGCTGCCCCGCACCGACACGGGCAAGCTGTACAAGCAGGAGCTGATCAAGAAGTACTCGTGAACGACCCGGTCGAACTGGCGGGCGGTATCCGCGTCGCCGTCGGAACTCCGTCCGACGAAGCCACCTTCACGCTGACCGAAGACGACGTCGACGACCGCCGGGCCGTCACCGTCGCGTCGGTGCGTGACGCACTCGCCGAGCTGGAGCAGCGGTGCGGCCGCTGGCCGGTGGCGGCCGCCGTCTGCGACGACGTGCTGCGCGCGTTCGACGCCGCCGGTGCCACCTTCACCGGGGTGGTCACCGAGTCACTGGCGTATTCGACGTTGCAGTCGGGTCCGGAGTTCGCGCGCTGGCTTGCCGAGCGTGGACCCGCGCAGGTGCCAAGGACGCCGGATCCGGTTGTCGCGCAACGGGACGGCAACCTTCTCACCATCCGGTTCAACCGCCCGCAGCGACACAACGCGTTCTCCACCGACGCCAGGGCCGCGCTGTTGGACGCGCTCGAGGTGGCCCGGCTCGATCCGTCCGTCGACGAGGTGGTGCTGGCCGGCAACGGCCCGTCGTTCTGCAGCGGCGGCGATCTCGCCGAGTTCGGGTCGTTCACCGATCCGGCCTCCGCCCACGTGGCCCGCACCCGGCACAGCCCGGCGCTGGTGCTCGACGAGATCACCGCACGTCTGGGCCGCGCTTGCCGTGCCGAGATCCACGGTCAGGTGCAGGGCAGCGGCCTGGAGATGGCCGGGTTCTGCGGCACCGTGAGCTGCGACGCCGACGCGGTGCTCGGTCTGCCCGAGCTGGCCCTCGGTCTGATTCCCGGTGCCGGCGGCACGGTCAGCATCACCCGGAGGATAGGGCGTTGGCGCACAGCGTATCTGGTGCTGTCGGGCCACACCGTCGACGCCGCCACCGCACTGCGGTGGGGCCTGGTCGACTCCGTCGTGTGAAACCGGCACGCGTGAGCCGCGCCCGATCCGCTAACCGGAGCGGCGCAACGTGACCCGGTAGGTGTACTGCTCGGGCAGAAACTGGCTGACCGCCAGCTCCACCGGGCGGCCCCGGTGGTCGGTGTAGAGCCGGTCCACCCGCAGCATCGGATGCCCGGGTGCGCAGCCGACCGCGGCGGCGGTCCTATCGCCGGCCGGCGCGACCGTGATCGATTGCGCCGCTTCGGCGATGGGGCTCTCCAGGTGCGGTCCGAGCAGACCGATGACGGTGTGCGTGCTGACCGCGCCGGTGGCCAGGTGGGGTGATTTCAGCACGGGCGCGGCGACACCCGGCGGGAGGTGAACCGTGGTGTGACCGAAAGGCACACCGTCGTGCACCCGACGGAACCGCACCGTGTGAACGAAGTCCCCGTCCTGTCGCAGCCTGCTGGCGGCGTCGATGTCGACCCGGCGATGCAGCCCGTCGACCACCTCCATCGTGGTGTCGACCGACAGGCTCATCAGATCCTCGATCGAGCCGAGCTGCCGCAGGTAGCGCCGGCCCTGGTCGCGGGCGTAGCTGCCGCGCCCGGGCACCCGGTACACCGCGCCCTCGGCGACGAGATCCTGGAACGCGCGACGGACCGTCTGCCGGGACAGGCCGTGGCGGGCGACGAGTTCGGACTCCGTCGGCAGCCGGGTGCCGTCGGGATACCGGCCCGCGACGATCTCCTCCCGAAGCCGTTCGCGCAGAACCTGATAGGCCGGCGGCATCAGATTCCGCCCCGGGCCACCAACTGTCCGGCGATGACGTTGCGCTGGATCTCGTTGGTGCCCTCACCGACGATCATCAGTGGGGCGTCACGGAAATAGCGCTCCACGTCGTACTCGGTGGAGTAGCCGTACCCCCCGTGGATCCGCACCGCGTTGAGCGCGATCTCCATCGCGACCTCGGAGGCGAACAGCTTGGCCATTCCCGCCTCCATGTCGGCGCGCTCGCCGCTGTCGTAGCGGTCGGCGGCGTAGAGCGTCAGCTGCCGGGCCGCGCTCAGCTTGGTCGCCATGTCGGCCAGGTAGTGGCCGACGGCCTGGTGCTTCCAGATCGGCTGCCCGAAGCTCTCCCGGTCCTGCGCATAGGCCAGGGCATCGGCCAGCGCGGCCGAGGCCACCCCGAGAGCGCGGGATGCAACCTGGATCCGGCCGGTCTCCAGGCCTTTCATCATCTGCGCGAAGCCCTTGCCGGCCACCCCGCCGAGGATCGCCGACCGCGGCACCCGGCATCCGTCGAACGACAGCTCGCACGACTCCACCCCCTTGTATCCGAGCTTGGGCAGATCACGCGACACCGTCAACCCCGTGGTGGGGTTGTCCACCAGCACCACCGAGATGCCGGCATGCCGGGGGGTGGCGTCGGGGTCGGTCTTGCACAGCAGCGCGACCAGGCCGGAACGGCGCGCGTTGGAGATCCACGTCTTGGCGCCGTCGACCACCAGGTCGTCACCGTCGGCCCGGGCGACCGTCGACATCGCCTGCAGGTCCGAACCACCACCTGGCTCGGTCAGCGCCATCGTTGCCCGCAGCTCCCCGCCGGCCATCGCGGGCAGATAGCGTTGCTTCTGCTCGTCGGTGCCGAACAGCGTCAGCAACTTGGCCACCACGGTGTGCCCGCCCATGGCGCCGGCCAGGCTCATCCAGCCGCGGGCCAGCTCCTGGGTGACCAGCACATAGCACCGGGTCGACACCGGCGCACCGCCGTGGGATTCCGGGACCGCCAGGCCGAAGATGCCGATCTGCTTCATCTGCTCGATCCACGCCGCCGGGTAGGTGTTGGCGTGCTCGACGTCGCGGACGGCCGGCTTCACCTCCCGGTCGACGAACGTACGGACCGTCTGCACCAGCATGGCCTCTTCGCTGCTCAATCCCTCGACCATCCACAGCCTTTCCGTGTCGTGAAGCTGCCGTAAATGTACGGCCATTTACGTCCGTCATGTTGACACGCTGTTCTGGGTCCTGCCAGCATGACCCGCTGTGACTTTGTACGGCCAAATCGCGGGCGGTCCGTTCTTCGACCAGTTGGAGAGAGGGCAGGTCTTCGACACGGCCCCCTCCATGACGTTGACCGCCGGCGTGGCCGCCACCCATCAGGCGATCCTCGGCGACCGGCTCCGGTTGCCCCTCGACGCCGAGCTGTCCCACTCGGTCACGGGCGCGACGGCGCCGCTGGCTCACCCCGCCCTGGTGTGCGACGTCGCGATCGGCCAGTCCACGTTGGCGACCCAGCGGGTCAAGGCCAACCTCTTCTACCGTGGCCTGACGTTCTACCGCTACCCGGTCATCGGCGACACCCTGTTCACCCGCACCGAGGTGGTGGGTCTTCGGCAGAACACGGCGAAACCGGGGCGAGCGCCCACCGGCCTTGCCGCACTGCGCATGACGACAATCGACGGGGTCGGGCGACTGGTGCTGGACTTCTACCGGTGCGCCATGCTGCCGCTGAGCGGCGACACCGTGCAGACCGGGCACGCCGACGATCTGTCCGCCATCGGTGCCGGCGAAGGGCCCGTGACCGACCCGACCGCCGACTGGGACGCCGAGATGTTCCGGGCGCGAGTGCCGGGCCCGCACTTCGACCCCGCGCTCGCCGGCGCCGTCCTGCGCAGCACCGCCGACGTGGTCAGCAGTGCCCCCGAACTGGCCAGGCTGTCCTTGAACATCGCAGCCACCCATCATGATTCACGGGTCGCCGGCCGGCGCCTGGTGTACGGCGGGCACACCATCGGCCTGGCCCTGGCCCAGGCCGCCCGGTTGCTGCCCAACGTGGTGACCGTGCTGGGCTGGGAATCCTGCGACCACACCGGGCCGGTGCATGAGAACGACACGCTGTACAGCGATCTCACGATCGAGGCGGCTGAGCCGCTGCCGGGCGGGCGGGGCGGGGTGCTGCGGTTGCGGTCGGTGGTCTACGCGGCCGGACCCGACGAGGACCGCCAGGTGCTGGACTGGCGGTTCAGCGTGCTGCACTTCTGATCACAATGGTGTGGTGACACCCGTGCGCATCCCTGCCGCCGTGCTCGACCGGGCAAGCTCGGTCGCCCGCGACGTGGGCGCGTGTACCGGAATCACCGTCGACGCAGCGGAACTGCTCGGCGGCCGGGCCGCACTGCTGGGCCTGCGCTGCGGCGACCGGATCTCCGCAGGCGGGGCCACCCGGCTGATGGCCGCCCGCGACGGCTGGTGCGCGCTGACCCTGTCCCGCGGCGACGACGTCGCCGCGGTCCCCGCGTTGACCCAGACTGACGACGTCATGACCGACCCCTGGCGGGCGGTCGAACGCTGCGTGCGCGACCTCGGGGTGACCGGCTTCGCCGAGCGGGCGCGGCTGCTCGGCCTGCCCGTCGGCGTACTCGGTGAAACTGCGCCTGCCGCAAAGGTTTTGCGAGCCTTGGGGCCGCGGTCACAGCCGGCCTCGGCGGCGGGGCTGCTCGTCGCCGACCTGTCCTCGATGTGGGCCGGCCCGCTGTGCGGCCGGTTGCTCGCGCGCGCGGGCGCCACCGTCGTGAAGGTGGAGAGCGCCGCCCGCCCGGACGGGACACGGCAGGGACCCCGCGATGTCTTCGATTGGATGAACGCCGGAAAGCTCTCTTACCACGCTGATTTCGCGCACCCCGGGCCGCTACGCCGGCTGCTGGCCGCGGCCGACGTGGTGATCGAGTCCTCCCGGCCCGCGGCACTGCGCCGGCGTGGCCTGAGTCCGGACAGCGTGCCCGTACGTGCCGGCCGCACCTGGATACGGATCACCGGTCACGGAACGGCGGACGGCCGCGCCGACTGGGTCGCGTTCGGCGACGACGCGGCGGTCTCGGGCGGTCTCGTCGGCGGTACCGCGCAGGCGCCGCGGTTCTGCGGGGACGCGATCGCCGACCCGTTGACCGGGCTGCACGCAGCCCGTGCGGTGCTCGAATCGCAGGCCAGAGGCGGCGGGGAGCTGGTGGAGATGTCGATGGCCGCGGTCGCCGCGACCTACGCCGAACTGCCCCGCGACCGCGAAATCGACTGCACGACAGCGCCGCCGAACCCGAGTCGCGGCCCAGCGCCGGGCGCGGACAACGAGGCCGTCGAGCGTCTGGTCGCCGAACGGCTGGCCGGATCGTGCTGATCCGGCGGGCGAGGCTGCTCGACGGCACCGCGACCGACCTACGCGTCGGCGAGCGCATCCTCGAGGTCGGCGCAGGGCTGACGCGCCGGCCCGGCGAACCGGAGTACGACGCCGCCGGCGGCGCCGTGCTGCCGGGCCTGCACGACCACCACATCCACCTGCGCGCGGCCGCGGCCGCGCTGCACTCGGTCCGGGTTGGTCCCGAGGTGGTGCACACCAGGGCCGAGTTGGCCCGGGTGCTGGCCACCGCGCCGGTGGATGCGCACGGCTGGATCCGTGCGGTCGGCTACCACGACGCCGCCGCCGGACCGCTGGACCGGCACGTGCTCGACGACGTCGCGCCGTCGGTTCCGGTGCGGGTCCAGCACCGCAGCGGCGCGCAGTGGATCCTGAACAGTGCCGCGCTGCACCGCGTCGGGCTGACGGACCATGCCGACGGCCGGCTGCCCAGCGCCGACGCCGGCTGGGCAGCCGAGCTGCGTCAGGAACCCGACCTCGCCGGCCTGAGCGCGCGACTGTGCCGGCTCGGCGTCACCGGGGTCACCGACGCCACACCGGATCTCGCCGATCCGGACCAGCTGCCCAAGCAGATGTCCCAGCGCGTCCGGTGGCTGTCCCCGGGCAAGCGCATCCTGCACGATGACGCGCTCGACCTCGATGAGGTGAGCGGATGGATCGCCGACCGGCGCGCCGCCGACGCGCCGGTCGCGGTGCACTGCGTCACCGCCGCCCAGCTGGTCGTGACGCTGGAGGCGTTGCGCCTCAACGGCATTCATCCGCTCGATCGTATCGAGCACGCCGCGGTGGTGCCCGACGGGACGCTGGCCCAGCTTGCCGCCGCAGGGGTCACCGTGGTGACCCAGCCGAACTTCGTCGCCGAACGCGGCGACCAGTACCTCACCGACGTCGACGCGGCCGAACACCACGAGCTGTGGCGCGTCGCCTCGCTGACCCGCGCCGGGGTGACGGTGGCGCTGTCCACCGACGCGCCGTTCGGCGACCTCGATCCGTGGGCGGTGATGCGCGCTGCCGTGCACCGCACCACGCCGTCCGGCCGGGTACTGGGCGACGGTGAACGTGTCTCGGCGGCAACGGCGTTGACGATGTTCCTGGGCGCGCCGGACCGGCCGGCCGTCCCGAGGCGGATCGAGCCCGGCGCGGCCGCCGATCTGTGCATCCTGTCCACCCCGCCGCCGGCCGCGCCCGTTGACCTGGACGCCGCTGCCGTGGCCGCCACGGTCATCGGCGGCAGGCTCGTCTATGAGCGCCGGTGAGTGTCAGGCCGCCGCGGGCGCGAACGCCGTCCGTAGCAGCGCGCACTGGCTGTTGAAGAACGACTGTGACACAGACGCTTTCGGCGCGATTCCGTCGAACCCGTGGAAGGCGCCGTCGACGACCATCACCTCGCACGGCACGCCGGCCTCCCGCAGTCGCTCGGCGTAGGCCAGGTCCTCGTCGTGGAACAGGTCGAGGGTGCCGACGCCGATCCATGCCGGCGGGAGCCCGGCGAGATCCTCGCGGCGGGCCGGGACCGCCTCGGTCGGATCGGCGTCCTTGAGGTAGGCCCGCCAGCCGAAGCGGTTGCTCGACTGGTTCCACAGCCGGTGTCCCGGGTGGTCGAGCCCGTGGCGGTCCACCGTGCGGTCGTCGATCATCGGATATACCAGAACCTGTGCGGCGACCGGGATCTCACCGCGGTCGCGGGCCAGCAGTGCCAGCGCGGCCGCCAGCCCGCCGCCGGCGCTGGCTCCGCCGATCGCGACGCGTGCCGGATCCACCGACGGCAGCCGCGACAACCAGCCCAGCGCGGTGTAGCAATCCTCCAGCGGAGTCGGGTACGGATGTTCGGGTGCCAACCGGTAGTTCACCGACGCGACCGTCGCGCCGAGTTCCCGCGCGAAACGCCGGCACAGCACGTCGTCCTGGGCGGCGTCGCCAATGACGTAGCCGCCGCCGTGGATCCACAGCAGCGCCGGTCCCGGGCCGGGCGCCACGCCGCGGGGACGGAACAGCCGCACCCCGACCCCGGAGGACAGCGTCAGCACCTCGATATCGTCGGGGGCGTCGCCGCTGCGCCACATCAGCCGGGACGCCGCCCGCATGAACGGCAGCGTGACCGGCGTGATCATCTGTCTGGGCAGGATGCGGGCACTGCGGCGCAGTTCGGGGTGGAAATTTATGCGGGGCATCCGACAAGTATGCGTGTGCGGTGACGGCTTCCGTCAGCGAAGTAGCGGGTCTCGCGGCAGTCCGAGGATCCGCTCGGCAACCGTGTTCCGGGTGATCTCCGAGGTTCCCCCGGCGATGGTCATGGCCCGGTTGCCCATGTAGCTGCGGGTCAGCTGCGGGATCTGCTCGGTGACCGCCGCGGTGCCGGCCAACTCGAACGCGAGCTCGGTGAGCCGCTGACCCGACTCGGCGACCAGCAGTTTGGTGACGTTGCCTTCCGGTCCGGGCTCGGCGCCGGCGATCGCCCGGGTGGCCCGCCGCAGATTGAGCAACCGGAGCGTGTGCAGCTCGGCGATCACCTCGCCGGCGCGGCGCACGTAGCCCGCCGCCGTCTCCGGTGCGCTGTCGAGCAGCTTGATCAGATGGTCGGGGGTGGTGCCGGTCGGGGCGCCGGAGCCACCGCCGATCGAGACCCGCTCGTTGCCCAGCGTCGCGCGCGCGACCAGCCAGCCCTTGTTGACGTCGCCGACCACATCGGCGTCGGGCACGAAGACGTCGTCGAAGAACACCTCGTTGAAGTGCGAATCACCGGTGAGCCCGCGCAATGGGTTCACCGTGACGCCCGCGGCCGTCATGTCGATCGCCATCATGGTGACCCCGGCGTGCTTCGGAGCATCAGGGTCGGTGCGGACCGTGGCCAGGCCCCACTGACACATGTGCGCCAGGCTGGTCCACACCTTCTGCCCGGTCACCCGCCAGCCGCCGTCGACCTTCTTGGCCGAGGTGCGCACCGCCGCGGCGTCCGACCCCGCGCCCGGCTCGGAGAAGAGCTGGCACCACATCACCTGGCCCCGCAGCACCGGTTCCACCCAGCGCTCGCGTTGCTCCTCGGTGCCGGCCTGAGCGATCGTCAGTGCCACCCACCCGGTGATCCCCATGTCGGGACGGTCGACGTCGGCGAACTCCTCCTCGATCACCAGCTGCTCCAGCACGTTCGCGCCGCGGCCCCACGGCCGCGGCCAGTGCGGGACAAGATATCCGGAGTCGACGAGGTGGTCGCGCTGGCGGTCGACGGGCAGGGCCCGGGTTTTCGCCGCGGCCTCGCGGGCCTGGCTGCGGTACTGCTCGGACTCGGGCGGCAGCGTGAACGACGCGCCGTGGGCCTGGCCGCCGCGCTGGGCGTCGACGACGTCGAGCACCGGGTCGGTGCCGTCGGCCGCCAGCGCCGCCAGGGTGCGCGCCCGCCGCAGATACAGGTGCGCATCGTGTTCCCAGGTGAACCCGATACCTCCGTGTAGCTGAATGTTGTTCTGCGCGTTGAATACCTGCGCGCGGTTGGCCAGCGTGGCGGCCACTGCGCCGGCGAACCAGGAACTGTCGAGGTCCTCGGCCCGGGCGGCATCCCAGGTGGCGGCCGTGGCGACCTCGGCGGCCACCAGCATGTTGGCGGCGTGGTGCTTGACGGCCTGGAAGGTGCCGATCGTACGGCCGAACTGCTCGCGCACTTTCGCGTACTCGACGGCCATGTCCAGTGCCGCCCAGCTGACACCGACGGCCTCGGCCGCGGTGAGGATGCGGAACACCGTCCGGGCATTGCGGGCGGCGTCGCGCAGCACCCGTTCCTCGGGCACGGCGACGTCGTTCAGCGTCACGTCGCCGATGCGACGGGTGGTGTCCAGGCAGTCGAGTGGGGTGATCGTGACACCGGTGGCATCGGGGCCGGCGTCGATGATCACCACGTCCGGACCCGCGACCAGCACCAGCACGGACGCGTCGGGGGCGCCGAGCACCGCGGTGGCCTTTCCGGTGACTGTCAGGTCGGCGCCGACGGCGACGCCGTCCGACACGCCGAGCGCCGCGACGGTCTCGCCGCCGGCCAGGCCGGGCAGCAGTGCGGCCCGAACGGAATCGGGCGCGCACCGGTCGATGACCACGGCCGCGGCGGCGCTGGACAGGAACGGGCCGGGCGCCAGTTGCCTGCCCAGGCACTCCGCGACGACGGAGAGTTCCGGCAAACCGAAGCCCGCGCCGCCGAACTCCTCGGGGAGCGCGAGCCCGGTCCAGCCGAGTTCGACTGCCGCCGACCAGATGTCGGCCGGACTGGGGTCGCCGCCGTCGAGAGTGGCCCTGGCCTTGGCCAGGGTCTGCAGACGCGTGAGCTGGCCGGCCGCGGCCGCGGCGAGATCCTGGTGGTCCTCGGTGATGGCGAGTTTGGACGCGGTCACGCTCTTACTCACGGTGAGCCTCACTGCTGAAGTTGTCGGTCGGCAACCGACGTTATCGCCTACCGCACCGGGCCCGTATCTGTGACCTAGGTCACAAATTGACTACAGGCGAAACATGAGTAGACAACTTCGCTCAGATTGTCGTTTGGTTCTCGCGCGCGGGGGTACGCTCGCGCAATGACGGAACGGCCGGACACCCGGTATCCCGGACCCACTCTGACTACCCGCCTGCAATGGTTGCGCAACGCCGGCCCCTCCGACTACCTGCTGGCGATGAGCGTGGCCTCGGCGTCGCTGCCGGTCATCGGGAAACACCTTGAGCCACTTGGCGCACTGACCGCCGCGGGGATCTGGGGCACCCGACACGCCCCCGATTTCGTCGGCGCGCTGGCGAAGTCGCTGGTGACGCCGAACGACGCCGAGAAGAAGAAGCAGGAACGGGACTGCACCAACGCGGTCACCGAGGCCGCGCTGCGCGATGTGGTGGGTCCCAAGGATCTGGAGATCGAGTGGCCCGCCGCCGAGCGCACCCCGCCGGTCTGGAAAATGCGTGAGCACCGCCGGCACGTGCACCGGAGCTCGGTGCGCTACGGTCCGCGGCCGGGGCAGTTGCTCGACGTGTGGCGCCGGGACGACCTGCCGGCGGAGCCGGCGCCGGTGCTGATCTTCGTGCCGGGCGGGGCCTGGGTTCACGGCAGCAGGATGCTGCAGGGCTACGCGTTGATGTCCCATCTAGCCCAGCAGGGCTGGGTGTGTCTGTCCATCGACTACCGGGTGGCGCCGCACCATCCGTGGCCCGCCCACATCAGCGACGTCAAGACCGCGATCGCATGGGCCAGGGCCAATGTCGACCGGTTCGGCGGCGACCGTAACTTCGTTGCGATCTCCGGGACCTCGGCCGGCGGCCACCTCGCCGCGCTGGCCGGGTTGACCGCCAACGACCCCGAGATGCAGGGCGAGCTGCCCGAGGGTTCGGACACGTCGGTCGACGCGGTGGTCGGCGTATACGGCCGCTACGACTGGGAGGACAAGTCGACGGTCGAGCGGGTCCGCTTCATGGACTTCCTGGAACGGGTCGTGGTCAAGCGCAAGTTCGACAAGCATCCCGACGTGTACCGCAAGGCCTCGCCGGTGGCGCGGGTCCATCCGGAGGCGCCGCCGTTCCTGGTCGTCCACGGCACCGGTGACAGCGTGATCCCGGTGGCCCAGGCCCAGAGTTTCGTCGAACGTCTGCGCGGCGTCTCCCGTTCGGTGGTCGGCTATGTCGAGCTTCCCGGCGCGGGCCACGGTTTCGACATGACCGACGGTGCCCGCACCGGAGCCGCGGCGACCGCAATCGGCTTGTTCCTCAACCACATTCACCGAAACCGGAGCCTCATCGGGGCCAAAGAGGTTATATAGTCACCTCCGGTGCGGAAGGTGGCGCGGTGAAGAGGCTTCGTGGCTGGGACGCTGTGCTGCTGTACAGCGAAACCCCCAACGTCCACATGCACACGTTGAAGCTCGCCGTGATCGAGCTCGACGATCTCGGCGGGGCGCACTTCGGTGTCGAGGAGCTGCGCAAGGTCATCCACAGCCGGCTCTACAAGCTCGACCCGTTCCGGTACGAGCTGATCGACATCCCGTTCAAGTTCCACCATCCGATGTGGCGGGAGAACGCCGAGGTCGACCTCGAGTACCACGTCCGGTCCTGCCGGGCCGACGCGCCGGGCGGCCGTCGCGAGCTTGACGAGGCGGTCGGCCGCATCGCGAGCACCCCGCTGGACCGCAGCCGCCCGCTGTGGGAGATGTATCTGATCGAGGGCCTGGCCGGCGGCCGCATCGCGGTGCTCGGCAAGATCCACCACGCGCTGGCCGACGGTGTCGCGTCGGCGAACCTGCTGGCCCGCGGCATGGATCTGCAGGACAGCCCGCAGGCCGACCGCGATTCCTACGCCACCGATCCGGTCCCGACCCGGGGGGAGCTGGTGCGCACGGCGTTCGCCGACCACATGCGCCAGATCGCCAAACTGCCCGGCGTGGTGCGGTACACGGCTGCGGGGGTGCGGCGTGTGCAGCGCAGCGAACACAAGCTGTCCCCGGAGCTGACCCGGCCGTTCACTCCGCCGCCGTCGTTCATGAACCACATGATCGATGCGACCAGACGCTTCGCCACCGCGACGCTGTCACTCGACGACGTCAAACACACCGGCAAGCAGCTCGGGGTCACGATCAATGACATGGTGCTGGCGATGTCGGCCGGCGCGCTGCGAAAGTTGTTGCTGCGCTACGACGGTCGCGCCGACCACCCGCTGCTGGCGTCGGTGCCGGTGAGCTTCGACTTCTCCCGCGACCGGATCTCGGGCAACTACTTCACCGGTGTGCTGGTCAGCCTGCCCGTCGACCTCGAGGACCCGCTGAGCCGGGTCAAGGCCGCGCACGTCGCCGCGGCCGCAGGCAAGGAGAGTAACAACCTGATCGGGCCCGAACTGGTCAGCCGGTGGTCGGCGTACTTCCCGCCCGCCCCGGCCGAGGCGATGTTCCGCTGGCTGTCGAACAAGGACGGCCAGAACAAGGTGATGAACCTGCCGATCTCGAATGTGCCCGGCCCGCGGGAGCGCGCCCGCGTCGGCGGTGCGCTTGTCACCGAGATCTACTCGGTCGGGCCGCTGACCGCCGGCAGTGGACTCAACATCACGGTGTGGAGTTACGTCGACCAGATCAACATCTCGGTGCTCTCCGACGGGACCACGCTCGAGGATCCACACGAGCTGACCGCGGCCATGCTCGAGGAGTTCACCGAGATTCGCCGCGCGGCGGGGCTTTCCGCCGAGCTCACGGTCGTCGAGTCGGCGATGCCCAACGACGTCGCCCACTGACGCCGAAATCGCATTCCACGCGCCCAAATTCGCTCGCGGGCCGCGTGGAATGCGATTTCGGCGGAACTCAGGCGGCTGCCGCGGGCTAACTGGCCTTGTCGGCAACCTGACGGGTGGCCATCACCCAGGACAGGAACTCCTCGACGGCCTGCGCCGTGTAGTGCGCCCGCGGCGAACCGTAGTAGAAGTCGAAAGCATGTTGGGCGTGCGGGATCTCGGCGTAGACCACCGGGGAGTTCGACACGTCGCGCAGCGCGTCGGCGAACTCACGGCCCTCCGGCACCGGAATGATCGAGTCGTCCTGGCCGTGCAGGATGAAGAACGGTGGCGCATCGGGGCGCAGCCGGTACATCGGCGACGCGTCGACGTACTCCTGCCGGTGCCGCGCGATCGGCCTCTTGACGACGAACCGCTGCAGGAACGCGATGAACTCCCTGCGGCCGCTGCCGCGCGCGGACACCCAGTCGTAGCGGCCGTAGATCGGAACCGCCGCCGCCACCGAGGTGTCGGCGTCCTCGAAACCGGGCTGGTACTGCGGATCGTCGGCGGTCAGCGCCGCCAGCGACGACAGGTGCCCGCCCGCCGACCCGCCGGTGATCGCGACGAAGTCCGGGTCTCCGCCGTATTCGGCGATGTGCTCCTTGATCCAGGCCAGCGCGCGTTTGACGTCGACGATGTGATCGGGCCAGGTGTGGCGGGGGCTGACCCGGTAGTCGATCGACACGCAGATCCAGCCGTGATCAGCCAGGTGGCTCAACAGCGGGTAGGCCTGCGGCCGGCGCATCCCGATCGCCCACGCTCCGCCCGGAACCTGAAGTAACACAGGGGCTTTCCCGTCACGGGGCAGATCGGCCCGGCGCCAGATGTCCGCCTTGTTGACTCGCAGCGGCCCGTACTGCACGACGCTCTCGACGTACCGACGGCGGATCACGTCGTTGGGGAAGACGCCGACGTAGCGACGCCTGGCCGGGCGGGCCTTCTCGGCGATCCGCTGGTAGTTCTCGCCGAGCGCCTCGCGCAGCGGATCCTCGAAGTACGGCTGCGAGCCGACGTTGCGGCGGTGGATCAGATACAGCAGAGCCCAGGCGACCGCGGTCAGCCCCAACGCGATCCGGCCACGCGGACCACGGAAATCGCCGCGGATGCCGCGCCGGAGCGCGTCGAGCATCGAACCGGCCAGGTACACCGGCGACATCTCCGAGGTGGGCCAGCCGAATGCGAATACCGGGATGGTCGGATAGCCGTCGCGCGCCAGCGGGCGGACCCCGTTGGCGGCGTTGAGCAGCTCGGCGACGGCGCGCAGCAGCGGCCGGCGCTTAGGCATTATCAGGCATTCTTGACGCGTTCCTGCAGGTCCTTGCGGGAGATCTTGCCGGTGATGCTTCGCGGCAGCTCATCGAGAATCGTGATCTCCCTGGGCACTTTGTAGTTCGCGAGGTGGTCGCGGACGTGTTGCTTGAGTGTGTCGGGGGTAGCCGCGGCGCCGGGCTGCAAAACCACGAACGCCTCCAGGCGCTGGCCGAACTTCTCGTCGTCGACGCCGAGCACCGTCGCCTCGGCCACGTCGGGATGGGCGGCCAGCGTCTTCTCGACCTCGATCGGGTAGACGTTCTCACCGCCGGAGACGATCATCTCGTCGTCGCGGCCCACCACGAACAGGCGGCCGTCCTCGTCGAGGTAGCCGAGGTCGCCCGACGACATGAACCCCTCGTGGAAGTCCTTGCCTTTCCCGGTCGACCCCTTGGTGTAGCCGTCGAACTGCGTCGAGTTCCGCACGTAGATCCCGCCCACCTCGCCGGTGGGGACCTCGTGGAAATCCGCGTCCAGGATCCGGATCTGGGTGCCTTCGGCCGGCCGGCCCGCGGTGTCGGGCGCGGCCCGCAGGTCGCGCGGTGTCGCGGTGGCGATCATGCCGGCCTCGGTGGCGTTGTAGTTGTTGTAGATGACGTCGCCGAACCGGTCCATGAACTTGATGACCACGTCGGGGCGCATCCGCGAACCCGATGCCGCCGCGAATCGCAGTGAGCGGCCGCTGTACTTGCCGAGCACCTCCTCGGGCAGCTCCATGATGCGGTCGAACATCACCGGCACCACGCACAGCCCGGTGGCGCGGTGCTTGTCGACGAGCTCGAGGGTCGCCTCCGGGTCGAACTTGCGGCGGGTGATGATCGTGCACGCCATGGACGCGGCGAAGGCCAGCTGCGAGAAGCCCCACGCGTGGAACATCGGCGCGACGATCACCACGGGCTGCTCGGCGCGCCACGGGGTGCGGTCGAGGATGGCCTTGAGCACGCTCGGGTCGCCGCCGGAGTGTTTGGCGCCCTTGGGCGTTCCGGTGGTGCCCGAGGTCAATAGGATGACCCGGCTCTTGGCCAGCGAGCGCACCGGCTCCTGTCCGGTGTGCGCGTCGATCAACGCCTCGACCGTGTGCCGGTCGGTCGGCCCTTCGGTCCACGCGACGATGCGGGTGGTGTCGGGTCGTCCGGCCAGCGCGCGGTCGACCGTCTCGGTGAACTCCTCGTCGTAGATGACCGCGACGGAGCGGCCCTCGCCCTCGCGATCCATCACCTCGGCCAGCGCGGGCCCGGCGAACGAGGTGTTGAGCAGCAGGACGTCGGCGCCGATTCGGTTGGCCGCGATCAGCGCGTCGACGAAACCGCGGTGGTTGCGCGCCATCAGCGCGATCACCTCGGGCTGGCCGCCGGGCTGCGCCTGCAGTGCGGCGGCGAGAGCGTCGGCGCGCCGGTCGATCTGGCGCCACGTCAGGATGCCGAGTTCGTCGACCAGTCCTTCCCGGTCCGGGCAGCGCTGGGCGGCCGCGGCGAACCCGGACGTGATCGCCATGTTCTCGCGCTGCATCGCGCCGGTGATGCGCAGGTACTTGTCGGGCCGCATCGGTGCGATAACGCCGGCGCGCACCATCGTCGAGACCAGGCCGAGGGCGTTGGTGACGGAGTCGGTGATTCCCATGGGCACCTAGCTCAGCCCAGCACCGGGAGCCGGCGCTCTCCGGCCAGTTCGTCGAGGGCTCGCTGCATCACCCGCCGCACATGAGCGTCGACCTCGTCGATGTCGGGATCCTCGCCGAACTCGGCGACGATGTCGATCGGCGGCAGCGCCTTCATCGTGATCTTCGACGGCAGAGGCACATTCAATGGCAGCACCACCGACAGGCCGAACGGGAAACCGAACGACACCGGCACGATCTTGGCGCGGAACGCCCGCGCCACCGGACCCAGTGCTTTGGCCACCTCCGTGCCGCGGGTCAGGAACAGCTGACTCTCCTGGCCGCCGATGCCCACCGTCGGCACGATCGGGACACCGGCGTTCAACGCCGCCTTGACGTACCCGGTGCGCCCCCCGAAGTCGATCTTGTTTGCGGCCAGTGTCGGACGGTAGACGTCGTAGTCACCGCCGGGGAACACCACCACGACACCGCCCGAGCGCAGCGCCTCGTCGGCGTTGCGGTGATTGGCCGGGATGAAACCGGTCTTCTTGAAGAAGGCGCCGGTGGGGCCGACCATCAGCATGTCGTGGCTGAGCGTGTAGACCGGCCGGTCGAAGCCGAACTTGTCGTAGAAACCGCTGGCGAAGACCGGCACGTCCATCGGGAACAACCCGCCGGAGTGGTTGGATACCACCAGCGCGCCACCGTTCGGGAAGTCCTCCAGCCCGCGCACCTCGGCACGGTGCCAGCCCTTGAGGAACGGCTTGAGGAGGCCCATCACCCGCTCGGTGAGCACGGGATCCCACTTGGTGATCTCGGACGTCTCGATGTCGGTCTGGTCGTCGGTCGCACCCACGGCGGCCCCCTCAATACTGGAACGTGTTCTAGTTTTGCCAGTGTACCCACTGCTCATGGCCGTCGAAGCGTGCCTATGAGCAGCGTCACTGACCGAAGAAACCAGTACCGGTACGGGGCCGTCAAGCTCGGTCGCCCGATCGCAACCTTGATCTTGATCAGGCGGGTGCCGCCGACAGCTGGGCCCTCACCGCGCGGCTCAGGTCATCGGCCAGGATCTCGGGCGCTCCGGCGAACAGGCCGTCGAGCGCGAGCTCGGCGACCACGGCGGGGTCCGTCTTCTGCTCGGCAGGGATGTCGCTGACCATGTCGGTGTCCATGTAGCCCACGTGCAACGCGGCGACGTGGACTCCGCGCGGCGCGAGCTCCTGGCGTACCGCGTCGGTCATCGCCCACCCGGCGGCCTTCGCCGCGGAGTACGCCCCGCTGGTCGGCGGGTGCAGCCACGACAGCACCGAGAGCACGTTCAGGATCGAGCCGCCCCCGTTGCGTTCGATGACCGGCGCGAACTCCCGGATCACGGCCAGGGTGCCGAAGTAGTGCGTCTCCATCTCCAGCCGGATGTCGTCCAGAGGGCCGTCGAGCAAACCGGCGCGGGTCGACACACCGGCGTTGTTGATCACGACGGTGACGTCCGGGGCCAGTTCGGCGGCACGGTGCACCGATTCCGGATCGGTGATGTCGAGCGGGATCGGCACCACCCCGGGCAGGTCGATCGTCTCGGGTCGCCGGGCGGCTGCGTAGACCTTGGCGCCGCGCGCCACGAGCTGCTCGGCGAAGCGACGGCCGAGGCCCCGGTTGGCTCCGGTGACCAGTGCGGTGAGGTGTTCTGTGTTCGTCATGTCGACCTCAACACCGCGGCACCGCCGCGCAGTCCCCGCCGGCGAGGAATTGCAGCTGGCTGGTAGTCCGAAACGCCCGACGGATCCGGACCGCCCACTGTAGGTTCGAATCACTGTGGCGGAACCCGGTCGGGGGATTCCGCCACAGTGATTTTCGGGGCGGGTGTTGTCAGCGCCCGGTGGGCCGTGCCCGAAGTAGGCAGTAGGGCAGCAGGAAAAGTCATGTTCCCGGTCGCGGCGGCCGACGATACTCGGAGACCGTGACCGACGATTCTTCGCCTGGGCACGCGGCTCTGCGTCGCCGCGACCGGCTCCGCGAACTCCTCGACGCCGTCACCGACTCGTCCAACGGCGATGTCGGCGACATGGCCCGCAGTAGCTACAGCTCGGAATTCCACTTCTCCCGTGAGGTCCGACGGTTGACCGGGGAATCGCCGGCGGCACTGCGGCGCAGGGTGATGCTGGAGCGCGCCGCCTGGCGGCTGCAACGCGGCGAGCCGGTGTCCGCCGTGGCCGCGGACGAGGGCTGGTCGTCGGCCGAGGTGTTCTCCCGGGCATTCCGCCGCACGTACGGCCGGCCGCCGTCACAGGCCGGCGAGATCCACTTCCGGCTCCCGGCGCCCAACGGCCTGCACTTCCATCCGCCGCAGTCACTGTGGCTGGACAGCGATCCCGGCGAACCAGGCGCTGCGCACGCGCCCGACATCGCGGCGTTGATGGTCGAGCACGACCTCGCCGACACCGCGCATCTCATCGAACGGGCCGCGCAGCTGACCGCCGATGAGTGGGTGGCCGAGATCGCGCACGGGCAGACGGTGCTCCACTGGGACGGCCCCGAACCGAGTGTGGGCGCGGTGCTCGGCGCGATCGTGTGGACCAAGGAGGTCTGGCTGGCCACCATCGCCGGTGACGACTTCCCGTCACGCAGCGCCACCCGACCCGAGTCCGTCACCGCCGTCGAGCTGGCCGCGCACCACGACGGCCTCGCAGCGCGCTGGCGGGCGATGGTGGCGGAGTACACCGCGGCCGGACGGCTGGGGGACACCGTGATCGACGCGCTCTGCGACCCGCCGGAGTCCTTCCAGCTCTACGGCATCGTCGCGCATGTGCTGACGTACTCGGCGCACCGCCGCGAACTCGCCCGCACGATGCTGGCGCGCCTCGGCGCGACGAGCCGGTGCGGCGACCCGCTGGATTGGATGAGGGGAGATCAGTGAGCACCGTCTACTACACCGCCTCGAGCCTGGACGGGTACATCGTCGACGAGCACAAGAGCCTGGACTGGCTCACGTCCCGCGACATCGACGCCGACGGCCCCTTCGCCATCGACCCGTTCCTGGCGTCGGTGGGGGCGTTGGTGATGGGTGCCGACACCTACGAGTGGATCCTGCACAACCACCCGGGCGAATGGATGTACCCGCAGCCGTCCTGGGTGCTGACCCACCGGCCGGGCCTGATCGCCGACGGCCATGACGTGCACACCTTCGCCGGCGACGTCACCGAGCTGCACCCGACCTTGGTGTCGGCGGCAGACGGCAGGGACGTGTGGGTGGTCGGCGGCGGGGACGTCGCCGCCCAGTTCGTCGCCGCGGGTCTGGTCGACGAGGTGATCGTGTCCTACGCGCCGTGCACGTTGGGCGCCGGATCGCCGGTGCTGCCGCTGCGTTCGGAATGGAAGCTGGTGTCCTCGGCGGTCAACGCGGACTTCGTGTGCGCCCGCTGGCGCCGCGCCTGACCGCGAGCAGACGCAAAATCGCACTCCTGGGGCCTTCTCCGTGCGACTTTGTGTCTGCTCGGCGATGAGTTCCGGGTTTGGCGGAGGTCGGAACCGGCATGACCGATAACCAGGGCCAGATTCAGGACACCATCGAGCGGTGGGTCGCGGCGATCCAGGCTCGTGACCATGACGGAGTGCTCGCCGCGCACACCGACGACATCGTGATGTTCGACGTGCCCCGCCGTGCCACGGGATCCACGGGATCGACGCCTACCGTGACTCCTGGCCACCGTTCTTCGAATTCCTCGCTGGCGGAGCGGTGTTCGAGCTCGTCGACCTCGACGTCGTCGCCGGTCACGACGTCGGGTTCGCGTACGCGCTGCTGCGCTGCGGCCGGCCCGAGCAGCTCGAGGCCAAACCCGGTGAGCGGTTGCGCGTCACGATGGGCCTGCGCAAGGTGGACGGCCGGTGGCTGATCGCCCACGAGCACCATTCGTTCCCGATCGAGACTGAGCAAGGGTCTGGGTGCGGCTGACACTCCCGGCCGGATGACGCCCAGCAGACACAAAGTCGCACGCCCACCGCGGTGAGCGTGCGACTTTGTGTCTTCTCGCGCTAGGACGTCGGCGGCGTGTAACCGAACGGCAGCAGGATGCTCTTGGGCTCGCAGTAGGCCTCGATGCCCTCCCAGCCGTTCTCGCGGCCGATGCCCGAGTTCTTGAAGCCGCCGAACGGCGCACACGGGTCGAACGCGTACATGTTCACCGCATAGGTGCCCGTGCGGATCCGCCGGGCGATCCGCAGCGCCCGGTCGTTGTCGGTGGTGTACACCGACCCGGCCAGGCCGTAGACCGAGTCGTTGGCGATGCGCACCGCGTCGTCCTCGTCCTCGTAGGGGATCACCGCGAGCACCGGGCCGAAGATCTCCTCCTGCGCGATGGTCATCGAGTTGTCCACGTCGGCGAACACCGTCGGCTGCACATACCAGCCGTTGTCCAGGCCCTCGGGACGTCCGCCGCCGGTGACCACGCGGGCGCCCTCCTCGATGCCCTTCTTGATGTAGCCCTCCACGCGGTCGCGCTGCTTCTCGCTGATCAGCGGGCCGATCATCGCGGCCGGATCGTCGGGCAGGCCGGGCGCCATCGCGGCGACGGCCGCCGACAATTTCTCGACGACCTCGTCGTAGCGCGAGCGCGGCGCCAGGATGCGGGTCTGCCCGACGCAGGCCTGGCCCGAGTTCATCAGGCCGGAGAACACCAGCATCGGCAGCGTGGAATCCAGGTCGGCGTCGTCGAGGATGATCGCCGCGGACTTGCCACCCAGCTCCAGCGTGCAGGGCTTGAGTTTGTCGGCCGCGATCTTGGCGATCTCCTTGCCGACACCGGACGACCCGGTGAACGTGTACTTGTCCAGATTCGGGTTGGCGGTCAGCGCCTGACCGGTCTCCGGGCCGCCGGGCACGATCGACAGCACGCCTTCGGGCAGGCCCGCCTCGACGAACATCTCCGCCATCGCGAACACCGACAGCGGTGTCTCGGCGGCCGGCTTGAGCACCACCGTGCAGCCGGCCAGCAGCGCCGGGCCGAGCTTGTTGGCGGCCAGGAAGAACGGCACGTTCCACGCAGTCACGGCACCCACGACACCGACGGCCTCACGCACCACCAGGGTCTGGCCGTAGACGCCGTCGCGGATGTCCTGCCAGGTGAACGTGTCAGCGGCCCCGGCGTAGAACTGGAACGACGACATCGCCGCGCCGTACTGCATCATGTCGACGATCGTCGGCGGCTGGCCGGTCTCGGCGGCGAGCAGGAACTTCAGCTCGTCGGCGCGCTCCTCCATGATCTTGACGGCGCGGCCCAGCACCTCGGCGCGCTGCTGTGGCGTCATCTGCGGCCACGGACCGTTGTCGAACGCCTCGCGGGCGGCCGCGCAGGCGGCGTCGACGTCGGCCGCCGAGGCCAGCGGCACCTTGCCGACGACCTCGCCGGTGGCGGGGGAACGCACCTCGATGACGTCCGAGGTGGCCGGCTCGACCCACTTACCGCCGATGAACAGCTTGTCCCATTCGGTCCGAAACGCAGTGCTCTGTGTCATAGGCGTCACACTACCGACGGATCGGTCAAACGAGAACCTGTTGCAAGACAGCCTCAAAACGGCTGCAACACCAGCACCAGATTGCTCACCAGGAATTCCCGCACGCCCGGCACCTTCGTCAGTCCCCAGGCCCATCGCGGGTGGTAGCGCGGAAATGCGGCGACCAGCGCGCCGGTGCCGCGCGCCCAGCGCAGCCCGTCGGCGGCGTGCACGGCGAACAACGACGAGCCGTAGTCATTCTTGGGTCGGTGGCCGTGTCTGCGGGCGTACCGGTCAGCTGCCCGGCGACCACCGAGATAATGCGTCAGGCCCATCTCATGCCCGCCGAACGGCCCGAACCAGACGGTGTAGGACAGCACGGCGAGCCCGCCGGGCCGCGTCACCCGCAGCATCTCCTCGCCGAGCCGCCACGGCTCGGCGACGTGCTCGGCGACGTTCGATGACAAGCACACGTCGACGCTGGCGTCGGCGAACGGCAGCGCGGTCCCGGAGGCCCGGACGAACGTGCCGGCCCGACCGTGGGTGCGGGGTGCGGCGGCGTGCATCTCCCGGGGGTCGGGTTCGACGCCGATGTAGCGGACGCCGGCCTCGGTGAACGCCGACGCGAAATAGCCCGGCCCGCCGCCGACGTCGAGCAGCGTCAGTCCGGTGGGCGCCGTGCCTTTGGCCGACTGCCACAGGTCGCCGACCATCGCGACGGTGTCCGCGGCCAGTGCGCCGTAGAAGCGGTCCGGCTCACTCTGCTCGAACCGGAACGCCGCGAGCAGCCGCGCCGAGCGGGACAGCGTCGCACGTTCGGCGAAGCGGTCGGTGGCGGGCACCCGGTCACCCTACTGATCACCGGGCTAGGCTGGCGGGGATGTCTGACCTGCCCGATCCCGTGTGCTCCTCGCGTGCGCAGGTCCGTTCCGTGCTGCTGCTCTGCTGGCGTGACACCGGCCACCCGCAGGGCGGCGGCAGCGAGGCCTACCTGCAGCGCATCGGTTCCCAGCTCGCCGCGTCGGGCACCCGGGTCACGCTGCGCACCGCCCGCTACCGCGGCGCGCCGCGGTGTGAAGTGGTCGACGGCGTGCAGATCCAGCGCAGGGGCGGGCCCTACAGCGTGTACGTGTGGGCGGGGCTGGCGATGGCCGCCGCGAAGATCGGGCTGGGGCCGATGCGCCGCATCCGGCCCGACATCGTGGTGGACACCCAGAACGGGCTGCCGTTCCTGTCCCGGCTGGTGTACGGCCGCCGGACGGTGGTTCTGGTGCACCATTGCCACCGCGAGCAGTGGCCCGTCGCCGGGCCGGTGATGAGCCGCATCGGGTGGTTCGTCGAATCGCGGCTGTCCCCGCGGCTGCACCGCCGTAACCAGTACGTCACGGTGTCGCTGCCGTCGGCCCGCGACCTGGCCGCGCTGGGCGTGCACCCGGACCGGATCGCGGTGGTGCGCAACGGTGTCGACGCGGCGCCCGAACGCACGCTGGCCATTCCCCGTTCGGAGACTCCGCGCGTCGTGGTGCTCTCGCGGCTGGTACCGCACAAGCAGATCGAGGACGCCCTCGATGCGGTGGCGCGCTTGCGCACCCGCGTCCCCGATGTTCACCTGGACGTGCTGGGTGACGGCTGGTGGGCGCAGCGGCTGGTCGGCCATGCCGGGCAGCTGGGGATCTCCGATGCGGTCACCTTCCACGGCCACGTCGATGACGCCACCAAACACGCTGTGCTGCAACAGAGTTGGGTACATGTGCTGCCTTCCCGGAAAGAGGGTTGGGGCCTGTCGGTGGTCGAGGCTGCGCAGCACGGTGTGCCGACCATCGGTTACCGGTCCTCGGGCGGGCTGACCGACTCGATCGTCGACGGGGTCACCGGGATGCTGGTCGACGACTGCGATCAACTGGTCGACGGTCTGGAGCGGTTGCTCACCGACGGGGTGCTGCGCGAGCAGTTGGGCGCCAAGGCCCAGGTGCGCAGCGGCGACTTCTCCTGGCGCCAGAGCGCCGACGCCATGCGCGCCGTGCTCGACGCGGTGCGTGCCGGCGTGCCGGCCAGCGGCGTCATCTGATCACGGCGCGCGAATTCCGCTCTTATCGCGGACAGCAGCGCGAATGGCCATTAACATAGCGCCATGCTCAGTGTGGTGCGCCGGATCCTGGGCTACGAGATGACCGTCGCCGAGTGGATCGGGACCGCGCTGCTGGTCGGCGCGCCGTACGGGATTCTCGGGGTCCTGGTCACGGTGCTGCGGCCCGACCACATCGCGGCAGCGGACGGTGGGCTCAAGGTCTTCGCGGTCGCCGGCTCGCTGCTGTTCTGGCCCATCCTGCTCGTCACGGGCGTGTGTATCCCATGAGGGGCAACAGGATTCAGATCAAGCGGCGCACCGCACGCTGGAGCGACGAACCGGTGCGAGTCGGCGACGCGATGGACTTCTGGTCGTTCGCCGCCGGCGCGGCCAACGTGATCATGCAGATGTCGCGTCCTGGAGTGGGTTACGGCGTCGTGGAGAGCAAGGTCGACTCGGGCAACCTGCTCAAGCACCCGTGGAAGCGGGCCCGCACCACCTTCCAGTATCTGGCCGTCGCGATCTTCGGATCCGACGATGACCGGGCCGCCTTCCGGGCAGCCGTCGACGGCGCACACCGGCACGTGCAGTCGGGACCGTCAAGTCCGGTGCGCTACAACGCCTTCGACCGCGATCTGCAGATGTGGGTGGCCGCGTGCCTGTTCGTGGGGCTGGAAGACACCTACCAGCTGCTGCGCGGCCGGATGACGCCCGATCAGGCCGAGCAGTTCTACCGCTCGGCCTGGACGCTCGGCACCACGCTGCAGGTCGGCGCCGACCAGTGGCCGCCCACCCGTGCGGAGTTCGACCAGTACTGGGACTCGGCCTGCGAGCAGGTCCAGATGGACGATGTGGTGAGGTCCTACCTCACCGAGCTGATCAATGTGACGATGATCAATCCCGTTCTGGGACTGCCTTTCCGGCCGCTGTTGAAGTTCCTCACCGCCGGCTTCCTGGCCCCGGTTTTCCGCGACGCGCTCGGCGTTTCGTGGGGTGGCGGGCGGCAGTGGTGGTTCGAGCAGCTGTTCCTGTTCGTCGCGTTCGTCAACCGCTTCCTGCCCGGCTTCCTTCGCCAGGGCGGCAGTCACATCCTGCTCGCCGACGTCCGCAGGCGCGTCCGCGCCCACCGGCGGCTGGTCTGAGAGGAGCGCCGCATGTCGATCCGCACCGCCACGCGCAGCGTGCTCAGTAGACGGTTCTGTCTGGCCGACGTGATCGAACTCGGGCTGTGGCTGGCGATCCCTTATGTCACCGTCGGTCTGGTGTGGGCGTTCTTCCGCGTGGAGGAGGTCCGCCTCCTTGAGACATCGTTGAACACGCTGATGCCTGCCGGCGGTGGGCTGCTGGCCTATCTACTGGTCGCCGCGCTCTGGCCGGTCCAGCTGCTGCTGCCGGCCGTGTGCGTGACGTGACCGCAGCCGCGCGAGCAGCATCGCGATGAGCCCGACGACGAGCTGACCGAGCCACACCGAGTGCGCGGCCAGCAGCAGCGCCCGATGGGGCGCGGCCGGGCTGTCGCCGCCGATCGCGTACACCGTCAGCGCGTCGTCCCGGTAGGCCACCGGCAATTCCAGGTCCACCGCGGCGCCCTCGACCACCACCCAGCCCACCCCGGCCGCGGCGAGCTCGCCGGCGCCGGAGCCGGAGATCAGCAGCCGCTGCACCTCGCGGGCCCGGCTGCCCTCCCCGGGAACGGTCTGTCCCGCGATGGTCAGGTCACCGGTGCTGAGCACCTCGGCACGGACCCAGCGCGGCAGCGGGTCGAGCACCGGTGCGTCCCCGGCCCACGGGAACCGCCGCATGCTGTCGACGGGCAGCACGGCGACCGGCGCCGGGTCGGCGTTGATCAGCTCGGCGGCCGCCGGCCAGCCGGGCGGATACGTCACCGCGCCGACGCGGCCGCCGACACCCCAGACCAGGTCCGGCAACGTCGCCACCACCGCGGCGCAGCACAGCGCGGCGGCGGCCGCCGCGGGTAGCCGGGGACGCAGCGCGACGACGGCAGCCGCCCCGGCCAGTGCGTAGGCCGGCATGGCCAGCGCGACCCACTTCTGCCCGTCGCGCAGCACCCCGAGCCCCGGGACCGCGCCGACCACGCCCTCCAGCACCGCCATACCGGGCCCGGTGGCGAGCAGCGCCGGCGCGACCACTGCCGTCACCGCGACCACCAGCAACGGCAGCGCGACACGGCGGCGAAGCAGCACCGGCAGCCCCACCGCCACGATCGCCAACAGCACACCCGTCGACACGATTGCGAAAAGCGTTGTCCGCGAAGCCGGTACCGCCTCGGCATTCCAAATGCCGCCCAGGCCGGCCAGGCTGCCCAGAGTGGCCAGCCCCGGCTCGGCACGCGCGGCGAACGCCTCGATCCCGGGCCGCTGGTCCACCGCACCGGCCCAGCCGCCGGCCACCGCCGACGCGACCAACCACGGCAGTGCGGCCGTCACCGCCGCCGCCAGGCTCACGGCTGCGCACCACCACCGCGGCCGGCCTGAACCGGGGGCCGTCGCACACGCGAGCGCGATCGTCGCGGCCAGCATCAACGCCGTCGGCGTCAATCCTGCCAGCGCCACCCAGAACAGCAGCGCCCCGATCCTGCCGAAATCGCATTCCACGCGGTCATGTCCCGCATTTCCGCGCGTGGAATGCGATTTCGGCGATTGCCGCAGCGCCAGCACCGTCGCCGCGACCCACGGCAGGCACCCGTAGCCCACCAGCAGGCTCCAGTGCCCCTGCAGCAGCCGCTCGGCCACGTAGGGATTCCAGATCGCGATGGTGACGGCCACGCATTGGCCGGCGGTCCCGGCGTCGGGCAGCACCGTGGTCACCAGCCGGGCGGCGCCCCAGCCGGCCAGCCACAGGCCGAGGATGAGCACGGCCTTGACCACCACCCCGCCGTCCACCACGGCCGAGCCCAGCGCGACCGCGAAATCCTGCGGCAGCGCCCTCGGCGCGGCCTGGGTCAGCCCCAGCGCGGCATCGGTCAGATAGGACCGTGGTGTGGACACCGCATCACGCAGCAGCAGGTAACCCGGCGCGAGGAGCGGCCCGGTCACCGCGAGGGTCAATGCCAGCGCATAACCCGGCGCGACGAGCGAGCGCCAGGTCGGCGCGGAGACCGGCGCGATCAGACCGGTCGGTCCGGCGGCAGGTCCGTCGGCCGCTGCGCGGGCAGCTTCTCGGTCTTCGCCTCGGCGCCGGGCACCGGTTCGCCGTCGTCGCCGCGCTTACCGAAGAACCGGTTGCCGGTGTCGTCCAGACCGGGATCGATCAACTGCGACTCCGTGCGCAGGCTGAACGAGCCGAGCAGCGCCCCGCCGACCAGCGCGACCAGGCCCAGCGCGGTGAACGTGATCGGCAGGATGCGGCCCCACAGCGACACCCGGTCCCGCTCGTCCTGCGCGGAGGCCACCTGGGACTCGACCGTCTCCTCGGTGGACGTCACGGTGTAGTCGACGAACGTGACCTCGGGCTTGAGCGCCTCGCGGGCGTAATAGTGGTAGCCGCGGTCGGACTCCTTGACGATCGTGCCCGACACCGGATCGACCCAGAACGTGCGCTGCGCGGCGTAATACCGCGTCATCGTGATCATCTCCTCGGGGTCGCCCTCGAGGCCCCACAGCGCGGCTCGCGCCGTCACCTGGCTGTCGGCGTCGTCGTCGTACAGCGACGGGTACTTGACCGGCTCGACCAGCTTGCCGTCGGCGTCGAAGCCGACGTTCTGGGTGAACTTGTAGGCGGTCAGGCCGTTGACATCCTCTTCGCCGGAGTAGTTGGCGTCATACGCCTTCTGCGCGATCGGATCGAACACCGGGTAGGTCTTCTTCTCGGTGTCGAACGGGAAGCGGTAGGCCAGCCCCTCGTGCGGCAGCGCGATGCTCGTCGGCGGGACCTCGTCGTCGATGGAGCGCGGCCGCTGCACCGAACCGCCGGGATTGGTCTCGCTCGACACCGCCATCGCGGTGGAGCGGTTGACCGTCACGGTGTCGACCATCGCCAGCAGCAGCCCGTTGTCCTGCTGCCGGTCGGTGCGCCGCAGCGACGAGCCGACCTGCAGCGTCACCACGTCGGCGTTCGACGGGGACTCCACGCTGATCTGCTGCTGCAGCACCATCGGGACGTCCTCGTTGATCACGAACCGCTCACCGAGCAGTGACGCCGGGTCGAACGCGGTGCCGGTGCCGTCGCTGACGAGGGTGGTGTCGATGTCGAGCGGAATCTTGGCGATCTTGTCCTGGGTGTAGGTGGACAAGAGCAGCGCAGCGATGAGCAGGGCAGCTCCGAGGCCCATGATTCCGCACGCGGCGATCCTCAGCGCAACTGCGCGGTTCAATACCGTGTCTCCCTTCGCGCGCCGCCACGGGCGTGGCGGTGGCGGCGCCCAGCCAGACGCCCAAAAGTCCGGTTCGACCCTAACAGCACAGATGATGGTCGTCGCTTACTACGAGGGTTCACCGGCAGCGCCTGACTACCCGTTTATCCGGCGGGATTCACGCAGGGACGGTGTTGCGGGCACACTGTTCGGCGTGAACGACGCCAAAGCCGTGGGCGATTCGAGCGCCGTCGGCGGGACGCGCGGATTCCTGCCCGCCGTCGAAGGCCTGCGCGCGTGCGCGGCGATCGGCGTCGTCGTCACGCACGTGGCGTTCCAGACCGGCCAGGGCGGCGGCGTGGTGGGACGGGTGCTGGGCCGCTTCGATCTGGCCGTCGCGGTGTTCTTCGCGCTGTCGGGGTTCCTGCTGTGGCGCGGCCACGCGGCCGCGGCGCGCGGGCTGCGGGAGCGTCCGTCGACCGGGCACTACCTGAGGTCGCGCATCGTGCGGATCATGCCGGGCTATCTGGTCGCGGTGGTGGTGATCATGACGCTGCTGCCCGACGTCAACGCCGACTTCACGGTGTGGTTGGCCAATCTCACGCTGACCCAGATCTATGTGCCGCTGACCCTGACCGCGGGCCTCACCCAGATGTGGAGCCTGTCGGTGGAGATGAGCTTCTATTTGGTGTTGCCGCTGCTGGCGCTGCTGGCCCGCCGGCTGCCGGTGAGCGCGCGGATCCCGGTGATCATCGCGGTCGCCGTGGCGAGCCTGTTCTGGGTGCGCATCCCGTTCGACCCCGACTCCGGGCACAACCTGTGGAATTGGCCGCCGGCGTTCTTCTCGTGGTTCGCCGCGGGCATGGTGCTCGCGGAGCTGACGGTCAGCCCGGTGGGCTGGGCCCATCGGCTGGCCCGCCGGCGCGTGCTGATGGCGGTGCTGGCGTTGACGGCGTTCCTGATCGCGGCGTCCCCGCTGGCCGGGCGCGAGGGCCTGCACCCCGGGTCGGTCGGGCAGGTGACGTTGAAGACGGCGATGGGCGCGGTGGTCGCCGGCGCGCTGCTGGCCCCGCTGGTGCTCGACCGGGTGGATACCCCGCACCGGCTGCTGGGCAGCCCGGTGATGGTGACGCTGGGCCGGTGGTCCTACGGGCTTTTCGTGTGGCACCTGGCCGCGCTGGCGATGGTGTTCCCG